>NZ_JBEZDL010000011.1:0-333999 GCF_040648295.1 Amycolatopsis sp. NPDC049159
CGCACCAGGCCCTTGAGTTCGGTGAACTCCGGCCCCATCCGCACCCGCGTCTTGATCCACGGCGGCTTCTTCTCGATCGGCGTCTCACTGTTGCGGACTTCCAGCCGCAGCAGCTTCCGGCCTTCGGGCAGCGCGCTCACCGGGACAGGTCCGCGTACAACGGGTGCTTCGCGGCCAGCGCTTCGACGCGGTCGCGCAGCTTCGAGCGCAGGGCGTCGTCGAAGTCCGGCTTCAGCGCCTCGGCGATGACGTCGGCGACCTCGGTGAAGTCCTCGGCCCGGAACCCGCGGGTGGCGAGCGCCGGAGTGCCGATGCGCAGGCCGGAGGTGATCATCGGCGGGCGGGGGTCGAACGGGACGGCGTTGCGGTTGACCGTGATACCGACCTCGTGCAGCCGGTCCTCGGCCTGCTGACCGTCCAGAGTGGACTGGACGAGGTCGACCAGCACCAGGTGGACGTCGGTGCCGCCGGTCAGCACGCGCACCCCCGCGTCGGCGCAGTCCGCCTGCGACAGCCGCGATGCCAGGATCCGCGAGCCTTCCAGGGTGCGCTGCTGGCGCTCCTTGAACTCCTCGCTCGCGGCGATCTTCAGCGCGACGGCCTTGGCCGCGATCACGTGTTCGAGGGGCCCGCCCTGCTGGCCGGGGAACACCGCCGAGTTGATCTTCTTCGCCAGCTCCTGCCGCGACAGGATCAGGCCGCCGCGCGGGCCGCCCAGGGTCTTGTGCGTGGTCGTGGTGACGATGTCGGCGTGCGGCACCGGCGACGGGTGCAGCCCGGCCGCGACCAGCCCCGCGAAGTGCGCCATGTCGACCATCAGCTTGGCCTCGACCAGGTCCGCGATCCGGCGGAACTCGGCGAAGTCGAGCTGACGCGGGTAGGCGGACCAGCCGGCGATGATCAGCTTCGGCTTGTGCTCGACGGCCAGGCGCTCGATCTCGGCGAGGTCGACGATGCCGGTCTCTTTGTCGACGTGGTAGGCGACGACGTTGTAGAGCTTGCCCGAGAAGTTGATCTTCATCCCGTGCGTCAGGTGTCCGCCGTGCGCCAGGTCGAGGCCGAGGATCGTGTCGCCCGGCTTGAGCACGGCGAACATCGCGGCCGCGTTGGCCTGCGCGCCCGAGTGCGGCTGGACGTTGGCGTGCTCGGCGCCGAACAGGGCCTTCGCGCGGTCGATGGCGAGCTGCTCGACGACGTCGACGTGCTCGCAGCCGCCGTAGTAGCGGCGGCCGGGGTAGCCCTCGGCGTACTTGTTGGTCAGCACCGACCCCTGCGCCTCGAGCACGCCCACCGGGGCGAAGTTCTCCGACGCGATCATTTCCAGGGTGGACTGCTGGCGGGTCAGTTCGTCGGCGACGGCCGCGGCGACCTCGGGGTCGACTTCGGACAGGTGCTGGTCGAACGTCGTCATCAGTTCTCCTGGGTGAGCGCGGCGTACGCGGCGGCGTCGAGCAGGTCCGGCACGTCCCCGGTCAGACGCACCTTCAGCAGCCAGCCTTCCGTGTACGGGTCGGAGTTGATGACCTCGGGGGTGTCGGCTGTGGTGCCGTTCACCTCGACGACCTCGCCGGAGACGGGCGCGTACAGCTCGCTGACCGACTTGGTCGACTCGACCTCGCCGAACACCTCGCCGGCGGTGATCGCCGAGCCGGCGTCCGGCAGCTGGACGAACACGATGTCACCGAGCGACTCGGCGGCGAAGGCGGTGATGCCCACGGTGGCGACGCCGTCTTCGACGGACAGCCACTCGTGTTCCTTGGTGTACTTCAGGTTCTCGGGGATGCTCACAGCTGGGAGTCCTTTACGCGCGGGAGTAGAAGGGAAGGGCGACGACCTCGACGGGCTCGATCCTGCCCCGGATGTCGACGGAGAGCTCGGTGCCGGGCTCGGTGTACGCCCGATCGACGTACGCCATGGCGATGGGGTGACCCAGCGTCGGCGACAGCGCGCCGCTGGTGACCTCGCCGATCTCCTTGCCGTCGGCCAGGAGCTTGTAGCCGTGCCGCGGGGCGCGGCGGCCGGCGCCCTTGAGCCCGACGCGCACGCGCGGGACGTCCTGCTCGGACCGTTCCTCCAGCGCCGCGCGGCCGACGAAGTCGCCCGGCTTCTCGAACTTGACGACGCGGCCGAGCCCGGCTTCGAACGGGCTCTGGTCGAGGGTGAGCTCGTTGCCGTACAACGGCATCCCGGCTTCCAGCCGCAGCGTGTCGCGGCAGGCCAGGCCGGCCGGGACCAGGCCGTGGCCCTCGCCCGCCTCGGTCAGGATCCGCCAGACCGCCGGGGCCTCGTCGGCGTTCACGAACAGCTCGAAGCCGTCTTCGCCGGTGTAGCCGGTGCGGGCGAGCAGGACGTCGTGGCCCTTCACGACCGCCGGGACGCTGGCGTAGTACTTGAGCGCGGCCAGGTCGGCGTCGGTCACCGAGCCGAGGATCGCCGCGGCGTTCGGGCCCTGGACGGCGATCAGCGCGGTGGTCTCGCTCCGGTCGTCGACGACGGCGTCGAAGCCCGCGACCCGCTCGGCGAGGGCGTCCGCGACGACCTTCGCGTTGCCCGCGTTGGCGACGACCAGGTAGTGCTCGTCGGCGAGGCGGTAGACGACGAGGTCGTCGAGCACGCCGCCGTCGGCGTCGCAGATCATCGTGTACCGCGCGCGGCCGGGCTTGACGCCGGTCAGGTTGCCGACCAGCGCGAAGTCCAGGACGTCGGCGGCCTGCGCCCCGGTGACGTGGATTTCGGCCATGTGCGAGAGGTCGAACAGGCCGGCCGCCTCGCGGACGGCCTTGTGCTCGGCCAGCTCGCTGGCGTAGCGGACCGGCATGGACCAGCCGGCGAAGTCGGTGAACAGCGCACCGAGTCCCTTGTGGACTCCGTGCAGGGAAGTTTCGCGTGACACGGATCAGCCTTCGTAAGCGTTGAGGGGCGGGCAGGAGCACACGAGGTTACGGTCGCCGCGGGCGCCGTCGATGCGACGCACCGGGGGCCAGTACTTGTTCTTGCGCGACACCCCGGCCGGGTACACGGCCAGCTCGCGGTCGTACGCCTTGTCCCACTCCCCCACCAGCGTCTCGGCGGTGTGCGGGGCGCCCCGCAGCGGCGACTCCTCGGCGCTCCAGCGACCGGCGGCGACCTCGTCGATCTCCGCGCGGATGGCGATCATCGCGGCGATGAACCGGTCGATCTCGCCGAGGTCCTCGGACTCGGTCGGCTCGACCATCAGCGTGCCGGCGACCGGGAACGACATGGTCGGCGCGTGGAAGCCGTAGTCGATGAGCCGCTTCGCGACGTCGTCGACCGTCACGCCGGTCTCCTTGGTGAGCTGGCGCAGGTCGAGGATGCACTCGTGCGCGACCAGGCCGTCCTGGCCCGTGTAGAGCACCGGGTAGTGCGGGGCCAGGCGCGAAGCGACGTAGTTCGCGGCCAGCACGGCGACCTTCGTCGCGGCGGTCAGGCCGGGCGCACCCATCATCCGGACGTAGGCCCAGGAGATCGGCAGGATCGACGCCGAGCCGTAGGGCGCGCCGCTGATCGGGCCGACGCCGGTCTCGGGACCGGCCTGGTCCAGCAGCGGGTGGTTCGGCAGGTACGGCGCGAGGTGCGCGCGCACCGCGACCGGGCCGACGCCGGGGCCGCCACCGCCGTGCGGGATGCAGAAGGTCTTGTGCAGGTTCAGGTGCGAGACGTCGCCGCCGAACTCGCCCGGCTTGGCCAGGCCCAGCAGGGCGTTGAGGTTCGCGCCGTCCACGTACACCTGGCCGCCGCCGTCGTGGACGATCTTGGCCAGCTCGTCGATGTCGTGCTCGTAGACGCCGTGCGTGGACGGGTAGGTGACCATGATCGCGGCGAGCGTGTCCCGGTGCGCGTCCACCTTGGCCCGCAGGTCGGCCAGGTCGACGTTGCCCTCGTCGGTGCACTTCACGACGACCACGCGCATCCCGGCGAGCACCGCGGACGCGGCGTTGGTTCCGTGCGCGGACGACGGGATCAGGCAGACGTCACGGGCGTCGTCGCCGTTCGCGCGGTGGTACGCGCGGATCGCGAGGAGCCCGGCCAGCTCGCCCTGGCTGCCCGCGTTGGGCTGCAGGGACACCTTGTCGTAGCCGGTGACCTCAGCCAGCCACTCCGCGAACTGCCCCACGAGCGTGTGGTAGCCCTCGGCGTCTTCGGCCGGCGCGAACGGGTGGATGCCGGCGAACTCGCGCCAGCTGATCGGCTCCATCTCGGTGGTGGCGTTGAGCTTCATCGTGCAGGAGCCGAGCGGGATCATGCCGCGGTCGAGCGCGTAGTCCAGATCGGACAGCTTGCGCAGGTAGCGCAGCATCGCCGTCTCGGAGCGGTGGGTGCCGAAGACCTCGTGGCCCATGAAGCCGCTCTCGCGGGCCAGGCCGTTGGGCAGTGCGACGCCGTCTTCGAGGTCGGACTCGACGCCGAACGCCTTCAGGACCTGCGCGGCGATCGCGGGGGTGCTGACCTCGTCGAAGGCGACGCGGACGTGGTCGGCGTCGACGTGCCCGAGGTTGATGCCGGCTTCACGAGCGGCCGCGTGGACCTCGGCGGCCTGGCCGGGGACGTGCGCGACGACGGTGTCGAAGAAGGACTCGTGGACGACCTCGACGCCGGTCTTGCGGAGGGCTGCGGCGAAGCCCGCGGCGAGGCCGTGGACGCGCCGGGCGATCTTCTTCAGGCCGTCCGGGCCGTGGTAGACCGCGTACATCGCGGCCAGCACGGCCGGGAGGACCTGCGCGGTGCAGATGTTGGACGTCGCCTTCTCACGGCGGATGTGCTGCTCACGGGTCTGCAGCGCGAGGCGGTAGGCGGAGTTGCCGTCGGCGTCGACCGAGACGCCGACCAGCCGCCCGGGCAGCGAGCGCTCGAGGCCGGCGCGCACGGACATGTACCCGGCGTGCGGGCCGCCGTAGCCGAGCGGGACGCCGAAGCGCTGCGTCGAACCGGCGGCGACGTCGGCGCCGAACTCGCCGGGCGCGGTGACCAGCGTCAGGGCGAGGAGGTCGGCGGCGACGGTGAACAGCGCACCCGCGGCCTTCGCCGATTCGGAAATCGCGTGGTAGAAGCCGCGGCCGCGCAGCACGCCGGACGCGCCGGGGTACTGGGCGACGACGCCGAAGAAGTCGTCCGGCAGGCCGGTGAGCAGGTCGCGGACCTCGACCTCGATGCCCAGCGCCTCGACCCGGGTGCGCACGACGGCGATGGTCTGCGGCAGGCACTCGGCGTCGAGCACGACCCTGTTGGACTTCGACTTGGACGCGCGGCGCATCAGCGTGACGGCCTCGGCGACGGCGGTCGACTCGTCCAGCAGGGACGCGTTCGCGGTGGCCAGGCCGGTCAGGTCGGCGACCATGGTCTGGAAGTTGAGGAGGGCTTCGAGCCGGCCCTGCGAGATCTCCGGCTGGTAGGGCGTGTACGCGGTGTACCAGGCGGGGTTCTCGAGGACGTTGCGGCGGATGACGCCGGGGGTGACGGTGTCGGAGTAGCCGAGACCGATCATCTGCGTCATCGGCCGGTTGCGCGCGGCGAGCGCGCGCAGCTCCGCGGTGGCTTCCTCTTCGGACGCGGCGGGCGGGAGGCTGAGTTCCTTCGTCGCGCGGATCGCGCTCGGGACGGCGGCGCCGACGAGGGCGTCCAGGCTGCTGTAGCCGCATTCGGCCAGCATTTTCGCGCGCTCGGCCTCGGACGGGCCGATGTGGCGGGCGTCGAACTGCGTGGAGGTGATCGGGAGCTCCTCGGGCCGGGCACACAACGGTGCGCTGGGAACTCCCCCTCTGTCATGGCACCTGAGAGTTTCACCGCGTGTGAAGCGGCTTTCACCTTGGGTGAGGCGCGGGTGCGCCTGCTTTCCAGAGTGGCCTCGCGCGAAGCGGTAGCAGGTACCTGAGAGATTCCGGGGAGTTTGCTCCTTCGGTGCCCCACCGACTTCGTGAGGGCTCTCCCGCCTCGGCTCAACGGCCCGATCTGCAGTTGTGGCGGTTACGGTACCCGGCGGTTCCGGCGGGCGTCTACACAACCCGGCCAACGCCACAGTGATCCTCGACCCCACCCCGACCAGCGGTCAGGGCTCGCCGTCGACCCGGCGCACGACCCCGCCGGCGAGCGCGGGCGGGCGGCGGACCCGGCCCGAGGGCAGGACCAGCCGCTTGAGCGGCCCGCCGAGCGGGACCGGCGGGTGACCCGCACCCAGCAGGACCTGCTCCACGATCTGCTCGGCGTGCCAGGCCACCGCGTCGTTGAGCCGGTCCAGCGAGGGGCGGTCGCCGTCGAAGACGTCCTCGTCGGCCAGCGTCACCTCGTAGTACGGGCAGCCGGGCGGGACCGCGATCGCCTCCTCGATCGCGCGGGCGCCGTCGAGGGGGTCGTCGAACCCTGCTTCGAGCAGCGCCGACCGGTAGATCCGCGCCGCCCGCGCGCGCATGCGAGGCCCGTAGCGGACCACCACCGGGAGACGGCCGGTCAGGTCGGGCACGGCCAGGCCGTGCAGCAGCATGATCGGCGGCACCGAGTGCACCAGCCGCGGCGCGGGCCCGGCCAGCTCGCGGGCGGTGGTGCGGACGCGGTCGGCCATCGTGTCCGGGAGGCCGAAGTAGCGGAAGTCGACGTTGCCGAACCCGAGCCCGTCGGCGACCAGCGACGCCAGCAGCTCGCCGTACCCCCAGATCGGCGACAGCACCACGACCGGCGGCGCCGCGACGACCGGCGACGGCACGGGCGGGCGCGTCGCCTCCTGCTCCGGCACCTGGATGACCAGCCGCGGCGGCTCGTGCCAGTCGTGCACCTCGGCGACCCGCCAGTAGAGCCCGAGCGGCCGCCACAGCTCGCCGAGGACCTCGTGCTCGAGGATCCGGCGAGCCTCGGCGTCGTCGTGCGGGAAGTCCCGCGGCGGCACGACCCCGACGTAGTGGTGGTAGGTGACGCGGACCTCGTCGCCGCGGGTGGCCGAGCGGATCCGCATCTCCCAGTCGATCGGCGACGCGGCGATGAGGTTGGCCACCTGCGTGCCGGGCGAGGAGTAGACGAGCGCGGTGGCCTGCCGGAGGAACTGCCCGGCCTGGTCGATGCCTTCCCGCAACGCCTTCGCGGCTTGGGCGACGTGCACCGGCGAAGCGAGCGAGTCGGGCAGCACCCCGGCGACGCGCAGCAGCTCGGCCTCCCCGAGCCCGGTCACCTCGGCGAGCTGCGCCCAGTGGTCGAAGACGGTCACCTTCGGCGCGTGCCGGTGCTCGATCCAGCTGCGCAGGGTCGACGTCGGAACGCCGATGCGCCTGGCGGCCTCGTCCAGGGAGAGGCCCCGGGAGCGGATCCCGGCCCGGACCGCTTCCGCCCACTCGTCGGCGCGCCAGTGCGTCACCTCACAAAGCTAACGAAACCCGCTAGCTTTGCGCGGGGACGAATCGCCCACGCCGGCTCGACGCTGGTCACCATGACCACCACCGTGATCGCCCTCGTCCTGATCGTCGGCACGCTGACCTTCGCCGCCGGGGCGTTCCTCGCCGCCGAGATCGCCACCCGCATCCTGCGGCGGCGCGAACGCCAGATCTCCGAAGAGCGCAAGACCCTCAACGCGGCCTGGAAGTACCTGCGGGAGGTGCACGGCGTGCGGAAACCCGGGGCGAAGACGCGCCGTTAGAGCGGGGTGACGTACGCGCCGGAGATGCCGCCGTCGACCAGGAACTGCGACGCCGTGATGAAGCTGGCGTCGTCGCTGGCGAGGAACGCCACCGCCGCCGCGATCTCCTCCGGCTCGGCGAACCGGCCGACCGGGACGTGCACCAGCCGCCGTGCCGCGCGTTCCGGGTCCTTCGCGAACAGCTCCTTGAGCAGCGGGGTGTTCACCGGCCCCGGGCACAGCGCGTTGACACGGATGTTCTCGCGCGCGAACTGGATGCCCAGCTCACGGCTCATCGCGAGCACCCCGCCCTTGGACGCGGTGTAGGAGATCTGCGACGTCGCCGCGCCCATCACCGCGACGAACGACGCGGTGTTGACGATGGAACCGCGGCCCTGGCGCTGCATGTGCGGCAGGACGGCCTTGCAGCACAGGTACACCGACGTCAGGTTGACGCGCTGCACGCGTTCCCACGCCTCGATGCCGGTGGTCAGGATGGAGTCGTCCTCGGGCGGCGAAATCCCGGCGTTGTTGAACGCGACGTCGACCGAGCCGAACTGCTCGACCGTGCTGTGGAACAGGTTCTCGACCTGCTCGGCGTCGGTGACGTCGGCCTGGATGAACGCGCCGCCGATCTCGTCGGCGACCGCCTTGCCGACGGCCGGGGTCAGGTCCGCGATGACGACCTTCGCCCCTTCGCTCGCCAGGCGGCGGGCCGAAGCCAGCCCGATGCCGCTCGCGCCGCCGGTGATGACCGCCACGCGGCCTTCGAATCGCTGGACCATTACTCCTCCGTGCTGAGAAAGACGTTCTTGGTTTCGGTGAACGCCGCCGCGGCGTCGGGGCCCAGTTCACGGCCGAGGCCGGACTGCTTGAACCCGCCGAACGGCGTCCAGTAGCGCACCGAAGAGTGCGAGTTGACCGAGAGGTTGCCGGCTTCGACGCCGCGCGCCACCCGGAACGCGCGCCCGGCGTCCCGGGTCCAGATCGACCCCGAAAGGCCGTACTCGGTGGCGTTCGCCATGCGGATCGCGTCGGCCTCTTCGGCGAACGGCACGACGGCGACGACCGGGCCGAACACCTCCTCCGCCGCGGCCGGGTGCCGCAGGTCGGGCGGGGTGAGGACGGTCGGGGGGAACCAGAAGCCCGCCCCCGACGGCGCGGTGCCGCGGAAGGCGACCGGTGCGTCGCCGGGCACGTAGGAAGCGACCTTCTCCCGGTGCGCGGCCGAGATCAGCGGCCCCATCTCGGTCTTCTCGTCGCCGGGGTCGCCGACCACGACGCCGTGCACGGCGGGTTCCAGCAGCTCCATGAACCGGTCGTACGCGCTCGCCTGCACCAGGATCAGCGAGCGGGCGCAGCAGTCCTGGCCCGCGTTGTCGAAGACGCCGTAGGGCGCGGTCGCGGCGGCCTTCTCCAGGTCGGAGTCGGCGAAGACGATGTTCGCGTTCTTGCCGCCCAGCTCCAGCGTCACGCGCTTCACCCGGGCCGCGCAGCCGGCCATGATCTGCTTGCCGACCTCGGTGGAGCCGGTGAAGACGACCTTGCGCACGCCCGGGTGGTCGACGAACCGCTGCCCGACCACGGATCCCTTGCCGGGCAGCACCTGGAAGACGTCGTCGGGGATGCCCGCCTCGCGCGCCAGCTCGCCCAGCCGGATCGCCGTGAGCGGCGTCAGCTCGGCGGGCTTGAGGACGACGGTGTTGCCGGCGGCGAGCGCGGGCGCGAAACCCCAGCCCGCGATCGGCATCGGGAAGTTCCACGGCACGATCACGCCGACGACGCCCAGGGGTTCCTGGAAGGTGACGTTGATGCCGCCCGGCACCGGGATCTGCTTGCCGATCAGGCGTTCCGGGGCGGCGGAGTAGTAGTTGAGGACATCGCGGACGTTGCCCGCTTCCCAGCGCGCGTTGCCGATGGTGTGCCCGGAGTTCTCGACCTCGAGCCGCGCGAGGTTCTCGAGGTCGCCCTCGACGGCGTCGGCGAAGCGGCGCAGCAGCCGCGCGCGGTCGCCGGGGGTGACGTCGCGCCAGGCCGGGAACGCCGCCTGCGCGCGGGCGATCGCCGCGTCGGTCTCCTCCGCGCTGGTCAGCGGGATGGTCCGCACCACCTCCTCGGTGGCGGGGTTCAGGACGTCGAAGGTGCTCATCGGTTCTCCTCGGTCGCGTCGACGAGCGCGGCGAACAGCCGGACGTCGTCGCTGTCCTGCTCGGGGTGCCACTGCACGCCCAGCGCGAATTCGCCCGGGATCTCGGCGGCCTCGATCGTGCCGTCGGCGGCCCAGCCGACCGGTTCGAGGCCGGCGCCGAGCCGGTCGATCGCCTGGTGGTGGTAGCACAACGTCTTGGTCTCCGACCCCAGGATCGCCGCCGCCCGGCTCCCCTCGGCCAGGGTGACGGTGCCCCGGCCGAACGTCGCGGGCGCGGGCTGGTGCTCGGTGGTCCCCCGCGCGTCCGGCAGGTGCTGGACCAGCGATCCCCCGAGGGCGACGCTCATCACCTGCAGGCCGCGGCACACGCCGAGCACCGGCTTCCCGGCCTTCCGCGCGGCCGCGAACAGGCCGAACTCGAAGGCGTCCCGGTTCGGCCGGGTGTAGGTGGTGGGGTGCGGCTCCTGGCCGTAGCGTGCCGGCTCGACGTCGGCGCCGCCGGTCAGCACCAGCCCGTCCACAGTGGACACGAGCCGGTCGTGCGCGCCGGACACCGGCGGCAGCAGCACCGGGATGCCGCCGGCCGCGACGACGCAGTCGACGTAGACCCGGTGCAGCAGCGCGGCTTCGGTCTCCCAGACTCCGAACTTCGCGGGTTCCAGGTAGCTGGTGAGGCCGATGACCGGCCTAGAGTCGTTCGAAGCCACGGACGAGCTCCCAGTCGGTGACGGCGGCGTTGTAGGCGTCCACCTCGATCTTCGCCGCGTTCAGGTAGTGCTCGACGACGTCTTCGCCGAACGCGCTGCGGGCGATCTCGCTGCCGGCCAGGGCCGCGGCCGCCTCGGGCAGCGTGGTCGGCACCGTGTCCCGGCCGGAGTGGTAGGCGTTGCCGGTGAACGGTTCTTCCAGCTCGAGCTCGTTCTCGATGCCGTGCAGGCCCGCGGCGATCAGCGCGGCGACGGCCAGGTACGGGTTGACGTCCCCGCCCGGCACGCGGTTCTCGACGCGCAGCGATTCGCCGTGCCCGACCACGCGCAGCGCGCACGTCCGGTTGTCGGTGCCCCAGGCGATCGCGGTCGGCGCGAAGCTGCCGGGCACGAACCGCTTGTAGGAGTTGATGTTCGGCGCGAGGAAGTACGTCAGCTCGTGCAGCGCGGCGAGCTGGCCGGCGAGGAACTGCTCCATCAGCTTCGAGAAGCCGTGCTCGCTGTCGCCCGCGAGCACCGCCCGTCCCTCGGTCGAGCGCAGGCTGATGTGGATGTGGCAGGAGTTGCCCTCGCGCTCGTTGTACTTCGCCATGAACGTGAGGCTCTTGCCCTCCTGCGCGGCGATCTCCTTGGCGCCGTTCTTGTAGACGCTGTGGTTGTCGCAGGTGGCGAGCGCGTCGGTGAAGCGGAAGGCGATCTCCTGCTGGCCGGGGTTGCACTCGCCCTTGACGGACTCCGGGTAGAGCCCGGCGCCGGCCATGTCGTTGCGGATGCGGCGCAGCAGCGGCTCCAGGCGGGCGGTGCCGAGCATCGAGTAGTCGACGTTGTACTGGTTGGCGGGCTTGAGGCCGTGGTAGTGCTTGTCCCAGGCGGCTTCGTAGGTGTCGTCGAAGACGATGAACTCGAGTTCGGTCCCGACGAAGGCGGCGAGCCCCCGCTCGGCGAGCCGGTCGAGCTGACGGCGCAGGATCTGCCGCGGCGACACCCCGACCGGGCCGCCCTGCACGCGCTCGACGTCGGCGAGCACCAGCGCGGTGCCCTCGTGCCAGGGGATCTCGCGCAGGGTTTCGAGGTCGGGGCGCAGCACGAAGTCGCCGTAGCCGCTCTCCCACGACGAAAGCGCGTAGCCGTCGACGGTGTTCATGTCGACGTCGACGGCGAGCAGGTAGTTGCAGGCTTCGGTGGCGTGCCCGACGACCTCGTCGAGGAAGTACTCGGCCGAGCAGCGCTTGCCCTGCAGCCGCCCCTGCATGTCCGTGAGCGCGACGAGCACCGTGTCGATCGTGCCCGCGTCCACGCGTGCGCGGAGTTCGTCGAGCGTGAGCATGCCTCGTCTGCGTGCCATCGGTCGCCCCAAAGGTTTGATATGAATCCTTTGCCGGTTCTTCCTACCCGGTCAGCCTCGCCGGGTCAACCGGAACAAAGGTATTTTCCTGAACCATTGAGCGAGCCGTCGGCGGCGGCGCCGGGCGCGGGCCGGATTGCACGGTTTGCCCGGCTGAGAAGAGTCTGTGAATCTTGCGGCGTGGGAGGATTCCGGGGTACTCCCGCGTTGTACGGGGCAGGAGAGGTGAGATCGATGACCACAGCATTCACGCAGCAGAACACGATCGGACAGCAGCAGGCGCGACCCCAGCTGCCGACCCTGCCCACCGGCTGGCCGATCGGTTCCTACGAGTCCTACGAGCAGGCGCAGCGCGCGGTCGACCACCTCGCGGGCACGGACTTCCCGGTCACCGACGTCACGATCGTGGGCGTCGAGCCGATGCTCGTCGAGCGCATCGCGGGCAAGATGTCCTGGGGCAAGGTCCTGGGCAGCGCGGCGACGTCCGGCGCGATGTTCGGTCTGTTCCTCGGCCTGGTCCTCAGCCTGCTGAACCCGGGCGCGGGCCTGGTCCCGATCGTGATCGGCCTGGTGGCCGGCCTCGGGTTCAACCTGCTGTTCGGCGCGCTGGGGTACGCGGTGAACCGCAACAAGCGCGGGTTCGTCTCGCAGAGCCAGCTGGTGGCGCGCCGCTACGACGTGCTGTCCCAGCCCCGCAACGCCGAGAAGGGCCGCGCCCTGCTGGCGGACCTCGCGGCCCGCAGCGCTTTCGGCCACTGACCCACTGACCCACTGACGATCGAAGGCCGCCCCCGGTGCTCCGGAGGCGGCCTTCGTCGCGTCACGAGCGGACCCCGGCCCGGTGTTTCGCCGTGGTCCGGAGGTCATGAAAGAGTCGTTCACCGCGTCGGGCGAGGTGAACGACTCTTTCATGACGGTGCGGGCGCCGGACCGGCCACCCGGAACCGTCGATGCCCGGAACTGTCGGTGCCCGCCGGTAGCGTGGAAAACGGGGGCTGCTCAGGTCCCCGACGACACCGCCGGGTCCGGCACCACCGCGGGATCCGGTGTCCCGGCCGGCCGTCCCGCCCGCAGCAGGTCACCCCACCGGGCCCGGTCGTACCGGGCCGCCGGCGCCGAGTCCAAGAACTCCCGCAGGACCTCGGCGAACCGCGCGGGGTCCGACCGGTGCGGGAAGTGCCCCGCGCCCTCGAACAGCACCAGCCGGCTGCCCGGCATCGCCCGGTGCGCCCGCAGCGCGTGCCCGCTCGGCACGACGCGGTCCTCGGTTCCCCACACCAGCAGCGTCGGGATCCCCTCGGTCAGGTAGCAGCGGTCCAGCATGTTGACCACCTGCCCGCGCCAGTCGACGACCGAGCGCAACGTCCGCAGGAACGCCGAGCGCGTGTCCGGCTCGACCAGCCGGAGGTAGCGGGCGAGCACGTAGTCGAGGTCTTCGGAGAACCGCAGCAGCCCGGCGAGCCCGCGCAGCACCGGCAACGCCTGCCGCGCGCCCAGCAAGGGCAGCACCAGCCCCGCCCCCGGCGCCGCCGCCAGCCGCAGCAGCGGGTGGACGCCCGCCCCGACGCCGCCGGAGCCGACCAGCACCAGGCGTTCGCAGCGTTCCGGGAACTGGTAGGCGAACTGCATCGCGACCCCGCCGCCGAGTGAGTGCCCGACCACCGTCACCCGGTCGACGTCGAGCGTCGTCAGCAGGTCGCGCATGCCGCACGCGTACGCCGCGACCGAGTAGTCCGCGCGCGGTTTAGCGGAGAAGCCGTGGCCGAGCAGGTCGGGCGCGATGACCGTGAAGTCGTCCGCCAGCGACGTCAGCAGCTCGAGCCACGTCGAGGAGTCGTCGCCGATCCCGTGCAGGAAGAGCACCGCCGGGCCGCGCCCGGCCATCCGGTAGGCACGCTCGTGCCCGTGGACCACCCGGGTCCGCGGGGCGAAGCTGTCCGAGAGCACCCGCCCAGCTCAGCACGCGCGCGTTCGCGGGACGTTTCCGGCGCGTTCGCATCGGGTGAACGCCGGGAGCGGGCCCCGACCCGCACTCCCGGCGTTCGTCCCCCGTTACTTCGTCGGCGTCGGCGTGGCCGGCGCGGACGAAGAAGTAGCGGGTGCCGGTGTGCTCGTGCTCGACGGCGGGACCGTCACCTTCGGGATCGCGGCGCTGAACGGCACGCCCGCGTCCTCGCGGCAGGCGGCGCGGTTGCCGTAGTAGCCGTTGTAGTCGCCCCGGCTGTCGGTGACGCCCTGCTCGATCTTCGGGCGCGGGAACCGGTTGTCCTCGCCGATCTTCTCCTTGGTGCCGCTCGAGCGTTCGCAGCCGTAGCGGGTCAGCGCGAGCGGCCGGCCCCGCTCGTCGTAGAGGTAGACCTCCGTCAGCGGCTTGCCCTCGGCGTCGAACGCGTAGACGTTCTCGAGCTCCTCGCCGCCGTAGGTGAGCTGCTGGTTGCCGTACCGGTCGGACGACGAGGGGTAGTACGACGACTGCTGCGAGGGGTAGTACCGGTTCGAGATGAGGTCGACCGCGGCACCGAACCCGCCGAGCGCCCCGCCGACGACGAACGCCGAAACCGGCACGACCAGCCACAGCAGCCGCCGGTCGCCGCGCACCCGCGGGCCGGCCCACACGATCCCGGCCGCGGCCACGAGCAGGAACGGCAGCAGCAGCACGGCGCTGCGCTGGCGCATCATCAGCAGGACGCCGAAGCCGAGCAGCACCACGGCGCACAGCACCCACCACGCCGGCTTCATCGAGCCCAGCCAGCGCAGCACCCGCCCGGTGTCGTCCTGCTCGCGCCCCTTCGCCAGCGCGCCCCGCAGCCAGCTCACCTCCGGGAGCGCCAGCACCGGCCCGACCCCGCCGCGCAGCAGCAGCGCGAGGCTGATCAGGAACACCGGCAGGAACAGCAGCGTCCCCAGCAGCACGTCGGCGTGGATGCTGATCGCGGCGCCGAACGCCAGCAGCGCCAGCGCGACCGCGCAGAGCACCAGGCCCCACAGGGCGATCCGCGGCTTCGCCAGGCTGGGCGCGGCCGCCGTCGCGAGCACCTGCGTCGCGCCCTCCCCGGCCGGCGGGTACCCCCCGGACGCCCGCAGCTCGGCGGCGTAGCTCTCGGGCGTCCCGAGCCGTTCGATGAGCGCCTCGACGCGGGCGCCCTCCCCGAGTTCGGCTTCCAGCTCCGCCAGGTGCGGGCGGACGTCCTCGAGGATCTCTTCGATCTCGCTCGCGGGCAGGTCGGCGAGCGCGGTGCGGACCCGCGCCAGGTACACCCGCACGGCGGTCGGCTTGTCGCTCATGCTGCCTCTCCCAAAAGCACGTTCATCGTCAGTGCGAAGCTCTGCCAGGTCTTGCCCGACTCCGCGAGCCGCGCCCGGCCCGGCTCGTTCAGGCTGTAGTACTTGCGGTGCGGGCCCTCTTCACTGGGAACCACGTACGAAGTGAGCAGGCCGGCCTTGTACAGCCGGCGCAGCGTCCCGTACACGGAGGCATCCCCCACCTCGTCCAGTCCCGCGGTCCTGAGTCTTCGCAGGACGTCGTACCCGTAGCCGTCTTCGTCGCGGAGCACCGCGAGAACGGCGAGATCGAGCACCCCTTTGAGCAGCTGACTGATCTCCACTGCACCCTCCAGTCTTACGCATGGGAAGGTACCACGCATTGCACAGTAGTGTGCACGGCGGAGGGCCCGACGGCGTGTCGGGCCCGCTCGGGCCCGGGTGTCCACCGGGCGCGGCATACGCCTGCGTCGTGTGCGGCTGCGTGCCTATCGTGGGGATTCCATTCGAAGGGGTGACCGATGGATCTGATCAAGACCGAGTTCGAAGTGCTGGACGAGCGGTTCAAGCGCGTCAACGGCGACGAGTGGACGCAGCGCCTGCACACCGGCTGCCGGTGGACCGAGGGTCCGGCCTACTTCCCGGCCGGGCGCTACCTCGTGTTCAGCGACATCCCGAACGACCGCACCCTGCGCTGGGACGAGACGACGGGCCGGGTCGGCGTCTTCCGCCAGCCGTCGCACTACGCGAACGGGCACACCGTCGACCGCCACGGACGGTTGATCAGCTGCGAGCAGGGCCTCCGCCGCGTCACGCGCACCGAGCACGACGGCTCGATCACGGTGCTGGCGTCGGAGTTCGAGGGGAAGCAGCTGAACAGCCCGAACGACGTCGTCGAGCACTCGGACGGGTCAATCTGGTTCACCGACCCGAGTTACGGCATCGACAGCGACTACGAGGGGTACCAGGCGGAAAGCGAAATCGGCGGCTGCCACGTCTACCGCGTCGCCCCGTCGGGGGAGGTCCGGATCGTCGCGGACGACTTCTCGCGCCCGAACGGGCTGGCGTTTTCGGCGGACGAGTCGCTGCTGTACATCGCGGACACCCGCCAGGACCCCAGCCACATCAGGGTGTTCGGAGTCGGCGAGAACGGGAAGCTGACCGGCGGCGAGATCTTCGCGACGAGCGACAGCGGAGGGTTCGACGGGCTGCGCGTGGACAGCGACGCCCGCGTCTGGGCGGCGGCGCACGACGGCCTGCACTGCTTCGACCCGGACGGCACGCGGATCGGCAAGCTGCGCCTCCCGGAGATCTGCTCGAACTTCACGTTCGGCGGCGCACGCGGGAACGAACTGTTCATCACGGCTTCGAGTTCGGTGTACACGCTGAGGGTGACGGTGAACGGAGCCCGCTACCCCCGCTGACGGCCCCGCCCCGATCCGCTAGCCGAGTGCGGCCTCGCGGAGCCGGGCCACCACCGCGTCGCGTTGCCAGGCTCGGCTCACCTGGACCAGCCACGCCGCCTCGGCCGCGACGTCCGCCTCCGCGTCGGGCTGGTCGTCCGGTGCCGCCTTCGCCGGGTCGAAGCGGCGGCCGGCCCGGCCCGCTTCGATCGCCGCCGCGAGGGTGATCGCCTCGATCGTGGCGGGGAGGTCCGCTTCGCTCACGCCCTCGTCGCGGGCCGCCTTCTCGGCTCGGGCGGGGAGGTCCGGGTCGAAGTGGGCGCGCAGGGCGAGGTGGCCGTCGCGGATTTCGATGACGCGGCGGTACAGCGCGAACTCCGGGCCGCCCGCCAGTTCGCGGCCCGGGTCCAGGACGATGCCCGGGACCGCCGTGCGCATGGCCGTCCACAGTGGCTCGATGCGGCGGTACGCCCGGTAGGCCCGGACCCGGCCGATCACCGACGAGACCGCCGGCGACCACGCGCTGAGGGTCGCGCCCGCCGTCACGAAACCGACCGTCGCCGCCGCGAGGACCGAGGACGGCAGGTCCTCGCGGGCGCCGATGCGCGCTGTCCGGGCGAGCTGCCGGACGTCGTCGACGTCCCAGAACGTCCACGCGAACGCCGCGCCGACGCCGACGACCAGCAGCCACAGCCCGGCGCGCAGCGGTCCCGGCTCCGCGTGGCGCGCGCTGCGGACGAACACCGCGAACAGCAGCCCGAGGCTGATCAGGCTGTAGAGCAGGAACACCACCTTGTCGGCGAGCGCGAACGGCAGCGTCGCGGGCGAGAACACCGTGTCGTCGCCGACGCGTTGCGGCCGCGACAGCGTGAAGCACACCGCGAGCAGCGCCATCGTCGTGCCGGTGAACAGCGCGTGCGGCGCCAGGCGCGCGCCTTCGCCGCGCCACACGGACTGCGTGAAGGCGACGGCGAACCCGATCGCGCCCAGCTTCAGCTCGTCGCCGGCCAGGCTGAGGACCCACTCGCCGACCGGGCCCGGGCCGACGAGGGCCGCCATCGCCGGCGTCAGCACCATGATGCCGGTGGCGATGCAGATGCCGAACCCGGCGAGGAACCACATCGTCCGCACCGGCTGGCTGCGGCGCGCCTCGACGAGCTTGTAGCCGAAGCCCGCGAAGCCCACCACGCACAGCAGGTAGGCCAGGGTCTCGATCACGGCGAACGGCGGCGCGCACGGCCGAAGAGCGAGTCGAAGCGCTGCACGCCTTCGGGCACGTCGGCGGCCGGCTCACGCCGCTCCTCGGGCCGCACGACGCGCTGGGCGAGCAGGCTCGCGACCAGTTCGGCTTCGCGTTCCTCGACCTCGCTGTAGGTGGTCCGGCCGAGCACCCGCCGCACCAGCTCGGGCGAAAGGTGCGGCATCAGCTGCCGCCCGGCGGCGGCGTCGATGGCCACGCCGTCGGCACCGGCGTCGGAACCCGTGTGACCGCACAGCAGGTGCCCGACCTCGTGCAGCAGGATGTGCCGCCGGTGCAGCGCGGTCGTGTCGGTCGGGTAGAGGATGTAGTCGGCGCGTTCGGTGCTCATCAGCAGACCGCACGGCGCGCCTTCGGGAGCGCTGACCGGCATCAGCTCGATGGGCCGCCCCCGCTCGGCGGCCAGCCCGGCGACGAACGCCTCGGCATCGAACGGCTCCGGCAGGCTGACCCCGTCGGCGACCCGCCGCGCCCGCCGCCACAACGCGCGGGACGGCCGTCGCAAGGAAGGTCGCCGCACCATCAGGCCTCCTCCACCCCACCCACCCCGCCCGAACGGCCCCGGCCGGTTCAACGCGGCGAACCCCGCGGGGATACGCGGCCGGAGCACCTTCGGACGCTCAGGTCCCGGATGGAGTTCCGCGGAAGCGAATCGGACACCCGGACGGCCCAGCCACGCCAGGTCGACGCTATCCCACCACCGGATGCCGGCGATCGGGGGCCGGGTCGGCCTCGCGAGCGTAGGGGGCGGGGCGGCTTGGGAGGGCGCGCTTGCCGACTGGGGCTCGCGAGCGGGGCGGCGGCCTCGCCTCGCGAGGCACCGGTGGCGGCGGTGGTCTCGCGGGCCCGACCACGCGAGCGGTACCGCCGCCGCCGAGCCGAGCGACCGGCGACGAAGGTGGTCTCGCGGCCCGACCTCGCGAGCAGCACCGCCGCCGCCGCCGAGCCGAGCGACCGGCGACGAAGGTGGTCCCGCAGGCCTGACATCACGAGCGGAGGGGGCTCGGGGCGGCGACCCGCCCGCGCGAGCGGGGCGGCTCACGGCTGCGACCGGGGGCCGGCTCGATCTCCTGAGCGGAACAAAGCACGTCCGTGTGGAGGCGCAAGAAGCCGGCACCGCGAACAGCGGCACCTCAGTTCTCCCTCTTCGGAGCCCCGCGGCCCGCCTCCCTTCGGGCGATCGCGTCGATCATGTCGCTGATCGTGTCGAGGCCGTCCGCGGACAGGGTCACCGCTCGGAGGGCCAGGTCGCGGACGCCCGCGTCGCGCAGTGCGCCCAGCAGGGCCAGCTCCTCGGCGATCTTCTTGCTCTGCTCGTCGTCGAAGAAGTACGCCGGGGGGACGCCGAAGAAGCGGGCCAGTGCTTCCAGGTGGCGCTTGGTCGGGTTGTCGCGGCGGCCGGTGCGCAGCTGCCACAAGTACGTCGTCGAAAAGCTTTCGCCCGTGGCCTCGCGGCAGGCCTTCGCGACCTCTTCGTTGCTGTACGGCTCCCGATCGGGCCTGCGGACCACGTGGAACAGCCGGTCGATCTTGTCGGCCAGCGTCGACTTTCCGGGCTCCTTGACCACGATGCACTCCCTCAGCTGCCAGGCGTATTCATCCTAGCTGAAAGGCAAACACCATTTATCTACCCAAGTTTGGCCCGGGGCCGGGGCTGGCAGCGGGGGCAGGAGAACGACGAGCGGTTCATGAACGGCTCCCGCCGGATCGCCGTGCCGCAGCGGTGGCACGGCAGGCCTTCCTGGCCGTACGCGTCAAGGGACCGGTCGAAGTAGCCGGATTGCCCGTTCACGTTCACGTACAGCGCGTCGAACGACGTGCCGCCCGCGCCCAGTGCCGCGTTCATCACGTCCGACGCCGCCGACAGGAGCTCGCGGCCCTTCGCCATCGTCAGCTTCTCGGTCGGCCGCGCCCAGTGCAGCTTCGCGCGCCACAGGGCTTCGTCCGCGTAGATGTTGCCGATGCCCGAAACCAGCGTCTGGTCCAGCAGCGCGCGCTTGACCTCGGTGCGCCGCGAGCGCAGCGCGCGCACCGCCGCGTCGAGGTCGAACGCCGGGTCCATCGGGTCGCGGGCGATGTGCGCGATCGTGTCCGGGAGCAGCACGTCGTTGAGGTCGTCGAGGGCCAGGCCGCCGAACGTGCGCTGGTCGACGAAGCGCAGCTCAGGGCCGTCGTCGGCGAAGCGCAGGCGGACCCGCAGGTGCTTCTCGTCCGGCGCGCCCCCGGGCTGGACGAGCATCTGCCCGCTCATCCCGAGGTGCGCCAGCAGCGCCTCCTTGTCCGACAGCTCGAGCCACAGGTACTTGCCGCGGCGCCGCGCCGCCTCGACGCGGGTGCCGCTCAGCCGCTGCGTGAAGTCCTCCGCACCCAGCGCGTGCCGCCGGATGGCGCGCGGGTGCAGGACCTCCGCCTCGCGGATGGTCCGGCCCGCCACGTGCGCCTGCAGGCCCAGGCGGACGACTTCGACCTCGGGGAGTTCGGGCATGCCTTCATTGTGCCCGGCAGGTACGACAATTCACGGAGCGGCCGGTCCGACGTCGGCTTTCGTCAGGGGAACGCGGGTCGCACCGGACGCGAGGTACTCGTCGGCGCCGACGTCGTAAGCGCCGGCGCGGGCCTGCAGGTCGAAGTCTTTCGCCGCGAACGGGTACGAGCCCACCCCGGCGTCGATCGCCGGGCTCCCCGCGGCCAGCCGGTACAGCCCCGCCGCGTCCTTGACCAGCTTCGGGTCGACCGAGCGCGACGGGATGCCCGCGGTGCCGCCGAAGGTGATGTTGCCCTCGTACTTGACGGTCGACCCGCTCGGCAGCGTCACCAGCGTGCCGGACGTCCCCTTCACCACGTTGTCCGCGACCACGCAGTCCTTCGGCTTGAAGTCGCCGCCGTCGCCGTCGATGACGCTGTTCGACCCCAGCACCGTGTTGTACGCGACGGTCACCCGATCGGGTCGGTCGTGGAGCTTGCTCGTCGGCCCGCTGTCGGCCTCGTCGCCGGAGCCGAACACGATCGCGCGGTCACCGGAATCGGCCACGTAGTTGTTCACGATCTTGTGGTCGTTGCCGTGGAACCGGATGCCCGAGCCGAACAGCAGGTTGCCCTCGACGACGCTGCGGTTGCCGTGGCGCAGCACGATGTAGCCCTTGCTGTCGCGGATCGTGTTGTAGCGCACGACGTTGTCGGACGACTTGACCGAAATGGCTTCGCTGTCGCCGTCGGCCTTCTCGAAGAGGTTGTTCTCGATCAGCGCGTTCGCCGAGTACGACTGGCGGTCGCTGAGGCCGAGCCGGATCGACTCGCCGCCGTTCGTCCCGCCGAACTGGTGGTTGTAGAAGTAGTTGTGGTGCACGTGGACGTGCTTCGCCATGCCGCCGGACGGCCCGAGGACCTGCAGGAACACACCCTGGCTGGTGCGGTTCTGGAAGACGTTGCGGTCGAGCACGGTGTCGTCGCCGCTGACCGTCACCCAGTTGCCGCCGGTCGTGAGCTGGAAGTCGTTGCGGGTCAAACGGTTGTTCGACGCGCCGGCCGGCACCGTCAGCGAGGCGCCGTTGCGGAACTTGAACCCGCGCAGCACCACGTTCGAGACGCCGCTCGCGAAGGCGAACGTCTTCGAGCCGGTGATGGTGGCCTGGCCGGTGTGCTCGGCGGCGACGGTCACCGGCGCGGAACCCGTGCCGGACCGCTTGATCGACAGCGTCGAGCCCGCGGAATAGGAACCGTCGGCGAGCGCGATCGTGTCGCCGGGATTGGCCTTGTCGAGCGCGGACTGCAACGCCGACAGCGAAGTGACCCGGATCGTCGCGGCCGAAGCCGCCGGGCCGGGGACGACGACGAGCGCCGCCGCGATCAGGGGAACGAAGAAAAGACGCATCCGCCCTACCTCTCAGTGGTTTCCAGCGCGGCGGATGATCATCACGCTACTGAGGGGCGGGCGGAACCGTCAACGGAAGTTCCCGGTGATCAGGACTCCGGTTCGTCCTTCTTCTGGGCCTCGAGTTCGGCGGAGAGCGAACGCCAAGCCGTCTCGGCGGCCTTCTGCTCCGCTTCCTTCTTCGTCGACCCGGAACCGTCGCCGAGCGGACGCGAAGCGACCAGCACCGTGGCCGTGAACTCCTTGCGGTGGTCCGGCCCGGTGTCCTCGACCCGGTACTCGGGCACGCCGAGACCGGCCGACGCCGTCAGCTCCTGCAGGCTCGTCTTCCAGTCGAGCCCGGCCCCGCGCAACGGCGCTTCGGCGAGCAGACCGTCGAAGAGGTGGTGCACGAGCTTGCGGGCGATCTCGATGCCGTGCGCGAGGTACGTCGCACCGATCACCGCCTCCAGGCCGTCGGCGAGGATGCTCGCCTTGTCCCGGCCGCCGGTGAGCTCTTCGCCCTTGCCGAGCAGCAGGTGCGCCCCGAGCCCGCCCTCGCCGAGCCCGCGCGCGACCCGGGCCAGCGCGTGCATGTTGACGACGCTGGCGCGGAGCTTCGCGAGCTGGCCCTCGGGCAGGTCGGGATGCGTGGTGTACAGGTGATCGGTGACGACCAGGCCGAGCACGGCGTCACCGAGGAACTCCAGCCGCTCGTTCGGCGGCAGGCCCCCGTTCTCGTACGCGTACGAGCGGTGGGTCAGCGACAGCCCGAGCAGCTCGGGGTCGAGTGTGACCCCGAGCGCCTCGAGCAACGGCGCCGGATCGGCTGGTGGTCCCCCGGGCGTCTTGCCCCCCATGTCGGCTGTCCGATCAGGCGGGCTCGACGACCTGGCGGCCGTTGTGCTGGCCGCACGACGGGCACGCGATGTGCTGGAGCTTCGGCTGCTTGCAGGCGCGGTTGGAGCAGGGCACCAGCTGCACCGGAGCCGCCTTCCACTGGCTGCGGCGGGAGCGCGTGTTGGATCGCGACATCTTCCGCTTCGGGACGGCCACGAGTAGATCTCCTTAAGACGGTCTGCTCGCGGTCGTGCGAGCGAACTTTCTCACCGGATCGAGCTGGACGCTCGTCAGGTTCTGCTTTTTCAGTGGGGCCCGGGCATTTCGCCCGCGTTCTCGTCGAAGCGCTCGACGAGTGCGGCCCACCGAGGATCTATCTTCTCATGCCCGTGTCCGGGCTCGAGATCGGCCCACTTGACGCCGCAGTCGATGCAGAGCCCGGCGCAGTCTTCGGTGCACAGCGGGGCCAGCGGCAGGGCCAGCACGATCGCGTCGCGGACGGTGGGTTCGAGGTCGATCCGGTCGTCGACCAGCCGGGGGATCTCGTCCTCGTCGGTGGTCTCCTCGGTGGCCGAACCCGGGTAGGCGAACAGCTCCTGGACCTCGACCTCGACCTCTTCGGTCAGCGGGTCGAGGCAGCGGGCGCAGGCGCCCTTGGCGATCGCCGTGGCGGTGCCGCTGACCAGGACGCCTTCGACGACGGATTCGAGCATCAGGTCGAGCTCGAGCTCGGAACCCGCCTCGATGGTGATGACGTCGGGGACGCCGAGCGGCGTCTCCACCGGCACGCTGCGCTGGACGGCGCGGCTGAGGCCGGCGTGACGGCCGAGCTCACGGGTGTCGATCACCCAGGGGCTTCGGTCGTCGAGCTGGGGGGTCTTGTTCTCGGACATCCTGTCCAGGGTACGCAGTGGCCGCCAGTGGTTCGGGCCCGGGACGGTGCAGGCCGGGCCGGCAGGGGTGCGTGGAGGGTCGCGAGCGCGTGGCTGAGAAGCTCGTCACACCTGGTAGTCGTACAGCGTGGGCCGGCCGCCGCCGCTCGGGAGGTTGGCCGGGGAACGCAGGTGGTTGCGGCCCGAATCCACCGTTCGCAGCGTCGTCGCCAGCAGCTCCGAGAACTCCGCCAGCTTGCCGTCCACGTACGCGTCGCAGTCCTGGCGCTGGCGGTCGGCCTCCGCGTGGGCCTCGTCGACGATGCGGGCCGACTCGGCGTGGGCCGCCTGGACGACCTCCGTCTGGGCGACCAGCCTGGACTGCTCCGCGCGGCCGTCCTCGATGGCGCGGTCGTAGGCGTCGCGGCCGGCCTGGACCATGCGCTCGGACTCCGCGCGGGAGCGGTCGGTGAGGTTCTGGTACTCGGCCTGGCCCGCCGCGACCGTGCGGTCGGCCTGGTCGTGGGCGTCGGCGAGCATCGCTTCCGCGCGGGCGCGCGCGTCGGCCAGGATGCGCTCGGCCTCGTCGGTCGCCTCGGCGATCGTCCGCTCGGCCTCGGCGTTCGCGCCCGCCACCGCTTCGCCCGCTTCCTTGCGGGCGGCGTGGATCAGGTCGTCGCGCTTGTCGAGGACGTCCTGGGCGTCGTCGACCTCCGCCGGCAGTGCGTCGCGGACGTCGTCCAGGAGTTCCAGCACGTCGCCGCGCGGCACCACGCAGCTGGACGTCATCGGGACGCCGCGCGCCTCCTCGACGATGGTGACGAGCTCGTCGAGCGCCTCGAAAACCCGGTACACGGCAACTCCAATCCCCTGTCGCTGTGACCAGTCTGCCCGCTGCCCGCGCCGAACCGGTGAAGGCGCACGGCGCCGGGCGTGTCCTCCCCCGGCGCCGCGGCCGGAGATCAGGAGTTCAGGTCGACGCGCTTGAACGTGGCGTAGTGGTCGGGGGTGTAGGCCAGCTCGCCCGCCCCGCCCGAGATCACCCGGTCGTTCGTGCCCACCGCGAACAGCTTGTAGTAACCGGACGCGCAGGCCGGGAGCACGCCTTCGCGGTTCTCGTACGTCGTCCCCGCCGAGGTGCCGTTCCGGGCGCTGTCCACGACCGCGCGGGCCGCCGCCGAGAGCTGCGAGTAGCCGATCTTCGCCAGGCCGGACAGGTCGCCGCACGCGTGGGTGGTGCCGCCGCCGACATCGATCACCTGGAACGTCGCGTAGTGGTCGCCCGTGTAGAAGTACTCGCCGCCCGAGCCGGTCACGATGCGGCGCGTGCCGCGGGTGCTCGAACCCGGGGTCGGCACCGTGTACTCGTGGTAGTAGCCCGACGTGCAGGACGGGAGGATGCCTTCCCGGTTGTCGAAGACGACTCCGTCGTTCTTCGGGTACGGGAACGGGCCCCCCTTCTGGATCAGGTTGTACGTCGTCGTCGCCTCCGCCGGCAGCGACGAAAGCGCCTTGTGCGTGAAGCCCGACAGGTCCCCGCAGGAGTTCTGCTCCGCGACGGCGGGCGAACTCGTCACCGCTTCGGCGGCGGTGACCCCCGTGAACAACGTGGCCAGGAGCGCGAAGAGAACCGCGACCAGGCGTGATCGGTAGTTGGTCATTTTCGGACCGTAACCCGATCGAATGATCGTCAGAAGACGGGAACGTGAACTCCGCCACCCCGGGCGGCAAGTTCCGACGAACGTAGGGGGCCGAACGACGGGAACCGGGCGTCCCGGGTTGCGGGAAGTCCCTTGTGGAGGGTCAGGCCCCGAGCTTCGGGAACTTCTCCGTGAGGCGCTCGTAGACGATCGGCGGCACCAGGTGCTCGATGTCGCCGCCGAGCGCGGCGACCTCCTTGACCAGCGAGCTGGACACGAACCCGTACGCGGGGTTGTTCGCCATCAGCAGCGTCTCGACGCCGGTGAGCTCGCGGTTCATCTGCGCCATCTGCAGCTCGTAGTCGAAGTCGCTGACCGAGCGCAGGCCCTTGGCGATCGCCACGATGCCGTTGTCGCGGCAGTAGTCGACCAGCAGGCCTTCCCACGAGTCGATCCGCACGTTGCCGAGCTTCGCGGTGATCTCGCGGAGCATCTCGAGCCGCTCGGGGACCTCGAAGAGCCCCTTCTTCGACCGGTTCACCCCCACCGCGACGACGACCTCGTCGAACAGCTGGGCCGCCCGCTCGATGATGTCGAGGTGCCCGTTGGTGGCCGGATCGTAGGAACCGGGACAGACCGCACGCCGCATGGCGCGGACGCTACCGTGCCGCACCCCGTTTCCGCCGCGTGGCTCACGCCACAGGCGTGTACTCGGCCCAGAAGACCGCCGTGTCGCCGTACTTCTTCGCGCGCGAGGGCGCGAAGCCGGGCGGCCAGTCCGGCTCGCCGTCGCGGGCCGCGCGCTCGACCACCACCAGCGCCGCCCGGCCCAGCCAGCCGCCCGCGGCCAGCGCCGCCAGCACGGACCCGAGCGCCGCCGCGTCCACGGCGTAGGGCGGGTCGGCCAGCACCAGGTCGTAGGAAGCGGGCGCGGGCGCGGCGACGACGGCCTCGACCTGCCCGGCCCGGACGGTGCCGCCCAGGCCCAGCGCCGCGACGTTGCCGCGCAGCACCTCCACCGCGCGCCGGTCGGACTCCACGAACAGCGCGTCCGACGCGCCGCGCGAAAGCGCTTCGAGGCCGAGCGCTCCGGAGCCCGCGTAGAGGTCGAGAACGCGGGCGCCGTCCAGCTCCCCCGCCGTCTCCAGCGCGTTGAACAGGGCTTCCCGCACGCGTTCCGACGTCGGCCGGGTGCCCTTGGGCGGCACCTTGAGCCGCCGTCCGCCCGCCGTTCCGGCCACGATCCTGGTCACCCCCCGATTGTGCGGCAGCGCCTTGCGGGGCCGCGCCCCGCACCCCACGCCGGGGGCTCCGCCACCCGGACCCCCACCGGCATTCGATGACACGGGGCACTGATGGCCGGGACATCGGTGTGCGGGCGGAAGCCGACGCGTAGAGTCGTTCTTCGCCCTCGGAGGCGATCCAGAGCTGTCAAGGAGCCATGCGTGTCGGAACCTCGGGTCAGACGGGCCGAGATCGCCATCGAACAAGCCCACGTCGATCGCGTGTACACCCGTCTGGACGAACTGCGTGCCCAAGCCGAGGCGATGCGCACGAAGGGCTACGAGATCGGCCAGGGCGCGCAGCGCGAGGCGATCTTCGAACAGGCGTCGATGCTGTTCGAGCGGGACATGATGGTCTACCACGCCAATCAGACGCTCCAGACGCTCGACGCCGAGTACGAGGGGCTCGTCTTCGGCAGGCTCGACCACCTCGACGACGCCGAACGCACCTACGTCGGCAGGCTCGGCATCCGCGACGCCGAGTTCGACAACCTCGTCACGGACTGGCGCGCGCCGGCCGCGGCCGCGTTCTACCAGGCCACGGCCGAGGAGCCGATGGACGTCGTGCGGCGGCGCGTGATCCGCTGCTCCGGCCAGAACGTCCTCGACGTCGACGACGACGTGCTGATCGCCGACGCCGTGCCCGAGGACATGCAGATCGTCGGCGAAGGCGCGCTGATGGCCGCGCTGGGGCGTTCGCGCGGCGAACGCATGCGCGACATCGTCGCGACCATCCAGAAGGAGCAGGACGAGGTCATCCGGGCGCCGTGGCGCGGCGTCACCGAGATCACCGGCGGGCCGGGCACCGGCAAGACCGCCGTCGCGCTGCACCGCGCGGCCTACCTCCTCTACCGCTACCGCCGCCAGCTCGGCGGGGCCGGCGTGCTCGTGATCGGGCCGTCCGGCGTGTTCACCAGCTACATCTCGCGCGTCCTCCCCTCGATGGGGGAGACGAACGTCGAACTGCGCGCGCTCGGCGAGGTCCTCGACGGCCTGGAGGCGACGCGGCAGGACGCGGCGCCGCTCGCCGCGGTCAAGGGGTCGCTGCGGATGCGGAAGATCCTGCTGCGGGCGCTGCGGGACACCCCGCCGGAGGCACCCGACGAGATGCGGATCGTCTACCGCGGCGAAGTCCTGAAGCTGAACGCGCGCGACCTGGAGAAGGTGCGCCGCAAGGCCCACACGCAGGGCGCGCCGCCGAACCGGTCGCGGATCCGGGCCGCCGAGCTGCTGCTCGACGCGCTGGCGGCGAAGGCCGAGGAGTACGCGAAGGCCGACGGCAAGCCGTTCGAGCGGGCCGACCTGATCACCGAACTGGGCGAGCGGATCGACTTCCACCGGTTCCTGGTCGTGTGGTGGCCGGTGCTGTACCCGGCGCAGATCCTCAAGTGGCTGGGCGAGGAGAAGCGGCTCGCGGCGGCGTCGAAGGGCATCCTGAACCGCGGCGAGATCTCGATGCTGGCCGCGGACCTCGCGGACCGGTCGCGGGGCTGGTCGATCGCCGACGTGGCGCTGCTGGACGAGCTGCGCGTGCTGATCGGGCCGCCGCCGAAGCGCAAGCGCCGCCAGGTGATCGAGGTGGAGCCGCAGCGCTCCGGCGGGACACCGACGCGGCCCGAGCACTACGACGAGTACTCGCACGTGGTCGTGGACGAGTCGCAGGACCTCTCGCCGATGCAGTGGCGGATGGTCGGGCGGCGCGGCAAGTACGCGAGCTGGACCGTCGTCGGCGACCCGGTGCAGAGCTCCTGGCCGGACCCCGCGGAGGCGGCTCAGGCGCGCGACCAGGCGTTCGGCGTCAAGACCGCCCGCCGGCGGTTCACGCTGCGCACGAACTACCGGAACTCGGCGGAGATCTTCGACCTGGCGGCGAAGGTGGTGGCCGGGCACGCGGAGTCGGGCGAGCTGCCGGTGGCCGTGCGCAAGACGGGCGTGGAGCCGGAGGTCCGCCCGGTGGAGGCCACCGGCCTGGCGTCGGCGACGCAGGCGGCGGTGAAGGAGCTGCTGGGCGGGGTCGAGGGCACGGTCGGCGTCATCACGGCCATGGACCGGGTGCCGGAGGTCGCGGGCTGGCTGTCGGGGCAGGCGGACGAGCGGCTGAAGGTCGTCGGCAGCCTGGATTCGAAGGGCCTGGAGTACGACGCGGTGGTCCTCGTGGAGCCGAACGACCTGATCACCGAGTCGACGACCGGGCGGCGGGTGCTGTACGTGGCGCTGACCCGGGCGACGCAGCAGCTGATCGTGCTGGCCTCGAACCCGGACTGGCTGCCGCCGGCCTGACCTTCGCCCAGAGACGCTGAAGGGCCCCTTCGAGGGGCGGGAGGCGGGGTTCCCGTGCCCTTGAAGGGGCCCTTCAGACCCCCGGTGAAATGAACGTCTCGGGGACGTTTCCGTCCGAGGGCATGTCTAGCCGATCCGCGTTGTTCGGTGTCCGCGCGGCGCCACCGAACAACAACGCCGAACAACGTCAGGGGCAGGGCGGGGTGTAGTCGAGGCCCGGCAGGCTCGCCGTCCACTCGGCTTCGCTGATCCGGGGGGCCGCCACCGCGCAGATCCGCTCGGCCGCGCGGCCGGGATCGGTCTCCCACAGCCGCACCGTGCCGTCCGCGCCCGCTCCCGCCAGTGTGTGCCCGTCGGGCGCGTACTGCACGGCGTAGACGCGATCCCGTTCTTCGGGCAGCACCGCCGCCGGGGCCGCGGTGGCGACGTCCCACAGCCGGACCGACCGGTCGTAGCTGCCGGTGGCGAGCGTCCGGCCGTCGCCGCTGAAGGACACCGACATGACGATGTCGGTGTGCCCGGCCAGCACCGTGGCGACCGGCGCGGGGGTCGTGACGTCCCAGAGCCGGACCGTGCGGTCGGCGCTCGCGGTCGCGACGCGCTTGCCGTCGGGGCTGAAGGCGACCGAGAAGATCGTGTCGGTGTGGCCGTCGAGCTTCGCCAGCGTCCGCGGGGACCGCGGCGCGGAGACGTCCCAGAGCCGCGCGGTGTGGTCCCAGCCGGCGGTGGCGAGCGTGCGGCCGTCGGGGCTGAACGCGAGCGTGTGGACGTCGTCCTCGTGGCCCTCCAGCTCGGCGATCTCGACCGGGTGGAGGCGGTCGGCGAGGTCCCACAGCCGCGCGGTGTGGCCGTCGCCCGCCGTCGCGAGGAACCGGCCGTCCGGGCTGAAGGCGACCGCGTCGATGTCGTCGTGGTAGCGGTTGAACACCGTCGGCGGGCCCGGGTGCGCCGGGTCGGTGATGTCCCGCACCGCCATCGTGTGGTCCCAGCTGCCGGTGGCCAGCGTGCGGCCGTCCGGGCTGATCGCGACGCCGCAGACCGCGTTGCCGAACCCGCCGATCGTGGCGAGGAGCCGGGGCGCGGCCGGGTCCGCGCGGTCGTACAGCCGGACGGCTTCGTCGTAGCCGCTCGTGGCGAGCAGTCTGCCGTCGCGGCCGAAGGCGACGTGGCAGGCCTGGGCCGTGTGCGCCGGGATGCCGGGGCCGGGCAGGTCCCAGAGCCGGGCCGTCTGGTCGTCGCTGGCCGTGGCGAGGGTGCGGCCGTCGCGGGTGAACACCGCGGAGCCGACCACGCCGATGTGCCCGGGCAGGGCCAGCCGCTCGCGGGGCTGCTTCGGGTCGGTGACGTCCCACAACCGCGCAGTGCGGTCGAAGCCGGTGGTCGCGAGGGTGCGCCCGTCGGCGGTGAACGCGACCGAGCGCACGGTCGCCTTGTGCGCGGTGAGCGACGCCAGCTGCGCGGGCCGGGCCGGGTCGGTGACGTCCCACAGCCGCGCGGTCTGGTCCTGGCTCGCCGTGGCGAGGGTGTGCCCGCCGGGGCTGAACGCCACCGAGTGCACGACGTCGGTGTGCCCGGTGGCGACGCCGAGCTGCGTCCGCGAAGCGACGTCCCAGAGCCGCGCGGTCTTGTCGGCCGACGCGGAGGCGAGCAGCTTGCCGTCGGCGCTGAAGGCGAGGTTGTTGACGTAGGAGGTGTGCCCGGTCAGCTCGCCGAGCGGGCGCGGGCGGCCCGGGTCGGTGGTGTCGTAGAGCCGGAGCGTGCCGGTGACGTCGGCGGTCGCCAGCAGCGGCCCGGCCGGGCTGAAGGCGACGGCGTATGCCTTGCCTTCGTGCTTCTCGATCACGGTGCCGGGGCCGGGGCGCGCCGGGTCGGAGACGTCCCAGACGCGGACGGTGCCGTCGAAGCTCGCGGTGGCGGCGGTCCGGCCGTCGGCGGCGAAGGCGACGTTGTTGACGTTGGCGGTGTGCCCGCCGAGGGTGCCCAGCGGCACCGGGTGGTGCGGGTCGGCGATGTCCCACAGCCGCGCGGTGTTGTCCCAGCTCGCGGTGGCCATGACCCGGCCGTCCGGGCGGAGGGCGACGGTGTTGACGCGGCCGGTGTGCCCGGTGAGCCGGGTCGAATACGGCGTCGCGAACATGCCGAGGACGCTGCTGCGCTCGTCGGCGCCCGGGTCGAGGCGGTACGCGGCGAGCGCGAGCTGCGCGGCCAGCGCGGGGTTGGTCGCGCGCATGGCCAGCGCCTGGCTCGCGACCTTCTGCGCGAGCGCGTTGTTGCGCTGGTCGGTGGCCGTCGACTCGGCGCGCACGGCGTAGACGGTGGCGCCGACCGCGAAGACGAGCAGCACCGCGAGCAGCGCGACCAGCTGCCGCAGCCGCCGGGTGCGACGGCGGTCGCGCTCCCGCTCGGCGTGCTCGACGGCGAGGCTCGCGTCGAGGAACCGCCGTTCCCGCCGGGACAGCGCGGCGTCCTGGCGCGCGGCCCACTCCCGCGCGACGGCCAGCCGGGTGCCGCGGTAGAGCCAGCCGGGGTCTTCGTCGACGGACTCCCACGCGTCGGTCGCCTCGGTGAGCTGGCGGTGCACGCGCAGGCCTTCGCGGTCCTGCGTGAGCCACTCGCGCAGCCGTGGCCAGCCGCGGATGAGGGCTTCGTGGGCGATTTCGATGCCGGTGTCGTCGAGGGCGACCAGCCGGGCCGAAGCCAGCTCGCCGAGGACGACGGCGGTGTCTTCGTCGTCGGTGTCCAGCTCGGCGCGGCCGATCCGGCGCTTGGTGTCTTCGGTGCCTTCGCCGAGCGCGGTCATCCGGAGGAAGATCTGCCGGGCCAGCCGCTGCTGGCGGCCCGAGAGCTTCCCGAAGGTGCCTTCGGACGTCTGCGCGATGGCCCGCTCGATGCCGCCGGTCGACTCGTAGCCGGCCAGGGTGAGCGTGGTGCCGCGGCGCCGCCGCCACGTCTCCAGCAGCGCGTGCGAGAGCAGCGGCAGCACGCCGGGCTGGCCGGTGGCGTCCGCGACGAGCCGGGAGACCAGCGCGTTCTCGACGCGGTGTCCGGTGTCGACGGCGGGCCGCGAGATCGCCTGCCGGAGCTCCTCGGTGGTCATCGGGCCGACCAGGACCTGGGCGTCCTGCATCGCCTCGGCGAGCACCGCGTGCCGCGCGCAGTGGGTGTAGAAGTCGGTGCGGATGCCGAGCACCACGCGCGTCCGGCTGTCCGGGCCGGCGGTGGCGGCGACCAGCGCGTCGAGGAAGCGGGCCCGCTCCTGCTCGTCCTGGCAGAGCGTGAAGACCTCTTCGAACTGGTCGACGACGAGCACGACGTCCTCGGCGCCGTCGTCGGTCAGCTGGCGGGCGGCGAGGCCGAGGTTGCGCGGGTGCGCGGCGAAGTCGTCGAGCAGGGCGCCGGCCGGGACGCCGAGCGCGGCCGCGAACTTGACCGCGCACTCCTGCAGTGGCCGGGCGCCCGGGGTGAGCAGCACCACCGGGCCCTTGACGGCGGGCAGGAGGCCGGCGCGCAGCAGCGAGGACTTGCCCGAACCGGAGGCGCCGAGCACGGCGAGAAAACGTTGTCCCGCCAGTCGCGCGACGAGCTTTTCGATCAGCTTGTCCCGGCCGAAGAATCGCCGCGCATCAGCTGAGGTGAATGCGGACAGGCCGACGTAAGGCGGGATTTCCCCGGATTCGGGCTCGGGCGGTGAATCGGCACCGTCCCGGCGCGACTCTTCGGCGACGGCGTGCCACCGCTCTTCCCATTCCCCGGGGGCCCCGCCGCAGGCCCGGACGTAGGCCAGAGTGACGGCCAAGCTGGGGAGTTTCCGCCCACCGGCGGCTTCGGACAGCGTGCCGGCCGAGTAGTGCGCGCGCCGGCCGAGCTCGCGATAAGTGGGGTTCCCGGCGCTCTCGCGCAAACGCCGGAGATCGGCGGCGAATTCGGTCAGCAGATCGTCCCCGGGATCCAAGGGTCGCTCCGGACGCGGCACCCGTCCTCCTGTTTCTCTTTTTCCGGTTCGGCCACCGTATCCCCACTGCGGCCCGGCCCGTGGCCGTTCGGCGCGAACGGCGTGAAGATCGTCACCGGCGGCCGGGAAGCAATGCGGGCACCGGGGCGTTGGACCCGGTTGTGAGCTCACTGCCTGACGTGCCGCTGTCCGTGCTCGACCTGTCCCCCGTGTCGGAGGGGAACACCGTCGGCGAGACGCTGCGCAACACCCTGGACCTCGCCCGCGCCGCGGAACGGCTGGGCTTCAACCGCTACTGGCTGGCCGAGCACCACAACATGCCCGGCATCGCCAGCTCGGCGACGTCGGTGCTGATCGGCCACGTCGCCGACGCGACCGAGCGCATCCGCGTCGGCTCGGGCGGCGTGATGCTGCCCAACCACGCGCCCCTGGTGGTCGCCGAGCAGTTCGGCACGCTGGAGGCGTTCCACCCGGGCCGCATCGACCTCGGCATCGGCCGCGCCCCGGGCACCGACCAGCGCACGGCGCTCGCTCTGCGCGGCCCCGGCGGGCTGTCGGCGGACAACTTCCCCGAGCACCTGCAGGAGCTGATCGGCTACTTCACCCACTCGGAGGCCCGCGGCGTCAACGCGGTGGTCGCCGAGGGCAACCAGCCGCCGGTGTGGCTGCTGGGTTCGAGCGGCTTCAGCGCCCAGCTCGCCGGGCGTCTCGGGCTGCCGTTCTCGTTCGCGCACCACTTCGCGGCGGAGAACACGATCCCGGCTGTGCAGCTGTACCGGGAGAACTTCCAGCCTTCTCCGGTTCTTTCCGAGCCGTACGTGATGCTCGGCGTGTCCGTGGTCGCGGCGGAGACGGACGAGCGCGCGCAGTTCCTGGCGGGGCCGTCGGGGCTGACGTTCCTGAGCCTGCGCCGCGGGCGGCCGATCGCGCTACCGACGCCGGAGGAAGCCGCGGAGTACCCGTACACGGAGATGGACCGGGCGTTCCTGGCCGAGCGGTTCGGGTCGAGCATCGTCGGCTCGCCGGAGACGGTCCAGAAGGGGTTCGAGCAGCTGCTCGGCGACACGGGCGCGGACGAGCTGATGATCACGACGATGGTGCACGGGCACGCGGACCGGGTGCGGTCGTACGAACTGGTGGCCGGCCTCAAGTCCTGAGTGCCGGCTCGCGCGCCTTCCCGGCCTGACACGGCCCGGCGGCCGCTGGACGTGCGGCTACCGAGCCGGCGCGGGGAGGTCATGAACGACCCTTTCACCTCGCCAGACGCAGTGAAAGAGTCGTTCACGACCACCCGGCCCCACCCGGGAGCCCGATCCGAACGTCGCCAACGACCCATACGAGACCACCAACGTCCCTAATGAGTCGTTCGCGGCAGCCGGGGCCGAGGCGCAACTCCGGACGTACGCGGCTGCCGAGCCGCCCCGGGACGTCATGAACGACCCTTTCACCTCGCCAGACGCAGTGAAAGAGTCGTTCATGACCTCCCCACCCCCTGCAAGCCCAACCCGAACGTCGCGAATGACCCATTCGAGACCACCGACGCCCCCAGTGAGTCATTCGCGGCAGCGGGGCCGAGGCGCAACTCTGGACGTGCGGCACACGGGGACCTACCCTCCCCGCGTGGCCGTCCAGCCCGGTGTTCCGGTGAGCGGGAATGGTCACGACCGTGCAGGTCGCACCGCGGCACCAGACTCACAGAGCGATTTTCTTTCCCTTCGCTGACAACAAGATCCGATCCGTTTGTCAGTACTCGACAAGAAATGCGCGGTTACCAGCCCGTGACCGCGTGATCCTGCTCAAGTTCTTGTCTCCCAGCAGGGCCGTCGTTAGCGTACCGACCAGTAGGAAACGGCACGGCGTCCCCCGAGACCGTGAATGGCCGACAATTGTTACCCCGTTCGGACCATTTCCCTTTGCTCACCTCGGGTGTATTCGGCGTGCCGCCGAAACCGCTGGGGAGGCACACGAATGGCCGAACGGACGACGACGACGTCGTTCCCCGGGGCCGCCGCGCTGCGGCAGACCGGACGGCTCTACGGGCTGGGGCTCGACGTCGTCCGGCTGACGTTCCGCCGCCCGTTCCAGGTGCGTGAGCTGATCCAGCAGTTCTGGTTCATCGCGAGCGTCTCGATCCTGCCGACCGCGCTGGTCTCCATCCCGTTCGGCGCGGTGATCGCGCTGCACATCGGGTCGCTGACCACGCAGATCGGCGCGCAGTCGTTCACCGGCGCGGCGAGCGTGCTCGCGATCATCCAGCAGGCCAGCCCGATCGTCACCGCGCTGCTCATCGCCGGCGCCGGCGGCAGCGCGATGTGCGCCGACCTCGGTTCGCGGACCATCCGCGAAGAGATCGACGCCATGGAGGTCCTCGGGGTCTCGCCCGTGCAGCGGCTGATCGTGCCGCGGGTGCTGGCCGCGATGGGGGTCGCGATCTTCCTCAACGGCATGGTCAGCGTCGTCGGCGTGCTCGGCGGCTACTTCTTCAACGTGATCATGCAGCACGGGACGCCGGGCGCGTACCTGGCGAGCTTCTCCGCGCTGGCCCAGCTGCCCGACCTGTGGATCAGCGAGATCAAGGCGCTGATCTTCGGCTTCGTCGCCGGGGTCGTGGCCGCCTACCGCGGGCTGAACCCCAAGGGCGGGCCGAAGGGCGTCGGCGACGCGGTGAACCAGTCCGTGGTCATCACGTTCCTGCTGCTGTTCGTGCTGAACCTGGTGCTCACCACCGTGTACCTGCAGCTCGTGCCGCCGAAGGGGAGCTGACCGATGGTGACCACCACGCCGGCCGCCAGGGTCCGCGAAGCCGTCGACCGCCGGTTCGGCTTCCTCGACACCCTCGGCGACCAGATCCTCTTCTTCCTGCGCGCGATCGCCTGGATCCCGCGGGCGATCCGCCGGTACCTGCGCGAGATCGTGCGCCTGCTCGCCGAAGTCAGCTTCGGCAGCGGGGCGCTGGCCGTCATCGGCGGCACGATCGGCGTGATGATCGGGATGACCGTCGCCACCGGCACGGTCGTCGGCCTCCAGGGCTACTCCGCGCTCAACCAGGTCGGGACGTCGGCGTTCGCCGGGTTCGTCTCCGCCTACTTCAACACCCGCGAGATCGCGCCGCTGGTCTCCGGCCTCGCCCTGTCCGCCACCGTCGGCTGCGGCTTCACCGCGCAGCTCGGCGCGATGCGGATCTCCGAGGAGATCGACGCCCTCGAAGTCATGGGCATCCCCAGCGTCCCGTACCTGGTGACGACGCGGGTGATCGCCGGCTTCCTCGCCGTCATCCCGCTCTACGCCATCGGGCTGCTCTCGAGCTACCTCGCCTCGCGGCAGATCACGGTGTGGTTCTTCGGCCAGTCCGCGGGGACCTACGACCACTACTTCCTGCTGTTCCTGCCCCCCGGCGACGTCTTGTGGTCGTTCGGGAAGGTGCTGGTGTTCAGCGTCGTCGTGGTCCTGGCGCACTGCTACTACGGCTTCCGCGCGAGCGGCGGCCCGGCCGGTGTCGGTGTCGCGGTGGGCCGCGCGGTCCGCACCGCGATCGTCGCGATCAGCGTGCTCGACTTCTTCCTGTCACTGGCCATCTGGGGCGCGACGACGACCGTGCAGGTGGCCGGATGAGACGGGACACCCGCCGCAAGGCCGGGATCCGCACCGCGGGCGTGCTGTTCCTGGTGGTGATGGGCGTGCTCGTCACGCTCTCCATCAAGATCTACGACAAGGACTTCGTCAGCACGGTCCCGGTGACGCTCAAGACGAGCCGCATCGGCAACCAGCTGTCCGCGGGCGGGCAGGTCAAGGCCCGCGGCGTGCTCGTCGGGGAGATCCGCGACGTCCGGGCGACGCCGCAGGGCGCCGAGATAGCGCTTGCCCTGGAGCCGGGCAAGGTGGACATGCTGCCGCGCACCGTTTCCGCGTTGCTCGTGCCGAAGACGCTGTTCGGCGAGCGGTACGTCCAGCTGTCCATCCCGGACGGTGCCCGCGCCCCGCACCTGACCGCCGGCGACACGATCGAGCAGGACCGCTCGGCGAACGCGATCGAGCTGGAACGCGTCTTCGACAACCTGCTCCCGGTGCTGCAAGCCGTCCAGCCGCAGAAGCTCGCGACCACGCTGACCGCGGTTTCCACGGCGCTGCAGGGCCGCGGCGAGCAGCTCGGGCAGACGATCGGCACCGCGGACGCGTACCTGAAGAACTTCAACCCCGACCTTCCCCAGCTGACGTCGGACATCCGCGACCTCGCCACCGTCTCGAACCTCTACGGCGACATCGCCCCCGACCTCCTGGACGCGCTCACCTCCTCCGCCGTCACGCTGAACACCGTCAAGGAGAAGCAGAGCGAGCTGGCCGGGGTCTACCAGCAGGTGACGTCGTCCTCGCAGGAGGTCACGGCCTTCCTGGCGAACAACCGCGACAACCTCATCTCCCTGGCCGCCGACAGCCGCGCGCCGCTGGAGGTCGCCGCGAAGTACTCCCCCAGCTTCGTCTGCACCCTCGCTTCGCTGAACGCACTGAGGAAATCCATGGACCAGGTGCTCGGCGCCGGCACCGGCCAGCCGGGCCTGCACGCCGACGTCGCGATCACCGCCGACAGCGGCAAGTACCTCCCCGGCAAGGACGACCCGCGCTACACCGCGGGCGGCGAGCCGCGCTGCTACCCCTCCGGCGTGGCCCCGACGACCGGCACCGCCGCCGCGGCGCCGGGTTCCACCGGGCACCCGCTGCTGACCGGCGGGCAGGGCGACCTCGGCGTCGCCAACTCACCGCAGGAGGAACAGCTGCTGGCCACCCTGGTCGCGCCCTCGATCGGGGTGCCGTCCGCCGACGTCCCGGCGTGGAGCAGCGTGCTCGTCGGCCCGCTCTACCGCGGCACGGAGGTGAAGCTCAAGTGAGGAACATCGCCTCCCCGCTGATCAAGAGCCTGATCTTCATCGCCGTCACCGCGCTCGCGACGGCGCTGCTGGCCGTGTCCATCACGAACACCGGCGTCGGCGCCGGCGAGCGTTACACGGCGAAGTTCCTCGACGCGACCTCGCTCAACGTCGGCGACGACGTCCGCATCTCCGGCGTCCGCGTCGGCCAGGTCGAATCCCTCGACATCAGCGACCGCAACCGGGCGCTGATCGCCTTTTCCCTCGACCAGGGGCGCCGGCTGCCCGCCGACGTGAAGGCGGTCATCAAGTACCGCAACATGGTCGGCCAGCGCTACATCGCGCTGGAGCGCGGGAGCACCGGGACCCGGGAGCAGCTGCCCGAGGGCGGGGAGATCCCGCTGTCGCGCACCACCCCGGCACTCGACCTCACCGATCTCTTCAACGGGTTCAAGCCGCTGTTCCAGGCGCTCTCGCCGAACGACGTCAACGAGCTGTCCGGCGAGATCGTCCAGGTGCTGCAGGGCGAAGGCGGCACCGTCGAAAGCCTGCTGGCCCACACCGGCTCGCTGACCACCACCCTCGCCGGGCGCGACAAGGTGATCGGCGAGGTGATCGGGAACCTCAACTCGGTGCTGAAGACGGTCAACGGCAAGGGTGACGCGCTGGCGAACCTCGTGTCCACGCTGCGGCAGCTGGTGTCCGGGCTGGCCGGCGACCGCGCCGCGATCGGCGACGCGATCAGCGGCATCGGCGACCTCACGCAGTCCACCGCCGGGTTGTTCGAGCAGGCCCGGCCGCCGCTGAAGGACAGCATCGCCGGGCTGAAGGGCCTCGCCGGCAACCTGGTCCAGAACCAGTCCGATGTGGACAGCTTCCTGACCAACCTCCCGGTGAAGTTCACCGAAATCGGCCGGGTCGCCTCCTACGGCTCGTGGATGAACTTCTTCCTCTGCACCGGGGTCCTGGAAACCTCACCCCCGCGTGGCGTGATCGTCCCCACCGCGAGGTGCTCGTCGTGAAGTCCTTCAAGGAACGCAATCCCCTCGTCCTCGGCGTGCTGGGCAGCGTCGCGCTGGCCGCGCTGCTGACCGTCACGTTCAACTACGACAACCTGCCGATCGTCGGCGGCGGCACGACCTACGAGGCCGAGTTCTCCGAAGCCGCCGGGCTGCAAGCGGACGACGAGGTCCGGGTCGCCGGCATCAAGGTCGGCGAGGTCCGGGACGTCGAGCTGGCCGACGACCACGTCCTCGTCTCCTTCCGGGTCAAGAACGCCTGGATCGGCGACCGCACGTCGGCCGAGATCAAGATCAAGACGTTGCTGGGCCGCAAGTTCCTCGCGCTGAACCCGACCGGCGACGACGTCCAGGACCCGGACCGGCCGATCCCGCGGACCCGGACGGTCACGCCCTACGACGTCACCGACGCCTTCAACGGCCTCGCCGACACCGTCGGCGCGATCGACACCAAGCAGCTCGCGGACAGCTTCACCACGCTGTCGGACACCTTCCGCAACTCCCCCGAGCACGTCCGCAGCGCGCTCGACGGGCTTTCCCAGCTCTCGCAGACGGTGTCCAGCCGCGACGGCCAGATCGCCGAACTCCTCGCGAACGCGCGGCAGCTCACCACGACGCTGGCGAACTCGAACGACGACTTCGAGAAGCTCATCGACGACGGGAACCTCTTGCTCACCGAGCTCAACCGGCGCCGCGACGCGATCCACGACCTGCTCACCGGTTCGGCGCGCCTCGCCGAGCAGCTCAGCGGGCTGGTGAAGGACAACGCCGGTCAGCTCAAGCCCGCGCTGCAGGCGCTGAACCAGGTGACCGACCTGCTCAAGCGGCAGAACGACAACCTGACCCAGGGCCTGCAGCTGGCCGGGCCGTACTTCCGGGTGGTCACCAACACGACCGGCAACGGCCGCTGGATCGACGCCTACCTCTGCGGCCTGATCCCCGAGAACCACGACCCGTGCACCGTGCCGAAGAACCCGGGAGGCACGAAGTGAGCGCGCTGACCACCACCCGCGCCGGCGTCCTGACGAGCCGGTTCATCGCCGCCGCCCTGCTGCTCGCCCTCGTCGTGACCGCGGCGCTGTGGTGGGTGTTCGCCGGCAGCGGGCAGCACCACGTGACCGCCTTCTTCACCCGCGCGGTCGGCGTCTACCCCGGCTCCGACGTCCGGGTGCTCGGCGTCCGGATCGGCCAGGTCGACGCGGTCACCCCGCGCGGTGAGCAGGTGCAGGTGGACATGTCCGTCGACGGCTCGGTCGGGGTCGCCGAGGACACCACGGTCCTGGTGATCGCGCCCAGCGTCGTCGCCGACCGGTACGTCCAGTTCGCCAAGCCGGCCCGCGGCGGGCCGCGGCTGCCGAACGGCGCGTCGATCCCGGTGCAGCGCACCGCGACCCCGGTGGAACTGGACCAGCTCTACGCCAGCCTCGACTCGCTGTCGAAGGCGCTCGGCCCGAACGGCGCCAACTCCCAGGGCGCGCTGTCGGACCTGCTCAAGACCGGCGCGCAGAACCTGCAGGGCAACGGCCGCGCGTTCAACGACAGCGTGCGCAACTTCGCGCAGCTGGCGCGCACGCTGGCCGGGAACTCGGGCGACCTGTTCGGCACGGTCGACGAGCTCCAGCGGTTCACCACCATGCTGGCCACGAACGACCAGCAGGTCGGCAGCGTGAACCAGCAGCTCTCGCAGATCTCCGGCACGCTGGCCGCCAACAGCGGCGAGCTGGCGCGGGCCCTCGACGGCCTCGGCCGCGCGCTCGCCGACGTCCAGGGGTTCATCCGGGACAACCGCGGCGCACTCAAGTCCAATGTGGACAACCTGGTGACGACCACGCGGACGCTCGTCGAACAGCGCGCCTCGCTGGCCGGCACGATCGACGCCGTCCCGCTGGCCGTGACGAACGTGCTGAACGCGGTCGATCCGGCCACCGGGCGGCTGCGCGGCCGCGAGAACATCGACTACTACCTCGAGCCGCTGCCGCTGCCGGTCACCGGCGACGTCTACACCAACGGGGGTGGCCGGTGAAGCGGATGCTCGCCACCGCGGCCGTCGGGTGCCTGCTGCTCGCGGGCTGCTCGTCCGGTGAGTTCAAAGGCGTCTACGACCTGCCGCTGCCCGGCGGCGCCGACGTCGGCGACCACCCGTACTCCGTGACCGTGCAGTTCGCCGACGTGCTCGACCTGGTGCCGCAGGCCGCGGTGAAGGTCGGCGACGTCCCGGTCGGGCGGGTGCGGGAGGTCCGGCTCGGCGGCGACGGCTGGACGGCCGAAACCGTGCTGGAGGTCAACGGCGACGTCGTGCTGCCCGCCAACGCGATCGCGCGGCTGCGCCAGTCCAGCCTGCTCGGCGAGAAGTTCGTCGAGCTGGCCGCCCCGGACGGCGCGTCGTCCGGTCCCGGGGTCGCGCGGCTGGCGGACAAGGCCACGATCACCGTGGACCGCACCAACCGCAACCCCGAGTTCGAAGAGATCTTCGGCGCCCTTTCGCTGCTGCTCAACGGCGGCGGCATCGGGCAGCTGCAGACGATCAACCGCGAGCTGTCGAAGGTGATGGACGGCAACGAGGGGCAGATCCGCTCGTTCCTGTCCGGGGTGAACACCCTGATGACCGACCTCGACGCGCACCGCTCGGACATCACCGAGGCCCTCGACGGGATGAACCGGCTGTCGGCGACGCTCGCGAACCGCCACAGCCAGGTCTCCGGCGCGCTGACCGACCTGACGCCCGGACTGCGGTCGCTGACCGACCAGCGCACCCAGCTCGTCTCGATGCTGCAGGCGCTCGACCGGCTCTCGACCGTGGCCACCGACGTCGTCGACCGCAGCCGCGACGACATGGTCGCGGACCTGCGCGCGCTCGCGCCGATCCTGGGCCAGCTGGCCGCGGCCGGGGAGAACCTGCCGCAGTCGCTGCAGCTGCTCCCGACGTTCCCCTTCCCGGATTCGGTGCTGCCCGCGGTGAAGGGCGACTACATCAACGCGTTCGCCTCGATGATCCCGGCGCCCGGTGTGCCGCTGCCCGCGCCCGGCGAGGGCGTGCCGCCGGGCTTGCCGCCGCTCCCGCTCACCTCGGGAGGTCAGTGATGCTCACGCGCAGAGTGCGGGTCCAGGTCGTCCTGTTCGTCGTGATCGCGCTGGCCACGACGGCGTTCGTCGGCGCGAACTACGCCGGTCTCGGCCGGCTGTTCGGCTCCGGCAGCTACACGGTCAAGCTGGAGCTGGCCGAAGGCGGCGGGCTGTTCACCAACGGTGAGGTGACCTACCGCGGCGTCGCCGTCGGCCGGGTCGGCGAGCTGCGGCTCACCCTGACCGGGACCGAAGCCGACCTGCTCATCGACGACGGCGCCCCGCCCATCCCGGCGGACTCCCGCGCGGTGGTGGCGAACCGGTCGGCGGTCGGCGAGCAGTACGTCGACCTGCAGCCGCGCACCTCGGGCGGGCCCTTCCTGAGCGGGGACTCGGTCATCCGGCGCGAGTCGACCACGCTGCCGCTGCCGGTCAACAGCCTGCTGACCGACCTGGACTCGTTCACGGCGTCGGTGCCGACGCAGGACCTGCGCACGGTGGTGAACGAGCTCGACGACGCCCTGCGCGGCGCCGGCCCGGACCTGCAGACGCTGCTGGACTCGGCGACGGCGTTCACCCAGCAGGCGAGCGCGCACCTGCCGCAGACGTCGAAGCTGATCGGCGACGGCGCGACCGTGCTGCGCACCCAGGTCGGCTCCTCGGCGGAGTGGCGCTCGTTCAGCGGCAACGCCCGCGTGTTCGCCCAGCAGCTGGCCAGGTCCGACGGCGACCTGCGGCGCCTGATCGCGACCGCGCCCCCGGCGGCGACGGAGCTTTCGTCGCTGCTGAAGGAGAACGACCCGGGCCTGCCGATCGTGCTGGCCAACCTCCTGACGACGGCGCGGGTGTTCGGCACCCGCACGGCGGCGGAGGAGACGCTGCTGGCGAACGTCCCCCGCGCGGTGGCGGCGGTCGGCTCGGCCATCGACGAGCAGCACCACGAGCTGCGGATGGGGCTGGTGCTGAACTTCGACAACCCGCCTTCGTGCCTGGCGGGCTACGAGGACACCCCGCACCGGTCGAGCAGGGACCTTTCGCCGTTGCCGCTGAACACCGACGCGGCGTGCACGCTGCCGTACGGCAACGAGAGCTCGGTGCGCGGCACGCAGAACGCGCCGCACCCACCGGTCCCGGACGCGGTGCCGGTGGGCCCGCTGACGATCGGCACGCAGGCGACGAAGACGAGCCTCGAGGAGATGCTGTGGCTGCGCTGAAACGGGGAGCGGCAGCGATCACCCTGGCCGCGGCGGTCTTCGCGGGCTGGTCGGGCTGGTCCTGGTACGCGTCGGCCCACGAACCGGCGGTGACCTACGGTGCCGCGCGGGACGAGGCCCTGGCGAGCGGCCGGACACTGGTGGCGGAGCTGAACAGCCTGGACTACCACGACGTCGAGGGCGGCCTGGGACGCTGGCTGTCGGCGTCGACGGGCCCGCTGCACGACCAGCTGGCCCGGACGGACGCGCGGACGAAGCAGGCACTGGCGGCGAACTCGACGGTGTCGACGGGGCGGGTCCTGGACGCCGCGCTGAGCGAGCTGGACGAGCACGCGGGAACGGCGAAGATGCTGGCCTCGGTGGAGATCACGATGGCGAAGCAGGGAGTGGCCCCGGCGGTGAAGCGGAACCGTTTCGCCGCGGCGCTGAGCCGGACGCCGGACGGGTGGAAGCTGAGCGCGCTCGACCAGCTGGCGGTGGGGTCCCGATGAACCGGGCGAAGACGGTGGCCGAGGCGGGCCTCGAGACGGGTGCCGAGCTGAGTGGCCTGGACGAGGCCATCGCGACCGCCGACGCAGGTGGCCCCACCACCCCAGCCCCGATCACGCCCGCCACGTCGAGCGGCGAAGGCGAGGAGCAGGCCTCACCTACCACGACCGGCAGCGAAGCCGAGCCGAGCGACCTGGCCGCCGAGGGCGAGCCGAGCGCCGCATCGGGCCGCGAACGCGAGTCGGACGGCTCGGTGCCCGAGGGCGCCGAAGCCGAACCGGGCGCTGTGGCCGCGGAGGAGCCGGCCGCTCCCACCACCGCTACCGGCGGTGAGCTGGGTGACCCCGCGGCCGAGGGTGAGCCGAGCGACCCGGCCGCCGAAGGCGAGCCGAGCGCCGCATCGGGCCGCGAACGCGAGTCGGACGGCTCGGTGCCCGAGAGCGAACCGGGCGCTGTGGCTGCCGACGAGCCGGCCACTCCCACCACCGCTACCGGCGGTGACCTGGGCGACCCCGCGGCCGAGGGTGAGCCTGAAGCCGAGACCTCCCCCGCCAAGCCCCGACCGGCCTGGCTCCAGCTGCCCGCCCTCCTCCTCGCCGCCGCCCTCGTCCTCGCCGGGGCCGGGGCCTGGTTCACCGTCGAAGCCCGCTCCGCCGCCGGCACCTCCGCCGGCGCCAACCTCGCTCTCACCGATGTCGGGGCGACCGCCGAGGTCACCTCCGCGATCACCGTCGCCGTGAACCGGGTCTTCTCCTATTCCTACGATCGGACCGACGTCACCGAAAAGGCCGCCGCCGCGGTGCTCCGGGGCGCCGCCAAGGATTCGTACGACAAGCTCTTCGCCCAAGTGCGGGCGAAAGCACCCGAGCAGAAACTCGTCCTCACTTCGCGCGTTTCGGCGATAGCAGTACAAGAACTCCGCGACAATCACGCGCGGTTACTCGTCTTTCTCGATCAATCAGCCGTACGGGCCGACAACAATGCGACCGACAACGCCGCGGCGCAGCTTTCCGTAACCGCGGAACGCGCCGACGGCACCTGGGTCATCACCGCACTCGAACCGCGCTGAACCACCGCAGAACCACCGCTGAACCACCAGCACTTCACCGTTTCCGGGAGCACCCGGGACGGACGGGAAAACGCAAAGGGAGAAGAACTATGTCCGTGGCAACGCAGCTGAGGAGACTGGCCGTCCTCACGTCGACGGCGGCTCTCGTGCTCACCGGGGTCGCCGTGACCCCGGCGTCGGCCGACGTCATCCCGATCCCCGTGTCCTACAAGGTCACCGGCAGCACCACGGTGAAGAAGACCGGCAGCGCCCTGAAGCTCGGCCCCGGTTCGCTCAAGGGCAACCTGCTCATCGACGACCAGACCGGGTCGGTCGGGCTCAGCGCGGACCTCGCGCTGCCGCCGTCGCAGGCCGACATTTCCCTGCTGTCGGGCATCTTCCGGATCAAGGCCAAGGTCCGGGTGATCCCGCTCGGGCCGGCCACCGGCACGATCGCCGACGGCAACCTGGTCACGAAGGCCAAGGCCAACATGGAGATCTACGACATCTGGGCCGGCCCGATCGTGCCGGTCATCCCGCTGCCGACCGTGCCGGGCAGCTGCAAGACCAAGACCCCGCTCGACCTGACGCTGTCCGCGCAGGACATCGACATCACCGCCCCGGCCATCACGGTCAAGGGCACCTACACCATCCCCGAGTTCAGCAACTGCTTCATCGCCGACATCGCGCTCGGCGCCCTGATTTCGGGGCCGGGCAACACCATCACGCTCGACCTGGCCAGCGACGCCACCTGAGCACGACCCGGGTGGCGGGCCGCGAAGGCCCGCCGCCCGGGGGTTCAGCAAGCCGCGGCCGGGTCTTCCTTCAACGCGAAGCTGTCGTTGTCCCCGGCCGAAACGGCGAACACCGGCCCGCACGAGATCGGCGCCGACTCGCCGACGAAGTTCGAGCCCCAGACGACGATGTCGCCGTTGGTCTTGTAGGCCACGTTGTGGTTGAACCCGGCGTCGACACCGACCACGTCGGACAGTGCTTCCGGCGGCACCTCGATCTGGTGGAAGTTGTCGCGGCCCCACGCGTAAACCCGCCCGGCCTTCAGCGCCAGGCTGTGGTTGAACCCCGCGGAAACCGCCGTGACACCGGAAGAAAGCCCGGCCGGCACGGTCGTCTGGCCGTAGGTGTTGCTCCCCCAGGCCAGCACGCCGCCGTTCTTGAGCGCCAGATTGTGGTCCCCACCGGCGGAAATCGCGGTGACACCGGCGGTCGCCGCCGCCGGCACGTCGGTCCGCGTCCCCCAGCTCACCACCAGCCCGCCCTGCTTCAGCGCCAGGCTGTGCATGTTGGACGACGAAATCGCGAGCACGCCGCTGGACACGGACGACGGCAGGTTCGTCTGGCCGTACCAGTTGTTGCCCCAGGCGATGACCTTGCCGTTCTTCAGCGCCAGTTCGTGACCCCAGCCCGACGCGATCTGGCTGACGCCGGAGGTCGCCGCGGCGGGGATCTGGTTGGCACCCCAGTTGTTCGCGCCCCACGCGAGGACCGCGCCGCCCTTCAGCGCCAGCGCCGTCGTGCTGCCCGCCGACACGGCGGTGACGCCGGTCAGCGCGTCCGGCGGCGGGATCGTGACGTCGTAATCCGGTTTACCCCAGGCGATCACGCCGCCGACCGTGGCCGCGGACGCGGGCTGGGCGAGCGACGAGACGGCCAGCGCCGCCGTCAACGCGAATGCGGCCCGCTTGAATGACACCCGTCCACAACGTGAAGAACCCGGCACGATAGCCTCATTTCTCCGGTTACGTTATCCGTGCTTGCCCCCGCAAGATCACAAATGGTAGACCGTAGCTCCCAGCGGATCTCCACGGCGGGCGTTCTTTGTCACGATCCGCCAAATCCGGCGGTGCCCCTGCGCGGCTTCGCACAAGAATTCACCGGGCTGCTCCCACGGCTCACCCCTGCGGGGCCGGAACTCTTGTTCCGTAGTGAACTGGCGAGTAGCCTCGATTTCGGCAGATGGACCTCCACCTCGCACGCCGGTGAATCGCGTCCCGCCGCCCGGGGCAATCGGGGCGGGTGAAGCGATGGGGGATCAACGGCAGCGGGCAATCGATCAGCCAAAGCCGAGACTGAACTGAATCAAAGGAGATGACAGGTATGTCCCGACTCCGCAGACTGTCCGCCGGTATCGCCACGACCGCGACCGCCATCGGTGCCATCGCGGTCCTGACCGCGGGTACCGCGGCCGCCGCCACGATCACCTACGCCGCCGGCGGCTCCACCGGGATCACGTACAACTGCACCTTCCCCGGCATCTCGCCGCAGCCGGTCGCGATCACCGCGCACCTGGACGCGCCGAACTCCGTCGTCCACAGCACCTCCGTCACGCCGAGCAACGTCGGCGGGACCGCGACGATCAGCGCGACCGTGCACTCGCTGCTCACCGCGGTGGGCTACGACGGCATCCGCGGCACGGCGACGGTGCCGGTGACCGTGTCCTCCGGCACGCTGTCGTCGCCGTCGGCCAGCGGGCTGAACATCCCGCAGGTCATCTACCCGACCGGCGGGGCGATCACGGTGAACATCTCGCAGGTCGCGACGTCCAGCATCCCGACCTACACCGCCCCGGCCACCGCGGGCACCGCCACCCTGTCGCTGACGAGCGGTCTGTCGGCGAACCTGGAGTTCCACAAGAAGTCGACCGACACCTGGTCGCCGTGGACGATGAACTGCACCCTCAAGGTGACCAGCCCGGCGCAGAACACCGCGTTCGCCCCGAGCATCACCATTTCCTGACCGGGTTTCCCGGTGCGGGCACCCGCCCGCACCGGGAGCACCCCGCCGCTTCCGCACGCACCCAGGGAAACCGATGCCACGTCGAGTCCGGCCCCGCACCCTCACCCTCTCCGCGCTGGCAGGCGTCGGCCTGCTCTCCGCGGTGAACGGCGCGCTCACGGGAGTCGGCTCGGCCGCACCCGCGCCCGCGGTCCCGCCGGACACGAAGGCGGTGACGTCGGTTTCGGTGACGTGCCCGTTCGCGGACCCGCTCGGCGCCCGCGCGCTCACCGCCGAGACGTCGGCCACGCTGCCCGCCCAGGCGCGGACCGGGGCTTCGCTGAAGCTCGGCGGCTTTTCCACGAAGCTCACCCTCCCCCGCGACGTCGCGCTGTCCTACCTCCCGGCCGGCACCACCGCCGGTTCGCTGGCGGGTGAGGTGCGGTTCGACCTCGCCGTGCACAAGGACGACCGCGCGGACAAGGTCCCGGTCACCCTCGCCGTGCCGGTCACCCCGCTGCCGGAGACCGGCGACGTCACCCTGACGGCCACCGGCACGGTGCCCGAGATCGCGCTGAACACCGTCGGGGCCGTCACCTTCGACGTCACCGCGCCGTCGCTCGCGCTCGCCGCCGTCCCGCCGCCCGCGGATCCCGCCGCGAAGCCGGTCGCGTGCGCGCTGGACGCCGGGCAGCCGACGACGCTGGGCAAGGTGATGGTGCTGCCCAAGGTCACGCCGGGCACGAAGGCGCAGCAGCAGGCCGCGGCCGCCGACGCACCCGGGCCCGGCGATCCCCCGACCGAAGACGAGTTCGCCGTCCCGCTGAGCCTGGTGACGATCCAGACGAAGTCGACGGTCCGGAAGCTCGGCGCGACCGTCACCGCCGATCCCGCGTTCCTGTTCAACGGGTTGTTCATCCTCAACCTGGTCGACGGCAGCTCGCGGGTCACCGGCTCGACGACGTTCAACCCGGCGACGGCGACGTTCCTCGGCTTCGGGTTCGTGCCGGTGACCGCGACCGTCGAGTTCCTGCCGGTGGATTGGCGCAACAGCAAGCTCATCGAGTTCGCCGGCGCGATCACGACCGACCCGGACACCGGGGCCACCTACCTGAACACGACGCTGCAGGTGATGGCGAAGCTGAGCAACGCGAAGGTCAACGGGGTCCCGCTGGACCTCGGGCCGGGGTGCGTGTCCGGCAAGCCGGTGACGCTGACCCTGAACGGCCCGTACGAGGCGTTCGGCGTCGGCCACATCCGCACCGACCCGGAGAAGGGCTTCGACCTCCCGGCGTTCACCGGCTGCGGTGCCGCCGGCCAGGACCTGAACCCGCTGCTGACCGGGATGAGCTCGGGCGGCGGCAACCAGGCGTTCGTCGACACCTACAACCTGATCGTGTGCACCGATCCGGACCAGACCCAGTGCCCGGACGGCTCCACCGGGCCTCCGACGGGCTCCGCCGCGGCGAAGAAGGCGGCGGCCAAGAAACCGAACTGAGGGGATCACATGAGGATCGGACCGGCCACCGCGGCAGCGCTGCTCGTCACCGGCCTGACGGCGGGCACGGCGAACGCGACAGTCACGACGAACACGGGCGCGCTGACGTACACCTGCACGTTCCCGGGCGTCGCACCCCAGCCCACGACGCTCATGGCGCACCTGGACGTCACCGATCCCCACCCCGGCCAGCCGTTCACGGTCACGCCCTACGCCACGGTGGTGTACTCGGCCGCGGTGAAGTCGTTGCTGGGCGCGCTCGGCTACGACCAGGTGCGCGGCTCGATCAGCACGACGTTCAGCGTGAGCGACGCGACCCCGGCGGCTGGCGTGCTCTCGGGCGCGTTCCCCGCGAACCCGTTCACGAGCGGCTCGGTGATCGGTTCACCCCAGGTGTTCACCGCAGGCGCGGCGGGCTCCGTCGGCTTCGCGATGGGCACGGGCATCAGCGAATCCCTGGAGCTCCACAAGAAGTCGACCGGGACGTGGACGCCCTGGTCGTCGAGTTGCACCCTCAAGGTGACGAGCCCGGCGCAGAACACGGCGTTCAGCCCGAGCATCGCGATCTCGTGAGGACCGGGGCCGCCCTCGCGGCAGCACTCCTCGTCACCGGCCTGACCGCGGTTCCGGCCCACGCCGGGACGACGACCGCCCGGACCGGCACGCTCACCTACAGCTGCACGTACCCGGGCGTCGCTCCGCTGACGTCGACGTTCGCCGGCTCGCTCACGGCCCCCGACCCGGTTTCGTCCGGGTACCCCTTCACGGTCAGCGGGATCCAGCTGAGCCACGTGCTGAGCCCGGCGGTCCGCTCGCTCTTCGTCGCGGCCGGCTACGACCGGGTGCGAGGCTCCTTCGCGGCCACGATCACCGCGACGAACGCGAACCCGGCCGCGGCGCCGATCACCGGCAGCGTCCCCGAGCAGTCCATCACGAACAGCGGCTCGCTCACCTTCACCGAGCAGGCCCCCGACGTCACGTTCACCGCGGGCACCCCGGGCTCGATCGTGTTCGGGCTGGGCACGCCGATCACCGAATCCCTGCAGTTCCACAAGAAGACGGCCGACGCGTGGCTACCGATGCAGTCGGTCTGCACACCGCGGTCCCCGAGCACGGAGTTCCAGCCGGGGATCACCGTCCTCTGAGCGGAGGAGCCGCGGCCCGGCAGCTGTCCCAGGCGCCGCGGCTCGCCGTTCTCACCCGGTGAGGCTCAGTTGGGCGTCCACTGTGGACGCCCGGCCCCGGTGCGCGGCGACGGCAGCAGGTCGCTCACCGGGTACCGCAACGGCAGCGGGGCCGCGCCCGCGCGCAACGCCAGCTCCATCTCGAAGCGGGCCGCCGGGTCGCGGAGGCTGTCGCCGAACGTCGCCTGGAGCTGGCGCATGCGGTAGCGGACGGTCTGGGGGTGGACGCCGAGGCGTTCCGCGATCTCCACCACGTTGCCCTGGCTGTCCAGCCACGCCCGCAGCGTCTCCAGGAGGCGCTCCTGCTGCTTGCCCGTCATGTCCGCCAGCGGCGCGAACAACCGGTGCCGCAGCGTGCCGACCAGGCCGGCGTCGGAGTTGACCAGCAGCGTCGCCAGGTGCTCTTCCGCGCGCAGCACCGGCCGCGGGGCCAGCACGCCGCGTTCGGTCAGCTGGAGCGCGTTCCGGGCCCACCGCAGGGAGTCCGCCACCGACGTGAGCGGGACGCACGGGCCGATCGAGAGGCGGCAGTCCGGCAGGGCCACCTGCAGGGCCGCCAGGCGCGGGGCGCTCAGCTCGCCCGGCACCACCAGTTTCGGGTCCGCGGTGTCGAGTTCGGCGAGGACGTCCGCGTCCAGCCCGGCGTGGCGGCGGGCCGGGGCGACGCCGCCCGCGGGGCAGACCGCCACCGGCGTCGCGTCGGCGGGAACCGGCCAGCCGATCAGCTGGGCCAGCTCGGCGATCGCCTTGGGCGAGGCGGGCGGGGTCTCGAGGATCAGGTGGAGCAGCTTGCGGCGCCACGTTTCCAGCGCCCCCGCCGTGCGCGCCTTCGCCTCCAGGTAGCCGTCGAGCGCGACGGAGGCGAGTTCGTCCATGAACGCCAGCATCGCGTCGGCCAGCTGGGACATCACGGCCGACGAGAGCCCGCTTCGCCGTCCCACGCGCATGATCCGCCGCCACGACACGCGCGCGCCGACCCGGTACGCCGACTGCAGCGTGTCGAGGCTGCGGCCCTCGCGCATTTCGTTCTGCCCCAGCCGGTGGTGCACCTCGTGGGACTGCTCCTTCGACACCGTCGGGTCGGCGATCTGCGCGACGAACAACGTGATCGCGTACTCGACGCCGGCGCGGATCGACTTGCCGTAGGGCCCGTCGAGCGGGCGGGCGTAGGCGGGGATGGTCGCGCGGATCTCGTCGACGATCTCCGCGGCGAGGCTGCCCAGCTCGGGGCGCAGGATGTCCGCGAGCTTGCGGGGCAGTGCGGCCGGTGGCGCAGCGTGTTCGAATCCGCGCTCCACCGTCATCGCAGCTCCTTCGCTCCGCCCCCGGACTCCGGCGCGCGCACGCGCGACCGGGTACCCCGCACCTGAAGCGGGGTGACAACGGACACATCGAAAAACTAACGCCGAACGTGTCACTCGAATGAGAGGAAACCGATTTCTTGTCATTTTTGTGACAAGTTCACGAGACGTGCCTGCGAAACGCTGACAAGCACCCCGCCGACTGCACCTTCACGTGCATACGAACGGCCGTACCCGCGACGGGCGGCTCGCGCTGCGGTCACCCGGCGTGCTTGTATCGTGTGGTTGATACAAGCGAGGAGGTTCGGCATGCCGTGGGACAACGTGCTGGCGGTCGCGCTCTTGGGCGGGCTGATCGGGCTGGCGATCCTGATCGTGCTCTGGCCGGGCGAGAAGCACGGCAAGCGCTTGCTCGAACGCTGGGGCGTCCCCGGCCCGGACGCCGAGGAGGTCGCGCTGGCCGTCCGGTACCTGAAACGGCGCCGGCTCTGGTACCCGTGGCTCTTCCTGGCGCTGCCGCCGCTGTTCGGCGACACGACGACGGGCTCGCTCGTGGCCACGCTGCTGCTCGGCGGCCTGATCGCCGAGCTGCTGGCCCAGCGGCCCGCCCGCGGCCCGCGGCGGGAGGCCGACCTGGCCCCGCGCACGCTGACGGCGATCGCCCCGGTCTGGGTGCTCGTGCTCGGCGCGCTGGCGGCCGCCGGGTCGGTCGTGCACCTCGCCGTGACGGCCCAGTGGAAGTTCCTCGCGCTCGCGGTGGGCACGGTGGTGCTCTGCGCGGCGATCACGGCGCTGGCCGTCCGCCGTCCGTCGGCCGGCGCGGCCCGGGCCGACCTGGCGCTGCGCTGCCGCAGCGCGCGGGTGGCGATCGGACTGGGCATCGGCGGGGTGACGGCGCTCGGCTGGCCGGGCGGCAACCTGGCGTCGTTCCTGGTGGTCGTGGCGGGCCTGGCCGCGTTCCTGGCGGTGACGGCCCCGCTGAAACGGCTCCCGGCGGCGGCGTGAAGATCGTCGTCGACACCGAAAACGGGCTGGCTCCCTGGCGGCAGGTGCACGACCAGGTGGTCCACGCGGTGACGACGGGGGCGCTGGCGGAGGGCACGCGGCTGCCGCCGATCCGCCAGCTGGCGCGGGATCTCGGGCTGGCGTCGGGCACGGTGGCGCGCGCGTACCGCGAGCTGGAGGCGGCGGGCTGGGTGACGACGGCCCGCGCCCGCGGCACGGTGGTCACCGTCCCGCCCGGCCGCCCGGCCCCGGCGGAGCTGCTCCTCGCCGCGGCCACGGCGTACCTGACCCAAGCGCGCGACCTCGGCGCCGATCTGGAAACGGCCCTCAACGCCGTCCGCGCCGCCGACGCCGGCTCAGCGGCCGAGGAGCCGGCCGAGCGCGGCTAGGACGGGCGCCAGAACCTCGACCTCGCGCGCGGTGCCCACGCACTCCGTGATCCCGGCGCCGACGACCTCGTACCCGGCCAGCGCGTCCAGTTCGGCCACCAGGCGGGCGATCGTCCAGCCGTCCGGCTCCGGGTAGTTGAGGCCGGGGAACTCCGAAGGATCCAGGACGTCCAGGTCCACGTGGACGTACAGCTTCTCCACGGCCAGCGCGTCCACCGACGTGACGGCGAGCCCGCGGGCGACCGCCGCGCGCTCTTCCGGGTCGAACACCCGCGTCCCCAGCAAAGCGACGCTGCCCGGCGTCAAAGCCGGGTCGGCCGCGAACTCGGCGTCGCCCTCACCGAACAGCGAGCGCAGCACCATTCCGTGGAACGCGCCCGACGGGGACGTCGAAGCCGTGTTCAGGTCCGGGTGGGCGTCGAACCACGCGACGCCGAGGCCCGGCCCGTGCCGGAACCGCGCGACGCCGATCGGGACCAGCTCGGCTCCGCAGTCGCCGCCGATCGTCAGCACCGGGCCGCCCGGGGCTTCCAATGCGGCCAGCTGGGCCGCGCGGTTCGGGCCCGTCAGCTCCGCGCGGGACGCGATCCCCCGGTCCACTTCGGACACTTCACGCGTCTGCCGGACGTGGTGGACGGGCCGGCCGAGCACGTGCCCGGCCAGCTCCGCCAGTGCCAGGCAGCCGTCCGGCAGCTCCGCGGAACGCGGTCCCACCGCGCCTTGGCGCTGCGGGACCGCGTTGATCAGCGTCATTCCAGGACGAGCAGGAGATCGCCGCCCTCGACCTGCTGGACGGAGTTGATCGCCAGCCGGCCCACCTTGCCGCCCGCGGACGCGGTGATCGACGCCTCCATCTTCATGGCCTCGATCGTCGCGACCGTGGCGCCGGCCTCGACCGTGTCGCCCTCGGAAACCTGCAGCGTGACCACGCCGGCGAACGGCGCCGCGACCTGCTTCGGGTTGCCCTTCTCCGCCTTCTCGGTCGCCGGGATGTCCGAGGCGATCGAGCGGTCGCGGATCTGGATCGGCCGCAGCTGGCCGTTCAGCGTCGACATCACCGTGCGGACACCGCGCTCGTCGGCCTCGCCGATCGCTTCCAGCTCGATGAGCAGCCGGACGCCCGGCTCGAGGTCGACCGGGTACTCCTCGCCCGGGCGCAGGCCATAGAAGAAGTCCTTGCTGGGCAGGACCGAGGTGTCGCCGTAGGCCTCGCGGTGCGCCTCGAACTCCTTCGTCGGGCCGGGGAACAGCAGCCGGTTGAGCGTCCGGCGGGGCTGCTCGGCCAGCGCCGTGCGGTCCTCTTCGGACAGTTCGGCGACCGGCTTCGCCGCCGCGCGGCCTTCGAGGGCCTTGGTGCGGAACGGTTCCGGCCAGCCACCGGGCGGGTCGCCCAGCTCGCCGCGCAGGAAGCCGATCACCGAGTCGGGGATGTCGAACTTGTTCGGCTCCGCCTCGAAGTCGGCCGGCGAGACGCCCGCGCCGACCAGGTGCAGCGCGAGGTCGCCGACGACCTTGGACGACGGCGTCACCTTCACCAGGTGCCCGAGGATCTTGTCGGCGGCGGCGTACATCGCCTCGATGTCCTCGAACCGGTCGCCCAGGCCGAGCGCGATGGCCTGCGTGCGCAGGTTCGACAGCTGCCCGCCGGGGATCTCGTGGTCGTAGACGCGGCCGGTGGGCGCGGCCAGCCCGGCCTCGAACGGCGCGTAGATCTTGCGCACGCTCTCCCAGTACGGCTCCAGGTCCCCGATCGCCCGCAGGTCCAGCCCGGTGGTCCGCGCCGAGTGGTCGGTGGCCGCCACGATCGACGACAGCGACGGCTGCGACGTCGTGCCCGCCATGGACGACACCGCGCCGTCGACGGCGTCCGCGCCCGCGTTGATCGCCGCGAGGTAGGTGGCCAGCTGGCCGCCCGCGGTGTCGTGGGTGTGGATGTGCACCGGCAGGTCGAACTCCTTGCGCAGCGCGGTGACCAGCTTGGTCGCCGCGGGCGCGCGCAGCAGCCCGGCCATGTCCTTGATGGCCAGGACGTGCGCCCCGGCGCCGACGATCTGCTCGGCCAGCTTCAGGTAGTAGTCGAGCGTGTAGAGCTTCTCGCCCGGGTCCGACAGGTCCGAGGTGTAGCAGAGCGCGACCTCGGCGACGGCGGAGCCGGTCTCGCGCACGGCTTCGATCGCCGGGCGCATCTGCTCGACGTCGTTGAGCGCGTCGAAGATCCGGAAGATGTCGATGCCGGTCTTCGTCGCTTCCTGGACGAACGCGGTGGTCACCTCGGTCGGGTACGGCGTGTACCCGACGGTGTTGCGCCCGCGCAGCAGCATCTGGAGGCAGATGTTCGGCACGGCTTCGCGCAGCGCGGCGAGGCGCTCCCACGGGTCCTCGGCGAGGAACCGCAGCGCGACGTCGTAGGTCGCGCCGCCCCAGCACTCCAGCGAAAGCAGCTCCGGCAACGTGTTCGCGACGACCGGCGCCACGGCGAGGAGGTCCTTCGACCGGACGCGGGTGGCGAGCAGCGACTGGTGCGCGTCGCGGAACGTCGTGTCGGTGACGCCGATGTGCGGCGACTTCCGCAGCCACTCCGCGAACCCGCCCGGGCCCAGCTCGACGAGCTTCTGCTTCGACCCCGGGGCCGGCTCGGCGTCCTTCGGCAGCTTCGGCAGCTTGACCGTGGCGTCCGGCGTCTTCGGGCGCTCGCCGTGCGGCTTGTTGACCGTCTGGTCGGCCAGGTAGGTCAGCAGCCGCGTGCCGCGGTCGGCGGACTGGCGCGCGGTGAGCAGCTCCGGGCGCTCCTCGATGAACGACGTCGTGACGCGCCCGGCGCGGAAGTCGTCGTCGTCCAGGACCGCCTGCAGGAACGGGATGTTCGTGGCGACACCGCGGATCCGGAACTCGGCGACGGCACGGCGCGCGCGCCCGACGGCGGTCTTGAAGTCGCGGCCGCGGCAAGTGAGCTTCACCAGCAGCGAGTCGAAGTGCGCGCTGATCTCGGTGCCGGAGAAGGCGGTGCCGCCGTCGAGCCGGATGCCCGAGCCGCCCGGCGAGCGGTAGGCGGAGATCATCCCGGTGTCCGGGCGGAAGCCGTTGGCCGGGTCTTCGGTGGTGATGCGGCACTGGAGCGCGGCGCCGCGCAGGTAGATCTTGTCCTGGGAGAGGCCCAGGTCGTCCAGGGTCTCGCCGGAGGCGATCCGCAGCTGCGACTGCACGAGGTCGACGTCGGTGACCTCTTCGGTGACCGTGTGCTCGACCTGGATGCGCGGGTTCATCTCGATGAAGACGTGGTTGCCCTGCTTGTCGAGCAGGAACTCGACGGTGCCGGCGTTGCGGTAGCCGATCTGCTTCGCGAACTTCACCGCGTCGGCGCAGATCCGGTCACGCAGCTCCGGGTCGAGGTTCGGCGCCGGGGCCAGCTCGACGACCTTCTGGTGGCGCCGCTGCACGGAGCAGTCGCGCTCGTAGAGGTGGATGATGTTGCCCGCGCCGTCGGCGAGGATCTGCACCTCGATGTGCCGCGGCTCGACGACGGCCTTCTCCAGGAAGACGGTCGGGTCGCCGAAGGCGGACTCGGCCTCGCGCGCGGCGGCCTCGATGGACTCGCGCAGCACGGCGGGGTCCTCGACGCGGCGCATGCCGCGCCCGCCACCGCCGGCGACGGCCTTGACGAACACCGGGAAGCCCAGCTCCTCGGCCGCGGCGACCAGCGCGTCGACGTCGCTCGACGGCTCGGACGACCCCAGCACGGGCACGCCGGCCTCGCGCGCGGCCTTGACCGCGCGGGCCTTGTTCCCGGTCAGTTCGAGGATCTCGGCGCTCGGCCCGACGAAGGTGATGCCCGCTTCCTCGCACGCGCGCGCGAGGTCGGGGTTCTCCGAGAGGAAGCCGTAACCGGGGTAGACGGCGTCGGCGCCGGCCTTCTTGGCCGCGGCGACGATCTCGTCGACCGAGAGGTAGGCGCGCACGGGGTGCCCGGGTTCGCCGATCTCGTACGCCTCGTCGGCCTTCAGCCGGTGCAGCGAGTTGCGGTCTTCGTGCGGAAACACGGCGACCGTCCCCGCGCCCAGTTCGTAGCCGGCGCGGAACGCTCGGATCGCGATCTCCCCGCGGTTGGCCACCAGCACCTTGCGGAACATTGCCCGGTCCTTCCCGTATGGATCGGTAAGTCAACGCACGTTACCCGGTTCTTCCCGCTCTGCGGGAGTTCCATACCAGGTGATGGACATCATGCGCGTGGAAGATTCGCCGGGCCGCCGGTGGGGCAGCTTCTCAGGTTCCCGGCGGCGCGTAAAGGAGCCGGTTGGCGGTGCCGTCCGGGACGCCCTTGAGGACGTCCGTCGTCGCGGCCTGAACAAGCGCTTGGTCCACCTGCGCGGGGCCCGTTTCCGGGTGCTGGGCGCGGTAGAGCGCGGCCACGCCGGCGGCGAACGCGGCCGCCATCGACGTCCCCGATTCGGGTCCGGCGCCGGTGCCGCCGGCGATCGGGCCGGGAATGTCGACGCCCGGGGCGTACAGGTCGACGTCCTGGCCGAAGTTGGACGCCTTGTCGGGGTGGTCCTGGGCGTCGGTCGCCCCGACGGTGAGCGCCTCGGCGACCCGGCCCGGCGAGAACCCGCTCGCGTCGGCCGTCTCGCTGCCCGCCGGGACGGCGACCGGCACGACCGCGGCGAGCCGCTTCACCGCGGCGTCGAGCTGGTCGTTCGGCACCCCGCCGATCCCGAGGACGGCGACCGCGGGCTGCTGGGCGTTCTGCGCGACCCAGTCGAGGCCGGCGATGATGGCGTCGGTGGCGCCGCCGCCGTCCTTGTCGAGCACGCGCACGGGGACGATCTGCGCGCCCTTCGCGACGCCGTGGTCCTTGCCGGCGGCGATCCCGGCGAGGCGGGTGCCGTGGCCGTTGGTGTCGGTGGTGTCGCTGCCGCCGTTGAGGAAGTCCCGCCCGGGCGCGACGCGGCCCTGGAAGTCGGGGTGGTTCGCGTCGACGCCGCTGTCGATCACGTAGATCGTGACGCCCGAGGCGTCGGTCGCGTAGTGGTAGGCGTGGTCGAGGCCGGTGCGCTGGTCGATCCGGTCCAGCCCCCAGCCGGGCGGGTCGGGCTGCACCCCACCGGCCCCACCGGCCGCGGCCGGCCCGGCGAGCACGGTGGCCACGGCCGCGAGAAGCATCTTCATGATCGTCGTGGTACCCCGGGGGTGCCGGGGCGACAACTCAGGGCTGTCCCTCGATCGGCTGATTCCGCCGGGCCAGGACCACGGTGTCGACGACGAGCAGCAGGATCGCGCTCGAGGCGATCACCTGCCCGGCGACGGTCGAGTGGCCGGCGACGGCCACGAAGGTGGGCACCAGGACCCCCGCGAGCCCGGCGGTCCCGGTGGCGAGCACGGCCCACCCGCTCCGCAGGGAGATCGCGACGGCGGGGATCAGGACGGCGAGGATGGCGCCGACCAGGAAGTAGGCGGCGGCGCGCCCGGCCTCGCTGTCACTGTGCTGCGAGAGCTCCCCCAGCTGCGTGAGCCAGGCGGCGGCGAGGAGGACCCCGAGCCCGACCGCGGCCCAGTCCGGCCGGCCGCGTGCCCGCCCGGCGTCTTTCCGCAGGATCACCGCCGCGCAGACGGCGGCGATCGTCCAGGCGATGTGCGCGAGGAGCAGGAAGGTGTAGCCGGCCCCGAGTTCGGCGTCGCTGTCGGCGGTGTAGGTGATGGCGTCGCCGAGGAAGCGGAGGAGCCCGAAGAGGCCGGCGAGCCCGGTCCCGAGCAGGAGAGCGGGGCCGGTGCGGCTTCTGGTGCGCGGCGCGAGGGCCAGGATCCCGGCGAGAGTGGCGCAGGCGGCGACGATCCCGACGTAGGTCTCCATGCCGGGCCGGAAGTAGGTGAGGGGTTCGCCGTACCGGTAGTAGAGGCCGAGCCCGACAACGGCGAAGACGGCCCCGGTGATGGCGGCGACCCCGGCGAACCCCCCGACCGGATCGACGGCCCCGGCTGCGGCTGCCTGCCCGGGCGGGGTCGCGAGCTTCGCCGCTTCGGCTGCCGCCGGATCCAGCGGGGTGGCCGGCTTCGCCGCTTCGGTCTCGCGTCCGGGCCCGGCGCCGACCTCCGGCGTGGCTTCCGGCTCGGGAACGCGCCCCGATGCGGCGTTGGTTGCGTCCGACGCACCCAATGTGGCGTTCGGTGCGTCTGACGCACCGAACGCCACATCGGAGCGCTTGGTGGCCTCCGCCGCGGCCGTGGGTGCCGGTGCGGCTGGTGATGCGGACGGGAGGGCGGGCTCCGATGCGGCCTGCCGTGCGGCCGCGGGGCCGGGTGCGGAATCCGGTGCGGGGCCGGGCGCGAGATCAGCTGCGGAACCCGCTGCGGGGCCAGCCGCGAGATCGGCTGCGGAACCCGCTGCGGGGCCAGCCGCGAGGTCGGGTGCCGGGCCAGGCGCGGGGTTCGGAGCGGGCGTGGGTGCCGACGCAACCTGCGGCGTGGGCGCCGGTGTGGGGACGGGTTCGGAACCCCCTGCGGTGCCCGGCGCCGGGTCAGGCGCGGGGTTCGGAGCGCGCGTGGGCGCCGGTGCGGGAGCGGGGCCGGGTGCAGACGTCGGGTCGGGAGCAGGGGTGGGGTCGGGAGTGGGGATCGCGTTGATCTCCACCCCCACCACCACGTCGCCGGTCGGGCCGGTCACCACCAGCTTGCCCCGGCGCGTTCCCTTCTCCCCCGCCGTCGCCGTCAGGTTCGCGCCGCCGTCGACCTCCGTCACCGCTATCCACGGGTGGGACGGCTCGAACCGCACCTCCCGCGCCACCGGTGGGCCCAACGCCCGCACGGTCGCCGTACCCGGCTCTCCCGCCGGGGCCGAAAGCCGGATCGCCGGCGAGTCCACCCGCACCGCCACGTCACCCAATGCGTCCGAAGCCGCCGCTGCGATGTGCTCGATGTCCGTCGACGCCATCACCTTCAGCGCCTCGAACGCGCCCATCGCCACCGGCAGGTTGTCGCTCGACAGGCGGCGCCGCAACTCCGCCACCGCGCCCAGTCTGGTGAACGGGTTCTCCGCCGTGATCGCCGCCGACAGGTCCGCCGGGATGGGGGACGGCTTGATCCGGCGGCGTCGGCTCTTCGCCAGGTACAGCTCGCCCTGCATCTCGATGTCGCGGCTGGGCGTCTGCTTCGGGTTGCGCTCGCGGACGCGGTCGAACAGGTACTCGTACAGCTCGCCCAGCGCGATCCAGCCGTCCTCGTCGCGGTCGGCCTCGCCCGTGCGCAACCCCTCCACCAGCGCCGACGTGAAGACCGACGGTTGCGCGGGCCGGCCTTCCGCCAGGTGGGCGCCCTCGAAGGCGTACTCGATCGAGTTCGACGCCGTGATCACCGCGCGGCCGCGGCCGCCTCGGAAGCTGTCCAGCACGTTCGCGTCGCCCGACGAACGGACCGCCACGCCCCGGCCGAACGCGCCGCCGTAACAACAGTCCAGCAGCAGGACGATGCTGCGCGAGCGGCTCTGGCGGATGCACTGCTGGACGAACTGCGCGGGCACCGCCGTCGAACGCAGGCGGTCCGGGCGGGTGTTGCGGGCCGCGAAGTACAGGCCGCCCGAGTCGTCTTTCAAGCCGTGGCAGGAAAAGTGCAGCAGCAGGACGTCGTCCGGGCGGCCCTCCGCGCACAGGTCCTCGATCTCCGCCTGGACCACGTGCGCGGTTTCGTTGCGGACCACCTGGACGTCGAAGTCGCTGATGGCCCGGTCGGCCAGCACGCCGGCGAGGGCGTCGGCGTCCGCCGCGGGTGAGCCCAGCCGCTGCAAACCCGCGTTGTCGTATTCGCCGTTCGCGACGATGAGCGCGCGCCTCCGCCCGGCCATACCGAACAGGGAACGCCTGCCGCACCCGTTGCGGCAAGCAGCCGAACGGGCACACCTATTCGGCGCCGGACCGGAAAATCGTTTCCTGCCCTTTCAGGCAGACGACGGCGTCGAACGCGGCCGCCACGTCGACCGGCACGGAAGCGTGCGCGTGGCGGATGCCCGAACCCGCCGGCCGCGCGACCACGCACGGCGCCCGGTCCGCCAGCACCGCTTCGACGCTGCCTTCCGCGGGCTCGCCCATTTCCTGCTCGAACATCCGGAACCCGAGCGGCGCGGTTTCCTCGGGCGCCAACCCGGTCGTCGTTCCGGAAACGGCCGTGAGCGCCAGCGCGAAATAGCGGTCGCCCAGTTCCCCGGCCAGGTGGGTGCCCGCCGACGGCGCCGTCATGCCGGGCATCGGCGAGAACGGTACGCGCTGAAGGTGTCCGTTGTGGAGCATCAGGACGATCTTCTCGCCCGGGTGCAGCCGCCGCAGCAGCCGCACCGTGGCCGCCATGTAGGTGTCCCGCGACGAACTCTGCGGCTCGGGCGCCCGGCCCGCCATCAGCGCGTCCAGCTCACGCAGGTAGAGGTCCACGCGCAACGCGCCCTCGGCGTGGTGCACGGCGACTTCGTCGTAGCCGAGCGCCACCGTGTGTCCACAAAGGACGGCAAGGGCCGCGGTCGCCGCGTTCCGGGCCTCGACGCCCATCTCCTCGTACCGCGCGGGAGCGATCGCGCTGCTGACCGACGCGTACGGTTCGCACGCCGCCAGCGCCGTGTCCACCAGGGACACGTTGGCCGGGTCCACCCGCAGGACGTGCTCGCGGAGCGCGTTCAGCGCGGGCACCGGCGACCCCGCGGAACCCGGGACGTCCAGCCCGGCGAACCGCACCCCGCGGCCCCGCAGCCAGGTGAGCATCGCGTGCACTTCCGCCGAATCACCCAGGCCGAAGGTGAAGCCCGCACGCGCGACATCGGCGACGTCGCCGGGCCCGCCCCGCAGCCACGAGTCGACCAGGTGCCCTTCCGGAAAGCCGCCCTCGAACCCGAGCACGGTGAATCCGCGCTCCTCGACGAGGTGGCGCAGCAGGCGGTCGCGCAGCGCCCCGAACTCCCGGATGTGATGGTTGTTCTCACCGATCGCGACGACCTCGGCGTCGCCGATCAGGTCGGCGACGGACGCGACGGCGACGGACTCGGTTTCTGGCATACTGGGCACACTAACGCAACAGGAGTAGCAGTTGGCAACCGAGATTTCCGGCACGCGCCGGCCGGGCGGCCGCACCGAGCGGACCCGCCTCGCCGCGCTGAACGCCACCCTGGAACTGCTCGGCGAACGCGGGTACGCCGAGCTGACCGTCGAGGCGGTCGCCGAGCGCTCCGGCGTGCACAAGACGACGCTGTACCGCCGGTGGGAGTCCGCCGAAGGCCTGGTCGCGGCGGCCCTGCTGATGGGCACCGAGCAGCCGTGGACCGCGCCGGACACCGGTTCGCTCGAGGGCGACCTGCGCGAGGTCAACCTGGAGCTCGTCCACTACTTCACCTCGCCGGGCGAGCGCGAGCTCCCGACCGCGTCGATCTCGGCCGCGTTCCTCTCCCCGCGCGCCGCGGACGCCCTGCGCGAGTTCTACGTCGACCGCCACGCCCGCTCCGCCCCCATCGTCGAGCGCGCCGTCGAGCGCGGAGAGGTCCCGGCCGGGACCGACCCGGTCGAGGTCGTGCGCGTGGCCTGCGGGCCGGTCTTCTACCGCCTGTTCGTCTCCCGCGAAGGCGTGACACCGCGGGACGCCGGAGTGGCGGCCGCCGCAGCCGCCGCCGCCGCGAAAGCCGGGGTGTTCACGAAGACAGACTGACCCGTCAGCTCTTCTCCAGGTACTCCGCCCGGTCGACGTCGACGACGTCGTCGACCATCTGGGCCAGCCCGCGGTACTTCTTCAGCTCCGGGTCCTGCTCCACGATCTCCTGCGCGCTCTGCCGGGACGCCGCGATGACGTCCTCGTCGCGCAGCAGCGACAGCAGCTTGAGCGTGGACCGCTTCCCCGACTGCGCCGCGCCGAGGATGTCGCCTTCCCGCCGCAGTTCCAGGTCCAGCCGGGACAGCTCGAAGCCGTCGGTGGTGGACTCGACCGCCGCCAGCCGTTCGCGGGTCGCCGTGCCGTCGAGGGCCTCGGTGACCAGCAGGCACAGCCCCGGCACGCTGCCCCGGCCCACGCGGCCGCGCAGCTGGTGCAGCTGGCTGACGCCGAAGCGGTCGGCGTCCATGATCACCATCGCCGTGGCGTTCGGCACGTTCACGCCGACCTCGATGACGGTGGTGGCCACGAGGACGTCCAGCTTGGCCGCGGAGAACGCGCGCATCACCGCGTCCTTGTCGTCCGGGGGCATCCGGCCGTGCAGCACGCCGATCTTCAGGCCCTGCAGCGGACCGTGCTCCAGCTCGGGAGCGACTTCGAGGACCGCGAGCGGCGGCCGCTTGTCACTCTTGTCCGACGGCGGCTCGTCGCCGATCCGCGGGCAGACGACGTAGGCCTGGTGCCCCTTGCCGACCTCTTCGCGCACGCGCTGCCAGATCCGCTCGAACCAGGCGGGCTTCTCCGCGACCGGCACGACCGTGGTAGCGATCGGCGAACGCCCGACCGGCATCTCGCGCAGCGCGGAGACCTCCAGGTCGCCGTACACGGTCATCGCGACCGTGCGCGGGATCGGCGTCGCCGTCATGACGAGCACGTGCGGGCTGGTGTCGCCGGCGCCGCGGGTGCGCAGCGCGTCCCGCTGCTCGACGCCGAAGCGGTGCTGCTCGTCGACGACGGCGAGGCCGAGGTCGGCGAACTCGACGTGGTCCTGGATCAGCGCGTGCGTGCCGACGACGATCCCGGCTTCGCCGCTGACGATCTCCAGCAGCGACTTCTTGCGTTCCTTCGCCCCCATCGACCCGGTGAGCAGCGTCACGCGCGTGGCGTTCTCCGCCGCGCCCAGCTCGCCGGCCTGCCCGAGGTCGCCGAGCATCTCCCGCAGCGACCGCGCGTGCTGCGCGGCCAGGACCTCGGTCGGCGCCAGCATCGCGGTCTGCCGCCCGTTGTCGACGACCTGCAGCATCGCCCGCAGCGCGACGACCGTCTTGCCGGAGCCGACCTCGCCCTGCAGCAGCCGGTTCATCGGGTGCTCGGTCGCGAGGTCCGCGGCGATCTCGTCGCCGATCCCCCGCTGGCCCGCGGTCAGGTCGAAGGGCAGCCGCTTGTCGAAGGCGTCCATCAGGCCGCCGCTGACGTGCGGGTTCGCCTTCGCCGGGCGCGAGATCGCCGAGTGGCGCCGCTGCGCGAAGATCAGCTGGACGGCCATGGCCTCGTCCCACTTCAGCCGCTTCTTCGACGCCTCCAGGTGCGCCCAGTTCTCCGGGCGGTGGATGCCGCGCAGCGCGTTCTCGAGGTCGGCGAGGCGGTGCAGCCGCCGAAGGTCCGCGGGCATCGGGTCGTCGTCGACCTCGAGGACGTCGAGCACCTGCCGCACGCACTTGGCGATCGACCACGTCGGCATCCCTTGCGCCGCCGGGTAGACCGGGATGATCGCGGCGAGGAAGTTGTCCATCGCCTCGGCTTCGCGCTCGGCGTCGAACAGCTCGTACTCGGGGTTGGTCAGCTGCAGGGTGTCGCGGAAGGCGGACACCTTGCCGGCGAACAGGCCGGTCTTGCCGGGGACGAGGTCCTTCTCCCGCCAGGCCTGGTTGAAGAAGGCGCAGGTGAGCCGGCGTTTCCCGTCGGTGATCACCATGTCGAGGATGGTGCCGTTGCGCGCCTTCATCCGGCGCTTGCTCACCTTTTCGACGCGCGCCAGCACGGTGGCGTGCTCGCCGAGCTCCAGCCCGGCGATGTCGGTGAGCTCGCCGCGCTCGGCGTAGCGACGGGGGTAGTGGCGCAGCAGGTCGCTGACCGTCTCGATGTCCAACGACGTGGCGAGCGCCTTCGCCGTCTTGGCGCCCAGCAGCAACGGCAGCTTGTCGCGCAGTCCGGCCATCTCGCTATTCGACTCCCATCAGCAGCACGGTGCCCACCTGGCCGCTGGCGTAGCTGGTCAGCTCCACCTCGGGGTGCTCCACCCGCAGCTGCTCCGCGAGCTCCCCGGCCACCCCGGGCGGCGCGGCGGCCCCGCTCAGCACCGTCACCAGCTCGCCGCCGAGCGCCAGCATGCGGTTCAGCACGTTCATCGCGGCGGCGACCAGGTTCGTCTCCGACGCGGGCGCCGGCTCGATCAGGACCACCTCGTCGTCGACCAGGCCCACGACGTCACCGGACTGGGCCCGGCCCACCCAGGTTAGCGACTCCTCCTGGGCGATCCGCAGTTCGCCACGCCTGGTCGCGGCGGCGGCTTCGGCCATCGCGACGACGTCGTCGTTGGTGCGGCGGCCGGCGTCGTGCACGGCCAGGGCGGCCAGCACCTGCACCGGCGACACGCACGGGATGACCACGACGTCCCGGTCGGCGGCCATCGCGTGCCCGGCCGCGGTGTCGACCGCCGCGGTCAGGGCGACGCTGCCCGGCAGCACCGTCACGTGCCGTCCGGCGGCCTCGTTGAGCAGGCTGATCACGTCCTCGACGCTCGGCGTCCGCCCCTCGGGCACGGCGAGCACCGGAATGCTTTCGGCGCGCAGCAGCTCGGCCAGCTCCCCGCCGTGGACGACGGCGACGACCGTGCGGTCGATCCCGCCGCCGGGTTCGATCGGCGTCGGCGTGAGCAGCGGCTCGACCCGGATCCGGCGCGGGCGGCCGAGGGCCAGGCCGGCTTCGATGGCGCCCCCGATGTCGGCGCAGTGGACGTGCACGGCGTGGCTGCCCGAGCCGTCGCCGGCCACCGTGACGCTGTCGCCGAGGCCGCTGAGCTCCTTGCGCAGGGTCGGCAGGCTCGCCTCGTCGACGCCGTCGAGCAGGTACATGACCTCCCACGCGTAGACCTCGCTGTGCGGGGCGGCGTGGACTTCGAGGGCGTGCTCCTGCTCGACGGGCGCGCCGGTGAGCACCCCGACCAGGGCGTCGAGCACCGCGACGAGCCCGCGGGCGCCGGCGTCGACGACCCCGGCCCTGGCCAGCGCGGGCAGCTGCTCGGGTGTCTTCTCCAGGGCGTACGCGGCCTCTTTCGCGGCTTTCGCGGCGATTTCCGCCAGGGGGCTCGTGTCGCCGCGCACGGCGAGCGCGACGGCGTGCAGCACGGTGAGGATGGTCCCGGCGACCGGGCGGCTGACGGCGCCGGTGGCGACCTCGTCGGCGTGGCCCAGCGCCTCCGCCAGCCACGCGCCGTCCAGCTCCCCCTCGGCGCGGTCCGCGAGGCCGCGCACGACCTGGGACAGGATCACGCCGGAGTTGCCCTTGGCGGCGGCCACCGCGCCCCGCGCGAGGGTCTTCAGCGCTTCGGCGGCGTCCGCCGGCTGCGTGGCGGCCAGTTCTCCGGCCGCGCCGGTCATCGTGAAGAGCATGTTGGAGCCGGTGTCGGAGTCGGCGACGGGGTAGACGTTGATCCCGTCGATGGCCGGGCGCAGGGTCGCCAGGCTGTGCACACAACCCGCAGCCCAGGCCGACACCGCCGCCGTGTCCAGCACCCGCACCCCGTAACCTCCTGACCGGTCTCCGGGCAGCGTATCGACCCGGTGCCGGGGGCCGCGAAAGCAGTAGTTACTATGGTCGAGTTGCCCAGTGCATCTGGGCTCATCTCTATGACCCAGATCCAAAGGAGTTCGACGTGGCTGCCGTGTGCGACGTCTGTGGCAAGGGACCCGGCTTCGGCAAGTCGGTCTCGCACTCCCACCGCCGTACCAACCGCCGGTGGAACCCGAACATCCAGACCGTCCACGCCAAGGTGGGTGTGTCCCAGCGCAAGCGCTTGAACGTGTGCACCTCGTGCATCAAGGCGGGCAAGGTCGTTCGCGGCTGAGGCGAGAAGAGTTTGGGTGGCGGGTGCTCCTCGGAGCACCCGCCATTTTTTTATTTCAGGAAGTCCGTCAGCAGCGGCTTGAGCGTCTCCGGGTACTGGAGCACGCCGTGGTCCTGCCCCGCCAGGGTTTCGTGCCGCGCCCCCGGCACCGCTTCGGCGGCCACGCGCGCGCCCGCCTGGAGCCCCTCGGGGCTCGCGCCGCCGCCGATCACCAGCGCCGGGACCGCGATCTTCGCCAGGTGGTCCAGCCGCGGGCGGGCGCCCGGGCCGCAGATCGTCAGGTCGTACGGGAGCGTGTGCGCCAGGCCGGTGAACCAGCCCCACACCGGGGCCCGCTTCATCCCTTCGACCATCTCTTCCGGCGTGCCCGCGACCATCAGGAACGTCTTCACGGCGCCGTCGCGGTCACCCGCCGCGAGCTGGGCCCGCACCTGCCCGAGGACGTCGCCCCGGTCCTGGTCCGGGGTCGCGTACGGCGGTTCGTAGGCCACCAGCCTGTCGATGCCGATGCCCGCCGCGGCCGCCTCCAGGGCGAGGACCGCGCCCGACGAGTGGCCGAACACCGACGCCGTCCCGCCGGCGTGGGCGATCAGCGCCGCGATGTCCTCGATCTCCCGCTCGAGCGCGTAGTCCGGCGAGTCACCGGAGTCGCCGCGCCCGCGCCGGTCGTAGGCGATCGTCGTGAAGTCCGCGGCCAGGACTTCCGCCAGGCCCGCGACGGTCGTGCGGTCGTTGAACGCGCCGCCCACGAGGATCACGGGCGCGCCGGAACCGCGCTGCTCGAAGAAGATCGGCGTGCCGTCGGCCGAAGTGACGTTCATGGTGTCCTCCAAGGTCCGTTTCCCCTTGGTCGGAGCCGACACTCCGATCCGGACACCGAACCTACGGGAGTTTCCAGTCGACCGGGGCCGCGCCCTGCTTCTCCAGCATTTCGTTGGCGCGGCTGAACGGTCGCGACCCGAAGAAGCCGTTGTGCGCCGAGAGCGGGCTGGGGTGCGCCGACTCGATGCACGGGACCTCGCCCAGCAGCGGGCGCAGGTTGCGGGCGTTGCGGCCCCAGAGGATCGCCACCATCGGCTCCGGCCGGGCCGCGAGGGCCTTGATCGCCTGCTCGGTGACCGCTTCCCAGCCCTTGCCCTGGTGGGAGTTCGACTTCCCGGGCTGCACGGTCAGCGACCTGTTGAGCAGCAGGACGCCCTGCTCGGCCCACGGCGTCAGGTCGCCGTTGGCCGGCAGCGGGTGGCCGAGGTCGTCCGCGTACTCCTTGTAGATGTTGACCAGGCTCTTCGGGATCGGCCGGACGTCCGGCGCCACCGAGAAGCTCAGGCCGACGGCGTGCCCGGGCGTCGGGTACGGGTCCTGGCCCACGATGAGCACGCGCACGTCGTGGAACGGCTGCTTGAACGCGCGGAGGACGTGCTCACCCGCCGGCAGGTACGTCCGGCCCGCGGCGATCTCCGCGCGGAGGAACTCCCCCATCGCGGCGACCTGCGGCGCCACCGGTTCCAGGGCCTCGGCCCAGCCTGCCTCGACGATGTCCTGCAGCGGTCGTGCGGTCACGGCGCGCAAGCCTACCGGGCGTGGGCGAGGTCACCCGAGCGGGTCGAGCCGCCGCAGCTCGGTCCGGAACCGCTGCCCGCGCCCGACGTAGGAATCCACCACCATGGCGATGTTCTCCGGGCCGAACGACTTGTTCTCCCGCACCTTCGCGGGCACGCCGAGCGCGATCTCCCCGGTCTTGACGTACGAGCCGTAGGAGAGCACCGCGCCCGCGCCGACCATGCCGCCGTCCTCGATCACCGAGCCGTTGAGCACCACCGAACCGGACGCGATCAGGCAGCCGGTGCCGATCGTCGCGCCCTCGACGTGCACCGCGTGCCCGATCGCCGACGACGGCCCGAGGATCGTCGGGTGCCGCTCGGTGCAGTGCAGGACGCAGCCGTCCTGGACGTTCGAGCGGTCGCCGATCTCGATGTAGCCGTGGTCTCCGCGCAGCACGGTCTGCGGCCAGACGGACGCGAACGCGCCGATCCGGACGTCGCCGATCACCGTGGCGTCCGGGTGGACGTAGGCGTCGGGGTGGATCGTCGGCTCGAGCGAACCGAGTGCGTAGATCGGCATGCCGCCTCCGGTGACTGCGGTTTCACGTGCCGTGCGATTGGATCACGGCATCGCCTCGAACCGGAACGCCAGTACCGGGAGCACGGCCCTCGTGCTCCTCCTCATCGTGCTGACCTGGCTGCTCAGCCTGACCGCCCCGCCGCCGTCGCGGGCGAACGACCTGGCCGCCACGCCGCCGATGGGCTGGAACAGCTGGAACCAGGTCCGCTGCCACGACCTCACCGAGGACGTCGTCAAGCGGGCGGCCGACGCCCTCGCCGACACCGGCCTGCGTGACGCGGGTTACCAGTACGTCGTCGTCGACGACTGCTGGCAGGCCCCCGCCCGGGCCGCGGACGGCTCGCTGCAGGCGGATCCGAAGCGGTTCCCGCACGGCATCGCCGAGCTCGCCGACTACGTGCACTCGCGCGGGCTGTTCTTCGGCATCTACGCGGTGCCCGGCAGCCGGACGTGCGCGATGGCCAACGACGCCTACCCCGCGTCCGGCATCGGCTCGCTCGGCCACGAACGCCAGGACGCCGAGACGTTCGACCGCTGGGGCGTCGACTACCTCAAGTACGACTGGTGCAACGCCGACACCGTCGACGGCCTCGACCGGAAGGCCGCGTTCGCGAAGATGCGCGACGAGCTCGCCGCGCTGCCCCGCCCGATCGTCTACGCGATCTCCGAATACGGCGTCTCGAGCCCGTGGACCTGGGCGCGGCCGGTGGCGAACCTCTGGCGCACGACCGACGACCTCGTCCCGACCTGGGACTCGGTGCTCGCGACGATCGACCAGCAGGCCGGCGTCGCCGTCCACAGCGGCGCTCCCGGCGGCTGGAACGACCCGGACATGCTGCAGGTCGGCAACGGCACGCTGACCGCCGACGAGTCCCGCGCGCACTTCAGCGTCTGGGCCGTGCTGAACGCGCCGCTGTTCGCCGGCACCGACCCGGCGAAGCTGGGTGACGCGGATCTCACGACGCTCGCCAACCCCGAGGCGATCGCCGTCGACCAGGACTTCGCGGGCGGGCAGGGACGACGGCTCGACGCGGGCCCCGGCTACCAGGTGTGGGGAAAACCGTTGACCGGCGGCGGTTTCGCGGTGGTGCTGCTCAACACCGGCAGCACCACCGCGACCGTCTCCGCGTCGATCCCGGGCTCGTGGGCCGTCCGTGACCTGTGGGCGCACCAGGACGCGGGCACCGGGCTTTCCGCGACGCTGCGACCGCACGCGGCGGCCCTCCTCAAGCTCACACCGAGGTGAGGTCCTTGCCGAAGCAGCGGCTTTCGGGCTCGTTCTTGTAGACGCCGAAGTGCGGGATCTCGGCGTACCCGGACGACGTGTAGAGCGCGATGGCCTCGGGCTGCTTGGTGCCGGTCTCCAGGACCGCGCGCTTGCGGCCGCACAGCGCCGCCGTGCGTTCCAGCTCGGACAGGATCATCCGCGCGAACCCGCGGCCGCGGGCGGAATCGGCGACGTACATCCGCTTGAACTCGGCGTCGCCGTCCCGGAAGTCGGGCGCGGGGCCGTCGTGGGCGCGCCACGCACCGCACGCGACGGCTTCCCCGCCCTGGTAGCCGATGAGGAACAGGCCCTCCGGCGGGTCGAAGTCCGCCGGGCTCATCGGGGTGGCGTCCTCACTGCCGTAGCGCTCGACGTACACCTGCTGCACCGCGGCCATGAGCTTGGCCGCGTCGGGGTGGTCGTAGGGGACCGGAACGATTCTCACGCTTCCGGAGCCTAGATCAGCGCCAGTGCGTCCACCCGCCTTCTCGCGAAAACGGTTTCCCGTCCACGGTGATCCCGGAGTCCGCCATCGTCACGACGCCGATCGTGCGCCAGCCCTCGGGCAGCTCGGCGAAGGGCGGGAACGTGGCCACGAGGGCGTGGTCCTCCCCGCCGGTCAGCACCCAGTCCAGGGGGTCCGCGCCCAGCGCGGCGCCGACTTCGGTGAGCCGCGCGGGGACGTCGAGGTCGGCGGTGCGGACGTCGATGCCGACGCCGGAGGCCTCGCCGATGTGGGCCAGGTCGGCGAGGAGGCCGTCGGAGACGTCGATCATCGCGGTGGCCCCGGCGAGCGCCGCGCGCGGACCGGCCTCGTACGGCGGTTCCGGGCAGCGCTGGGCGTTGACGACGCCGACCGGGGAGCGGAACCCGCGCCCGAGCACGGCCAGCCCGGCGGCGGCCCAGCCGAGCCGCCCGCAGACCGCGAGGAGGTCGCCGGGCCGGGCGCCCGAGCGCGTCACCGGTTCGCGGTCGCCCAGGTCGCCGAGCGCGGTGACGCTGATCACGAGCTGGTCGGCGCGCACCATGTCGCCGCCGGAAACGCCGACGCCGGCGCGTTCGGCCTCGGCCCACATGCCGTCGGCGAGGCCGGTGACGACCTCGCGCGGGGTGTCGGGCGGGCAGGCGATCCCGACCAGGACGGTGGTCGGCGTGGCGCCCATGGCGGCGATGTCGGCCAGGTTGACCGCGACGGCCTTGCGCCCGACGTGCTCGGGCGGCGACCAGTCGAGCCGGAAGTGCACGCCCTGCACGAGCACGTCGGTGCTGGCGACCACGCGGCCGTCGGGCGCGGCGACGACGGCGGCGTCGTCGCCCGGGCCGAGCAGCGTGCCCGGCGGCTGGCGCCGTCCTTCGGTGACGGCGCGGATGAGCGCGAACTCCCCGGTCTCGGCGACCGTTCCGTCGTTCGGTGACACCGGTCACCTCTGCTTTCTCTACCGGGACAAAGAGTCGATCACCGATAGTCGGATGCCCTATGTTTTTCGATGAGCTGGCGATACGTTCCTACCTGAGCTGACCGATCCCGACGAAAGGGCGCGCCGTGGTCCACGCATACATCCTCATCCAGACCGAGGTCGGCAAGGCGGCCGCGGTGGCGGCCGAGATCTCGAGCATCCCGGGCGTGACCAGCTCGGAGGATGTCACCGGACCGTACGACGTCATCGTCCGGGCGACCGCCGACAGTGTCGACCAGCTGGGCCAGCTCGTGGTCGCGAAGGTGCAGAACGTGGAAGGCATCACGCGGACGCTGACCTGCCCGGTCGTGCACCTCTGAGCAGTGCGGCCCCTGGGGGGGACGACCCCCCAGACCCCCCGAAAAGACTTCGGTGGTGTAGTGGTCGGGTGCCTGATTCCGACACCGGAGCGCCACCCCGCGTGGTGCTCGTCACCGCGACCGCGCTCGCCGTGGCCCTGGCCGTCGCCGTCGCCGTCTTCGCGCTGACCCAGCGCTCCTCCTCGGACACCGCGGGACCGCTGCCCTTGGTCCCGGTGCCGGCGCCCTTCGCGGGTTCACCCGGCTGCACGACGCTGCTGGGCGCGGTGCCGACGGAACTGACGTCCAATGGAGCTTCTCTGAAGGTGCGCGCCTTGGCCGACCCGGCCCCGCCGGCGACGGTCGCGTGGGGCACGGACGACCCGCTGGTGCTGCGCTGCGGCCTGAACCGGCCCCCGGAGCTGACCCCGACGGCGGCGCTGCGGCTGGTGAACAAGGTGCAGTGGCTGCAGGTGCCGGGCGAAGGCGCGTCGACGTGGTACCTCGTGGACCGCGAGGTCTACGCGGCGCTCACGGTGCCGGACAGCGCCGGCACCGGGCCGTTGCAGCAGATCTCGGACACGGTGGCCGCGAAGCTCGCGCCGCAGCCGCTGCGGTTCTCCTAGCGCAGCCCCGTCCCGCGGGCGATCGCGGTGTCGACGAGGGTGCTCAGCAGCGTCGGGTAGTCCACGCCGGTGACCTCCCACATCTTCGGGTAGGCGGACTTCGTCGTGAAGCCGGGCATGGTGTTGACCTCGTTGATGGTCAGCTCGCCGTCTTCGCCGACGAAGAAGTCGACGCGGGCCAGGCCCTGGCAGTCGAGCGCCTTGAAGGCTTCCACGGCCATGGCGCGGAGCTTTTCGGTGAGGGCGTCGTCGAGCTTGGCCGGGATGTCCAGCTCGGCGTCGTCCCCGAGGTACTTGGTTTCGAAGTCGTACCAAGCGTTTTCGTCTTCGGACAGCACGCGGATCTCGGCGGGCAGCGACGCCTCGACGCGGCCGTCCGGGAATTCCAGCACGCCGCACTCGACCTCGCGGCCGACGACGGCGGCCTCCACGAGCACCTTGGGATCGGTGGCGCGGGCCAGCTCGATGGCGGCGTCGAGGTCGTCCCACGCGGTCACCCGGCTGATCCCGACCGACGACCCGGCGCGCGACGGCTTGACGAAGACGGGCAGGCCGAGCCTGCTCTTGGCCTGCTCGTCCAAAGTGGACTGGTCACGGCGGAGCGCGGTGTAGGTCCCGACCGGAAGCCCTTCGGCGGCAAGGAGTTTCTTCGCCGTCTCCTTGTCCATGGCGGCGGCGCTGGCGAGCACGCCGGGCCCGACGTACGGGATGCCGGCGAGTTCGAGGAGGCCCTGGATGGTGCCGTCCTCGCCGAAGGCGCCGTGCAGCACCGGGAAGACGACGTCCACTTGGGAAAGGAGCTCGCTTTCCCGCCCGGCCTCGACGGCGACGAGCCCCTGGCTGGAGGGGTCACCGGCGAGGACGAGGCCCTTGCCGTCGTCGACGGAGGGGAGTTCCCGGCCGCGGATGGCGAGCTGCGCGGAGTCGCCGGTGCCGAGCACCCACCGGCCTTCGCGGGTGATCCCGACCGGCACGGCCTCGAACCGCGCGGGGTCCAGGTGGCCCAGCACACTGCCCGCGGACAGGCAGGAAATGGTGTGCTCACTGCTGCGCCCACCGAACACGACGGCCACCCGGATCTTCTCGCTCATGGTGAGCCACCGTACCCGGTGACCTCGCGGAACAGCCCAGCCCCGTGCGACGGGCGGCGGCCGGTGAGCGGCGAACGCAACCGGCGAGGGGCGCGGCACGTCCGGTACGTCGAGGCACCGCTGGGCCCGCCGGCTCGCGGCTCCGGCTCGCGGCTCCGGCTCGCGGCTGCGCGCCGGCCACCAGTCGGTGCCGGCACGAGCCTCAGCGCAGCAAGGACACCAGCGTCGGCAGCGCGGCCGCCAGCGCGTCCCGCGAACACCCCGCGTACCCGATCGCCACGCCGTGCGCGGACGGCGTGCCCGCGAAGTGCCGCGCCAGCCCGTCCAGCCGGATCCCGCGCCGCTCGGCCGAAGCGATCACGCCGGCTTCCACCGCGGCCGAGGAGAACGGCACCACCAGGTGCGCGCCCGCGTCGTCGCCGCGGACCGGGATGTCCGCCGCCGCCAGCGCGCCCGCCAGCAACGTCCGCCGCTCGGCCATCTCCCGGCGCAGCTTCCGCAGGTGCCGCCCCAGATCACCGTTGCGGGCGAACTCGTACAGCACCCGCTGTCCCGCCGGCGACGGCCGCGTTCCGGTCAGGTCCCGGTACGCCAGCACCGCCGACGTGATCGCCTCCGGCGCCACCATCCACCCGGCGCCCAGCGTCGGCGTGAGGATCTTCGACGTCGTTCCCAGGTGCACCACGACGTCCGGGGCCAGCGCCGCCAGCATCGGCAGCGGGGCGACGTCGAAGCGCAGTTCGCCGTCGTAGTCGTCCTCGATGACCAGCATCCCGGCCGACCTGGCCAGCTCCACCAGCGACACCCGCCGCGCCGCGCTCAGCCGGCTGCCCATCGGGTACTGGTGCGCCGGCGAGCAGTACACCGCCCGCGCGCCCGGCGGGATCGCGTCCGGGCGCAGGCCCTCCTCGTCCACCGGCACTCCCACGACCCGCATGCCCGCGCGGCGGAACGCCTGCACCGCGCGCTGGTAGCCGGGTTCTTCGACGGCGACGACGTCCCCGCGTTCCAGCACCGCCGCGGCCAGCTCGACCACCGCCGCCGTCGTGCCGCCGGTCGCGAGCACCGAGCCCGCGGCGAGACCGCGGTGGCGCAGCAGGTGTTCCGACACCGCCGCGCGGTACTCGGGCAGGCCCGCGCGGTGGGCGCGGCTCAGCGGCTCGGGGTCGGCCGCGGCCCGCCAGGCGCGGCGCCAGGCCGCGCGGTCGAGGCCCTCCGCCCACGGCGTGCCGGGGCTCAGGTCGAGCAGCGAAGGCGTCACGGCCTCGGGCGCCGGGACGGCGGGCGCCGGCACCTGCGAAGCCGAAAACGACGGCGGCGTCGTCACGTACGTCCCGGACCCGTGCCGCCCGGCGATCCAGCCCTCGGCGTGCAGCTGCTCGTACGCCGCCGACGTCACGGTGCGGCTGACGCCGAGCCGTCCGGCCAGCGCCCGCGTCGACGGGAGCCGGTCGCCGCCGCGGAGGTGACCGGAAGCGGCGGCTTCGCGCAGCGCGTCGGCCAGCTGGACGGCCAGCGGCGTGACGGCGGCGCGGTCGAGGCTGACCGGGAGCGCGGTGTCGGCGTGGGACACGGGACCTCCTCGAGTGGACTTCCCAAGTGTACGAGAAGTGGACGTTTTCCGATGCCACTGCGCCGGGAGACGCTGATCGCATGCTTTCCCCCACCCCCCGCACCACGCTCGGCCGGAAGAAGCACCGCGCGGTGACCGACCGTTCGGCGCTGCACGCGGTCCTCGACGAAGGGCTCATCTGCCACCTCGGCGTCGTCCGCGACGGCGTCCCGCTGGTCCTCCCGACCGGCTACGGCCGCGACGGCGAAACGCTCTACCTGCACGGATCGACCGGCGCGGCCAGCCTCCGCACGGCGTCGCGGGACCTCGAGGTGTGCGTCACGGTGACGCTCCTGGACGGGATCGTGTACTCGCGCTCGGTGAACAACCACTCGATGAACTACCGCAGCGCGGTCATCCTCGGGCGGGCGAAGCCGGTCGAGGAGGCCGAGGCGAAGATGCACGGCCTGAAGGTGCTCACCGACCACCTGGCGCCGGGCTCGTGGGACCACGCGCGCGAGGTCAACGCGAAGGAGTTCGCCGCGGTGAGCGTGCTCGCGCTCGACCTCACCGAGGCGTCGGTGAAGATGCGCGCGGAGGGTCCGGGCGACGAGCCGGAGGACGTCGAGGCGGACGCGGCGTGGGCCGGGGTGCTGCCGGTGCGGACGGTGTTCGGGGCGCCGGAGCCGTCCGAGGACCTCTCCCCCGGCTGGGCGGTGCCGGAGCACGTCGCCGGCCGCTGAGCGGGTGTCGATCCGCGCGGGTGCCGTTCGTGTAGCGGGTGGCAGCTCCCCCGCAGCGGAAGGACACGGAAATGCGCGCGCTCGGCGTCACCATGAACGTCACCCTCGACGGCGTCGTCCAGGGCCCCGGAAGGCCCGGCGAGGACACCCGCGGCGGCTTCCGCCACGGCGGCTGGGGTACCCGCTACCAGGACCCGGTGCTGGCCGAAGAGATGGGCCGGGGCATGGACCGGGCCGGCGACCTGCTCTTCGGCCACCGCACCTGGGCGGACTTCACCGGGGTGTGGAGCGGGCGCGACGACGGCAATCCCTTCACCGCGCACCTGAACGCCGCCACCAAGTACGTCGCCTCGACCACCCTCGAGGACGCCGGGGCGTGGCGGAACTCGGTCCTGCTGCGCGGGGACGCCACGCGGACCGTCGCCGAGCTGAAGGCCGGGCCCGGCGCCGATCTCTCGGTCATCGGGAGCACGTCGCTGGTGCGCGCCCTGCACGCGGCCGGCCTGGTCGACCGCTACACGCTGCTGATCCACCCGCTCACGCTCGGCACCGGCGCGCACCTCTTCGACGCCGCCGCGCCGCTCACCGAGTTCACGCTCACCCGCAGCGTCACGACCACCAAGGGCGTGCTCATCGCCCACTACGAGCGCGCCCGGCGGTCGTGAGTGAGAAACAGTGTTCCCACCCGGTTCCTCACTCACGACCGGCGAGCGGCAGCCGGACCGTGAACACCGTCCGGCCCGGCTCAGAGGTGACCGCGACCGTGCCGCCGTGCGCCGTCACCAGGGACTGGACCACCGAAAGCCCCAGGCCGGTGCCGCCGTTGCCGCGGGTGCGGGAGTCGTCCACGCGGAAGAAGCGGTCGAAGATCCGCTCCTGGTCGGCCGGCGCGATCCCCGGCCCGGCGTCGGTGACCGCCACGACGGCCTCGCCGGGAGAAGAGCTCACCGAGACGTGCACCGGCGTCCCCGGCGGGGTGTGCACGGCGGCGTTGGCCAGCAGGTTGTCGAGCACCTGCCGCAGCCGCAGCGGGTCCGCGGAAACGAAAGCCGGTGCGAGCGAAGACGAAACCGGGTGGTCCGGCCGGCCGGCGGCGAACGCGTCCGCCGCGTCGCCGGCCAGCTCGGCCAGGTCGACGCGTTCGGGCCGCAACGGCGTCTCGGCCGCTCGCGCGTCGAGGCGGGCCAGCAGCAGGAGATCGTCGACGAGCACCGTCATCCGCGCGGTCTCCTCGCGGATCTTGGCCAGGTGCGCCTCCCGTTCCGCCGGCTCGTTCGCCGCCGCGTAGCGGAAGAGGTCGGCGTAACCGCGGATCGACGTCAGCGGCGTGCGCAGCTCGTGCGACGCGTCCGCGACGAACCGGCGCAGGCGCTCGTTCGCCTCGGTCTTCGCCGCCAGCGACGTGTCGATGTGCGCCAGCATCACGTTGAACGCCGTCCGCAGCTCGTCGACCTCCGCGCCGCCGCCGGTGCCCGACGCGCGCGCCGGCAGGGCCGGGCTCGCCGTGAGGTCGTGGGACGCGATGTCGTGCGCGGTCCCGGCCATGTCGGCCAGCGGGCGCAGGCCGCGGCGCAGCACCAGCCGTCCGACGACGACCAGGACGCCGAGGGCGAGCGAAAACGCGGCCACCTCGACCCAGATCAGCTGCTGCACGGTGCCGTCGAGGTCCTTCTGCGGGGCGGCCGAGAGCAGCACCGAGCCGTTGTCGACCGGGCAGGCGCGCACCCGGTACGGGCCGTCGTCGTACAGGAAGATGTTGCGCGTGACGTCGCCGTTCACCGCTTCGGCGGCGATCTTCGCCAGCTGCTTGGCGTTGCCCGGCAGCCGGCCGCCGGGCTCGGGGGTCGCGACGCCGTCGCGCACCTTGTACAGCGCCGAATACCAGGAGTACACCGACTGCGGCGAGCCGTGCGTCTCGCGCAGCAGCGGCAGCTGGGTGTTCTGGCTCTTCGACAGCTGCTCGTCGAGCCGCCGGTCGAGGTAGCCGTGCATGATCCCGACCATCGTGACGCCGACGGCCGCGAACACGACCAGCGCGAGCGCCCCGAGGCCGAGCGTGATCCGGGTGCCCAGCCGCGTGCGCTGCCAGGCCCCGTACCACTTCGCGAAGAACCGCTTCACCGGTTGGCCTGGCGCACGACGTACCCGACGCCGCGCACGGTGTGGATCAGCGGTTCGCCCCCGCCCGCGTCGACCTTGCGCCGCAGGTGCGAGATGACCAGTTCGACCACATTGGACCGGCCGCCGAAGTCGTACTCCCAGACATGGTCGAGGATCTGCGCCTTGGTGAGCACCGACGGCGACCGGCGCATGAGGTAGCGCAGCAGTTCGTACTCGGTCGGGGTCAGCTCGGCGGCGCGCTCGCCGCGGCGGACCTCGCGGCTGTCCTCGTCCAGCGTGAGGTCCCCGACCCGCAGCACCGCGCCGCGCGCGGCGGACTGCGCACCGCCGTGGCTGCGCCGCAGCACCGCCCGCAGCCGCGCCATCAGCTCCTCGACGGAAAACGGTTTCACGAGGTAGTCGTCACCCCCGCGGGTGAGCCCGGCGATCCGGTCGGCCGTCGCGTCCTTGGCCGTGAGGAACACCACGGGGACCGCGTTGCCGTTCTGGCGCAGGCGGTCGAGCACGGTGAAGCCGTCGAGGTCGGGCAGCATCAGGTCGAGCACGACGATGTCCGGGGCGAACGCCGCCGCCTCGGTCAGCGCGGCCTTGCCGGACCCCGCCGTGACCGCCTGCCAGCCCTCGTACCGGGCGACGGTGGCGACGAGGTCGGCGATGTGCGGCTCGTCGTCGACGACGAGCAGGCGCACGGTCTCGGAGGTCTGCACCTCCCCATCTTCTCCCGGCGCGCGCGGAGCGGGCGAGCCGTGGCGCGCGCCGACAGGAATCCGACAGGCCGCACCCAGCCTCGCCACAGGCTGCGTGGCGAGGCTGGCCCTCGTGAACCGAAACCGAAGGGGATCCGTGTGACCACCATGACGCAGACCGCCGAGGCCGCGCGCCCGGCGATCCGCCCCCGGATCGCCGCGAAATCCGGCCTCTTCACCTTCCTGGGCGCCAACGTGGCGGCCGTCACCGCGCTGTTCGCGCAGGCCGGCCTGTCGCAGAACGTGCTCATCAGCATCGGGCGGCTCGCCGGGATGTACGGCGCGCTGGCGATGGCCTTCCAGCTGCTGCTCGTGGCCCGGCTGCCCTGGCTGGACCGGCGGATCGGGATGGACCGGCTCACCACCTGGCACCGCTGGACCGGCTTCACGATCCTGTGGACCCTGCTCGCGCACCTGGTGTTCATCGCCTTCGGCTACGCGGAGGTGTCCGACAAGGGCGTCGTCGACGAGCTGGTCGAGATGGCGAACACCCTCGAAGGCATCCTGCGCGCGCTGGTCGCGTTCGCCGTGATCCTGATCGTGGGCGCGGCCTCGGCGAAGTTCGCGCGCAAGCGGCTGGCCTACGAGACGTGGCACTTCATCCACCTCTACACCTACGCCGCGGTGCTGCTGGCGTTCACCCACCAGATCGCGCTGGGCCAGTCGTTCGCCGGTTCCGAGCAGGCGAAGGCGTACTGGTGGACGCTCTGGCTGGGCGCGGGCGCCGCGGTGCTCGCCGGCCGCGTCGTGCTCCCGCTGTGGCGCAACGTGCGCCACCAGCTGCGGGTCACCGCGGTGGTTTCCGAGGCCCCGGACGTCGTTTCGGTGTACATGACCGGCAGGCACCTGGACAAGATGCCGGCGCGGGCGGGCCAGTTCTTCCTGTGGCGGTTCCTCACGAAGGACCGCTGGTGGCAGGCCAACCCCTTCTCGCTGTCCGCCGCGCCCGACGGCCGCACGCTGCGGCTGACCGCGAAGGCGCTCGGCGGTTCCAGTGCGTCGCTGCGGAACCTGCGCGTCGGGACGCGGGTGTTCGCCGAGGGCCCGTACGGCGCCTTCACGACCATCCACCAGCGGCGGCCCAACGCGCTGCTCGTCGCCGGCGGCGTCGGCATCACGCCGATCCGCGCGCTGCTGGAGGACATCGACGGGCACGTCGTCCTGCTGTACCGGGTCCGCAACCAGGCCGACGCGGTGCTGCTGCCGGAGCTGAACGGGCTGGCCAAGGCCCGGGGCGCCGACATCAGCGTCCTCACCGGACCGGACCAGGCGGTCGGCCCGCGCGGGGCGATGCTCGGGCCGGCGAACCTGCACATGATGGTGCCGGACGTGCACGACCGGGACGTGTTCGTCTGCGGCCCGCCGGGGATGACGGCGGCCGTGCTGCGCAGCCTGCGCGAGCTGAAGGTGCCGAAGACCCAGGTCCACGCCGAACGCTTCAGCCTCGCGGCCTAGGGGGATTTCTCCATGAAGAAGACCATTTTCGTCGTCGCGCTCTCGATCGCCGGGTTCATCTCGGTCTGGCGGTTCGAGCCGGGGCCGGTGCACAACACCGCCGCCGTCGCGCAGGCGCCGCCCAGCACGAGCGCCCCGGCCCCCTCGGCGGCGCCGTCGACCGCACCCTCCACTTCGGACAGTGCGAACGCGACGGTGACGACGCAGGGCTCGGCCGAGTCCAGCACCTACGGGACCGTGCAGGTGCAGGTGACGTTCACCGGTGCGCGGCTCACCGCGATCACGCTGCTGCAGGCGCCGAACGAAGGCCGCGCGCTCACCGCGTTGCCGCGGCTGCAGGACGAGGCGATGCAGGCGCAGAGCGCGCACATCGACACGATCACCGGGGCGACCGAGACGAGCGAGTCGTACAAGACGTCGCTGCAGGCCGCGATCGACGCGCGGGGGAACAGATGACCACCCGCGTCGAACAGGTGATGGGCCTGCCGATCTCGCTCGACCTGCGCGACGACGGGGATTTCGCCGAGGCCGTCGACGACGTCTTCGCCTGGTTCCACGACGTCGACGCCCGGTTCAGCCCGTTCAAGGCGGACAGCGAAGTCAGCCGGTACGACCGCGGCGAGCTCGCGGCCGCCGAGCTGAGCGACGACCTCCTGGAGGTCCTGGAACTCTGCGCGTACTACGAGCAGCTTTCCGGCGGTGCGTTCCGGGCGCGGCTGCCCGGGCGCGGCCTCGACCCGTGCGCGGTGGTGAAGGGCTGGGCGGTGCAGCGCGCCGCCGACATGCTGAAAGCCGAAGGCGCGACGACGTTCTGCCTCAACGCGGGCGGCGACGTCGTCACCGCGGGCGAGCCGGAGCCGGGCCGCCCGTGGCGCGTCGGCGTCCGCCACCCCGAGCAGCCGCTGGCGGTGTGCGCGGTGCTGGAATCGCGCAACGGCGCGATCGCGACGTCGGCGGCGTACGAACGCGGCTCCCACATCCTCGACGGCCGCTCGGGAACACCCGCGACGGGACTGATGAGCGTCACGGTCGTGGCGTCCGACCTGGTCACCGCGGACGCGCTGGCCACGGCGGCGTTCGCGATGGGCGAGGAGGGCATCACGTGGGCGGCCGACCGGCCGGACTGCGAGATCCTCATCGTCGACGACAGCCGCCGCGTCCACCGGACGGCGGGGCTCTCGCTGGCGTCGTAAATCGGTTCGCCCCGGCGCTCCGGCTGAGCCAGACTCGGCGGCACCCGTCTGCCGAGGAGTGCCATGCCTTCGTCCGTCCTGCACGTGTCAGTCGACTGCGCCGATCCGTACCGGCTCTGCCAGTTCTGGAGCGAGGTCACCGGGAAGCCGGTCCCCGAGGAGGACCAGCCCGGCGACGACGAGTGCGGCATCGCGCTCGAGGGCGGCATCGACCTGCTGTTCCTGCGGGTCCCCGAGCCGAAGACGGTGAAGAACCGGCTCCACGTCTGCCTGCAACCGGACGTCGCCCGCGACGACGAGGTCGAGCGCATCCTCGGCCTGGGCGCGACGCTGGTCGACGACCTCCGCAAGCCCGACGGCACCGGCTGGGCGGTGCTCGCCGACCCCGAAGGCAACGAGTTCTGCGTCCTGCGCAGCGCGGCCGAGCGCGCGGCGACGTCGTGACGGACTCGTTCGCCGTCAACAAGGCCAACTGGGACGAGCGCGCGCAGCTGCACGCGGCTTCGCCGGACTACAACTTCGCCGGCTTCGCCGCGGATCCCGCGCACCTGAGCGCCGTCGTGCGGTTCGACCGGCCGCGCCTCGGCGACATCGGCGGCCTGCGCACGGTGCACCTGCAGTGCCACATCGGCACGGACACGGTGTCGCTCGCACGGCTCGGCGCTTCCGTGACCGGCTTGGACTTCTCGGGCGCGGCGCTCGCGGAAGCACGGAAGCTGGCCGAGGCAGCGGGCGCGGCGATCGACTTCCACGAAGCCGACGTCCACGACGCCGTCGAAGTGCTGGGCGCCGGCGAGTTCGACCTGGTCTACACCGGGATCGGGGCGCTGTGCTGGCTGCCGTCGGCGGCACGCTGGGCGTCGGTGGTCGCCGGTCTGCTGCGCCCGGGCGGGCGGCTCTTCATCCGGGAGGGTCATCCGATGCTGGGGACGCTGGACGAGAACGACCCGGCGGCGCCGCGCTACCCGTACTTCGAGCACGCCGAGCCGCTGGTGTTCGACGAGCCCGGGACCTACGTCGCCACCGACCGGCCGCTCACCCACAGCGTCAGCCACTCGTGGAACCACTCGCTGGGCGAGATCATCACCGCGCTGCTGGACAACGGCCTGACGCTGACCGCGTTCACGGAGCACGACAGCGTCCCGTGGAACGCGATCCCCGGCCAGATGACGCACGACGAAGCCGCCGACGAGTGGCGGCTGAAGGACACGCCCTCGCGGCTCGCGGCGAGCTACACGCTCCAGGCGGTCAAGAACGGCTGAATAGGGTGACCGCATGACCTTGATCGCGGTCGCCACCCTCGGCGGAACCATCTCGATGGCCCCGGTCGCCGGCGCCGGTGCCGTTCCCCGGCTGGGCGCCGCCGAGCTGCTCGGCGGGCTCGGTGACCTGCCGGTGGACGTCCTCGCCGAAACCCTCGCGGGGATCGGCAGCGCGTCGATGGACTTCGCGACGCTGCTGCGCTGCCGCGACTGGGGCCTGCGGCAGGACGCCGACGGGTTCGTCGTCGTGCAGGGCACCGACACCCTCGAAGAGACCGCGTACTTCCTCGACCTGTGCTGGCCGTCGGAGATCCCCGTGGTCGTCACCGGCGCGATGCGCAACGCGGGCCTGCTCAGCCCGGACGGCCCGGCGAACCTGCGCAACGCGCTGACCGTGGCCGCCGATCCCCGCAGCCGCGGCCGGGGCGCGCTGGTGACGCTGAACGACGACGTCCACGCGGCGCGGTGGGTGCGGAAAGCGCATTCGAGCCGGCTCGACGCGTTCACGTCGGCGCCCGCGGGGCCGCTGGGGATGGTCGTGGAGCACGCGGTGCACTACTTCCACCCCTCGCCGCCGCGGCCCCCGGCGCTCACCGGCGAGGACTTCGGCGGGCTGGTCCCGGTGGTCGAAACGGGTCTCGACGACCCGGGCGAGGTCCTCGCGCACGCGGCCGCGCAGCCGGGCGTGCGCGGGATCGTGCTGGCGGCGACCGGCGCGGGCCACGTCTCGGCCGGCACGGCCGACGTCGTCGCGCGGCTGGTGGATTCCTTGCCCGTGGTGGTCGCTTCGCGGACCGGCGCGGGACCGACGTTGCGTTCGACGTACGGCTTCCACGGCTCGGAGTCGAGCCTGATCGCGATGGGCGCCACGATGGCGGGCTGGCTGGACGCGCGCAAGGCCCGGATCCTGCTGCGCACGCTGCTGGCGGCCGGCGCGGACCGGGACGCGATCGAGCGCGGGTTTCGCCTGCGCGGCGACCTGGACTGAGTGCTTCAGTCCAGGACCGGGCCGCCCAGCGGGTCGAGGTGGTAGGAGCGCATCTCGCGCTCGGCGTCGCGGTAGACGTGGACCGACACCGCCGGGTCCGGGCCGTCGTTGCGCACCTCGTGCACGTACCCCGGGCCGAACACCCGCGACTGCCCCACCGCGAGGGAGTGCAGTTCGGTGATCGCGCGGCCGCCCGGGGCACGGCGCGCCACGGCCTCCGTCAGGTGCCCGCTGACCACGGTGAACGCGCCGCTGGCGAACGCGTGGTCGTGCAGGTCGGTGTGCTGGCCGGGCAGCCAGCCCATCAGCCAGATCTCCTGCCGCTCGTCCTTCTCGACGAGCGCCGCGAAGCGCTGCTCGGGGTCGTAGCGCAGCAGGTGCTTCCAGCGGTCGCGGTCGGCCGCGACCTCGAGCGCGACGCGCACCGGGTGGCGCAGCGCGGGGTTTTCGGGACGCAGCAGGGTGTTGTCCGGAACGGCGAACATGGGGGTCCTCACGGGAGTGTCGGGCTGGGCCGGGGCTGGGTTCACCGACAACAGCGACACGCGCGCACGACGGCGCGGCGACCCGTGGGGCCCCGCAGCTCGGTCATCTCGTGCGCGAACATGCGACCAGAGTCGCAGCCGCTCCCCGCCCGGTCAAGACGTCCCACCTGCCGGGAGATCAGGACCACTCGTGCTTTTGCGACCGCCCGAGCAGCTCCGCGCCCGCCCGCCGCGGGTCGACGCCTTCGTGGCAGACGCGGTGCATCGCGTCGGTGATCGGCATGTCGACCCCGACGCTCCGCGCGAGCGCCCGGATCGACGAGCACGACATGACGCCCTCGGCGACCTGCCCGCCGCCCGCCGCCTGCGCCTGTTCGAGCGTCTCGCCGCGGCCGAGGCGCTCGCCGAACGTCCGGTTGCGCGAAAGCGGCGACGAGCAGGTCGCGACCAGGTCGCCGACCCCGGCGAGCCCGGCGAACGTCAGCGGGTCGGCGCCCAGCTTCGCGCCGAGCCGGGCCATCTCGGCCAGGCCGCGGGTGATGAGCGTCGCCATCGTGTTGGTGCCGAGCCCGAGGCCGGCGGCCATGCCGGTGCTGAGCGCGATGACGTTCTTGCAGGCGCCGCCGAGCTCGCAGCCGACGACGTCGGTGTTGGTGTAGGGCCGGAAGTAGGAGTTGGCGCAGGCGCGCTGGATCGCGACGGCGCGCTCGTGGTCGGCGCACGCCAGCACGGAGGCGGACGGCTGCCCGGCGGCGATCTCCTTGGCCAGGTTCGGCCCGGTGACGACGACGACGTCGCCGGCGTCGATCCCGACGATCTCGCCGATCACCTCGCTCATCCGCTTGAGCGTGCCGAGCTCGACGCCCTTGGCGAGGCTGACGAGGATCGCCTCCGGCGGCAGCAGACCGCGCCACGACGTCAGGTTGGCGCGCAAGCTCTGGCTGGGCACGGCGAGCACGACGGCTTCGGCGCCTTCGAGCGCCTTCGCCGCGTCGCTGGTCGCGGTGATGTTCTCCGGCAGGGCGACGCCGGGCAGGTACGCGCTGTTGGCGTGCCGCTCGCGGATGTCTTCGGCGACCTCGTCGCGGCGCGCCCAGAGCGTGACGTCGCGCCCGGCGTCCCCGAGGACCTTCGCGAACGCGGTGCCCCACGACCCGGCCCCGAGCACGGTGACCCGCTGCACGTCGGCGCGCATCAGGCCGGCTCCCCCGGCTTCTCCGACGGCGGTTCCTCGTCGCGGATCTCGCCGAGCAGCCGGGTCACCTCGTCCATCATGACCTTGGTGACCTCACGCAGCTTCGACGCGCTGCGGACGCTGCCTTCGCGGTAGGCCGACAGGTCGAGCGGCTCGCCGACGCGGTGGGTGATGGTCTTGCGCGGGAACGGCTTGAACTTCTTGGTGTAGCCGTTGAAGAGCTGGCTGGTGCCCCAGCGGGCGATGGGGATCACGGGAACGTCGTTCTGGATCGCGAGCCGCGCGGCGCCGGTGAAGGACTCCTTCGGCCAGCCGGCCGGATCCTTGGTGATGGTGCCCTCGGGGTAGATGACGACGATCTTGCCCGCCTGCAGCGCCTCGTGCGCGGCCTTGAGGCTGTCCCCGGCGGCGGCCGACCCGCGCGAGACGGGGATCTGGCCCGAGCCGACGAAGATCTTCCCGAAGATCGGCGTCCGGGTCAGGCTTTCCTTGCCGAGGAACCGCGGCACCCGCTTCGCCCGGTGCACGAAGACGGCGTCGACGACGGGGTCGAGGTGCGAGATGTGGTTCAGCACGAGCAGCGCGGGCCCCTGCCGCGGCACCTTCTCGTCCCCGACGTAGACCCGCCGCGCGATCCCGGTGACCGGGTAGAACAGTACGGCGGCGAGCCCCACCCAGAAGCCACCCTTTTCACGCCGGGCCACGATCTCCTCCTCAACCTACGAAGTCCGGGGTTGATCCTGCCGCGCCGGGGTCGGGGCAGTCCAGGGAGGGTGCGTTCGGGTGCCGCCGAGGTGTTCGGAGGCGGCCGGGCGCCCTGGTGGAGGCCCGGTTGCGCGGCCGGCGCCGGCCACGAACACCGGCCCGGCCCCGCCCCCGCACGGCATGAACGACCCGTTCACCTCGTCCGACGTCAGGGTCCCGGCAAAGTCGGATCGGTGCGGCCGGCCCGGCGGCCGCACCGTCAGGAAAGACCCTTTCACCTCGCCAGAGGCGGTGAAAGGGTCTTTCCTGACGTCCGGTCCCGGGAAACATGGTCGGGTGCCCGGCCCGTCCGGCGACTTTGCCGGAGCCCGGTCGTCCGACGCCATGAACGACCCGTTCACGACCTCCACCCCGAGGTTGTCCACAAGTGCTCTCACCTGTGGACAACCCAGCCCGCGGCCCGGCACGGGCCCGGCCTTTCCGGTAAAGATGGACACGTGGACGTTGACCTGGTCGTGCCGATGAAACACCCCCGCGACGGCAAGTCGCGGCTGCGTGGCGCGGTCGAACCGGACCACCACCCGGCACTGGTACTCGCGCTGGCCGCCGACACGCTCGCCGCCGTCGTCTCGGCCGGGCAGGTGCGGCGCGTCCTGCTCGTCGCGGCCGACCCGCGAGCCGTCGCCGAACTCGCCGAGCTCGGCGTCGAAATCATCCCCGAACCACCGCAAGGAGGTCTCAACGAAGCTTTCCGCCACGGCGAAGCACGGCTGCGCGCGGACGACCCGGCGGCCGTCGTCGGCGCCCTCCAAGCCGACCTCCCGGCCCTGCGGGCAGGCGACCTGACGGCGGCGATCGCGGAATCGGCGAACCGGCGCGCCTTCGTGGCCGATCGCCAGGGCACCGGCACCACGCTCCTGCTCTCCGCCCCCGGCGCACCCCTCGACCCGCGTTTCGGGGTGGGCTCGGCCGAAGCGCACCGCCGCTCCGGAGCCGTCGCGCTGCAGGCGGCGCTCGCCACCCTCCGCAGCGACGTCGACACCCCGGACGATCTCGCCCACGTACGCGCGCTGGGTGTCGGAAAACACACGGCGGAAGCCTGTGCGGTACCGCGCTGAGCTGTTCACCTGACCTTCACCGCGCCCTGCGCAATTCCGCGTGGCTTGGTGAAGAATGGGGTCCGTGAGCACAGACGACGGCGGCACGCCCGCACCGCGGAGGCGACGGAACCCGGCCAGCGGATCTTCGGAGACCGCGAAGAAGAGCACCACCGGCCGGGCGAGCACAGCCAAGAAGGTCCCGTCGAAAGCCACCGCACGCGACACCGCCGCCCGGGCCACCGCCGGGAAGCCCCGAGCGCGCAAGGCCACCCCGGCGACCACCCGCCGCCGCAGCTCCGCGCACGGCAACGGGCGCAACGCCGAGGAGTTCCGCGCGGTGCCGTCGGCGCCGCCCGCGGTCACCACCGCGCCCGCCGCCGTCGAGACGCTGCCGGACGACCGGTACTTCAACCGCGAGCTGTCGTGGCAGGACTTCAACGCGCGCGTGCTCGCGCTGGCCGAGGACGAGTCGCAGCCGCTGCTGGAGCGGACGAAGTTCCTCGCCATCTTCGCGTCCAATCTGGACGAGTTCTACATGGTCCGCGTCGCCGGCCTGAAGCGCCGCGACGAGACCGGCCTGCTGGTGCGCAGCGCGGACGGGCTCACCCCGCGCGAGCAGCTGGGCTACATCGCCAAGCGCAACCAGGACCTGGTCGAGCGCCAGACCGGCGCGTTCGAGAAGCACCTGCGCCCGCAGCTGGCCGAGCACGACATCCACATCGTCGGCTGGGCCGACCTGTCCGGCGCCGACCAGCTGCGGCTGTCGAGCTACTTCTCCGAGCAGATCTTCCCGGTGCTGACGCCGCTGGCCGTCGACCCCGCGCACCCGTTCCCGTACATCTCGGGCCTCTCGCTCAACCTCGCGGTGACGGTCCGCGACCCGGAGGGCGGCACCGAGCGGTTCGCCAGGGTGAAGGTGCCGAGCAACGTGCCGCGGCTGATGCGCGTCGAGACCGACCGCGCCAGCCGCACCGCGACCTTCCTGCCGCTCGAAGAGCTGATCGCCGCGCACCTCGGCGAGCTGTTCACCGGCATGGACGTCACCGAGCACCACGTCTTCCGCGTCACCCGCAACGCCGACTTCGAGGTCGACGAGGACCGCGACGAGGACCTCCTGCAGGCCCTCGAGCGCGAGCTGGCGCAGCGCCGGTTCGGCCCGCCGGTGCGCCTCGAGGTCGCGCAGGACATGAGCGAGCACATGCTCGAGCTGCTGCTGCGCGAGCTGGACGTCGACCCGGCCGACGTCGTCGAGGTGCCCGGCCTGCTGGACCTGACCTGCCTGCACCAGCTGTCCGGGGTGGACCGCAAGGAACTCAAGGACCGGCCGTTCGTCCCGGCGACGCACCCGGCGTTCGGCGAGCGCGAGACGCCGAAGAGCGTTTTCGCCACGCTGCGCGAGGGCGATGTGCTGGTGCACCACCCGTACGACTCGTTCTCCACCAGCGTCCAGCGGTTCATCGAGCAGGCGGCGGCCGACTCGAAGGTCCTCGCGATCAAGCAGACGCTGTACCGGACCTCGGGCGACTCCCCCATCGTCGACGCGCTGATCGACGCCGCGGAGGCGGGCAAGCAGGTCGTCGCGCTGGTCGAGATCAAGGCGCGGTTCGACGAGCAGGCCAACATCACCTGGGCGCGGACGCTGGAACGCGCGGGCGTGCACGTCGTCTACGGCCTGGTCGGGCTGAAGACGCACTGCAAGGTGTCGATGATCGTGCGCCAGGAGGGCTCGACCATCCGCCGCTACTGCCACATCGGCACCGGCAACTACAACCCGAAGACCGCGCGGCTCTACGAGGACATCGGCCTGTTCACCGCCGACCCGAGCATCGGCGCGGACGTCACCGACCTGTTCAACGTGCTCACCGGCTACTCCCGCCAGGACACCTACCGGACGATCCTCACGTCGCCGCACGGCATCCGGCGTGGCATCGTCCGCGCGATCGGCGAGGAGATCGAGCTGGCGCGGGCCGGGCAGCAGGCCGGGATCCGGATCAAGTGCAACTCGCTGGTCGACGAGCAGGTCATCGACGCGCTCTACCACGCGTCGCAGGCCGGGGTGCCGGTCGAGATCGTGGTGCGCGGCATCTGCACGCTGAAGCCGGGTGTCGAAGGGCTGTCGGAGAACATCCACGTCCGGTCGATCCTGGGCCGGTTCCTGGAGCACTCGCGGGTCTTCCACTTCCGCGCGGGCGGCACGCACTGGATCGGCAGCGCCGACATGATGCACCGGAACCTGGACCGGCGGATCGAAGCGCTGGTGCGGGTGAAGGACCCGAAGCTGACCCGGCAGCTCGACGACATCTTCGACTCGGCGCTCGACCCGGCGACGCGCTGCTGGGTGCTGACCGAAAGCGGCGAGTGGGCACCGTTCCCGGCCGACGGCTCGCGGGTGCGCGACCACCAGCTGGAGCTGGCGAAGCTGCACGGGGCCGCCGGATGACCCACGAGGTACGGGCGGCCGGCGCGGTGCTGTGGCGCGTCGCCGGCGGGGTGACCGAGGTCGCCCTGGTCCACCGCCCGCGGTACGACGACTGGTCGATGCCGAAGGGGAAGCTCGACGCGGGCGAGACGAGCGCCGAAGCCGCCGTCCGCGAAGTGCGTGAGGAGACCGGGTTCGCCGCGGTCCTGGGCCGCTACGTGGCGCAGACGACGTACGCGGTGCCGTCGCGCGGCGGCTCCGGAACGGTGCCGAAGACGGTCGACTACTTCGCCGCGGAAGCGGTTTCCGGCGAGTTCGCCGAAAACGACGAGGTCGACGAACTGCGCTGGCTGGCGCCGACGGCGGCGGAGAAGCTGCTGACGCGGCCGGGCGACGTGCGCGTGCTGCGGGCGTTCTGCGAGCTGCCCGTGGGCCTGTCGAAGGTGCTGCTGGTGCGGCACGCGAAGGCGGGCAAGCGCGATGAGTGGACCGGCGACGACGACCTGCGGCCGCTCTCGGAAGCGGGCCTGCGGCAGGCGGCCGCGGTGCGGCGCGTGGTCGCGCTGTTCGGGCCGGACCGGGTGCTGTCGGCGCCGCGGCTGCGGTGCGTGCAGACGGTGCACGGCATCGCGGACGACCTCGGCACCGAAGTCCGCCACGAACCGCTGTTCTCGGAAGAGGGCTACTGGCCGGACCCGGTCCTCGGCGTGGCGCGGCTGCTGGCCGTGGCCGGCGACGGCGGGACACCGGTGGTGTCCAGCCAGGGCGGCGTGATCCCGGACCTGGTGAGCGCACTGGCCGACCGCGACGGCGTCGAGCTTTCCGCCGCGCGCGGCGGGGTCGTGCCCAGCAAGAAGGGCTCGTTCTGGGTCCTGTCGTTCCGCCCGCCGACGGCCGAGGAAGGCCCGCTGCTGCTGGCGGCGGACTACTACCCGAGCGCCCTCCCGGCCCCCGCGCCCACCCGCTCCTGAGTACTCCCCGCCACGAGACAGCGTCCTGACAGTAGATCTTGGTGTACTGGTCCCGGGTCCCGCTGGGCTGCGCCGGGCTAGGGGTACGGCGCATCCCCGGGCGAGGGCCCTTCTGTCGGCACTGTCGCCAGCAGGGCTTGGATCTCCGTGACCCGGGGGTCGCCGAGGCGCTGGCTGACGGTCAGCGCCTCGGCCCAATGGCCGCTCGCTTCGCGGTCGCGGCCGGTGCGCTGCTTGAGACGGCCCAAGGTGATCTGGACGTCGATGGTCCCGTAGTCGGCGTTCAGCTCCTTGAGCTCGGCCAACGCGTCGAGACCCGCCTTCTCCGCTTCGTCGTGCCGTCCCGCTCCGGCGAGCGCCTCGGCGACGTTCCCCAGCGCCAGCGCCGCGTGGTAGCGGTCCCCCAGTTCGGCGAAGGCTTCGTGTGCGGCCTCGGCGGCTTCGGCCGCGTGGTCGTAGTCGTGCAGGCCGATGCGGCTGGCGCTGACGTTGAGCAGCGCGTGCGGGACGAACGTGCGCTGCCCGTGGTCGCGCGCGAGGTGGACGGCCTGGAGGGCGTAGCGCTCGGCTTCGGCGTACTCCGCGCGGACGTAGTAGGCGCCGGCGAGGTTCGACAGGATCGCCACGGCCAGCGCGGTCCCGCCGCCCGACTCCGTGGCGGCGCGGGCTTCCTCGAGCGCTTCCAGTGCTTTGTCGGGCTGCAGCGTGCGCAGGTAGGCCGAGCCGAGGTTGTTGGCGCTGTACTGGAGGCCGGTGTTGTCGCCGGCCTCGCGGGTCACGGCGACGGCCGCGCGCGCGGTGGTGATCCAGTCGTCGCGGTCGTGGCGTTCGGCGAAGAAGCCGCGCAGCAGCCACGCGAGTTTCCAGGCGTGCGCGGTCCAGCCGCGGCCGGCGGCGATGCCGACCAGTGCGGTGAGGGCCTGGCGTTCCGTGGCGTACCAGGCGATCGTCTGCTCGTGCTGGGTGAAGCGGACGGCGGGCAGCGGCGGTGGGCCGAGGGTGATGTCCTCGGTGAGCAGGTCGGGGCGAACCAGCTTGTTGGCCTCCGCGACCGTGACGAGGTACCAGTCGAGGAGCCGGCGCAACGCGGCCGCGCGGTCTTCCGCCGTCGTCTCGGTTTCGACGAGTTCGCCGGCGTAGACGCGCAGGAGGTCGTGGAACTGGTAGCGGTCGGTGCCGGGCTGGTTGAGCAGGTGCGCGGCGGCGAGCTGGTCGGCGAGTTCGCGGGCTTCGCGCAGGTCTGCGCCCGCGAGCGCGGCGGCCGAGGACAGGCTGAACCCGTGGCCGGGGTGCAGGCCGAGCAGCCGGAAGAACCGCGCGGCGGCCGGGCGGAGGGCCTTGTAGGACCAGGAGAACGCGGCGCGCAGGTCGGTGCCGGCGTCCTGCGGGTCGCGCAGGGTGTCCAGGCGCAGCCGCTGGTCGCGGAGTTCTTCGACGATGCCGGCGAGCGAAACGCCGGGGAAGCGGGAAGCGCGTTCTCCGGCCAGCGCCAGCGCGAGCGGCAGGCGCCCGCAGAGCTGGAGGAGTTCGGCGACGGCCCCGGGTTCGGCGGCCAGGCGCCGCGGGCCGACGCTGCCGGCGAGCAGCGCGGCGGCGTCGCCGTCGTCGAAGGACCGCAACGCGATGCGGCGGGCGCCGTCGCGCGCGACGAGGCCACGCAACTGGTTTCGGCTGGTCACGACGACGAGGTTGCCGGAACCGGGCAGCAGCGGGCGGACCTGGTCGGCGTCGCGGGCGTTGTCGAGCAGCATGAGCGTGCGGCTGCCGTCGAGCCGGCTGCGCAGCAGGGCCGAGCGTTCCTCCACTGTGGAAGGCACGGACTCGGGCGGGACGCCGAGCGCGCGGAGGAAGCCGGCGAGCGCGGCTTCCGGTGTCACGGGGGTGGCCGCGGAGTGGCCGCGCAGGTCGAGGAACAGCTGGCCGCCGGGGAACCGGTCGCGGACGCGGTGCGACCAGTGCACGGCCAGCGACGTCTTCCCGACGCCGGCGGTGCCTTCGATGACGACGATGCCGGACGCGCCGCCGGGCGGGAGCCGGTCGAGCTCGGCGATTTCGGGACCGCGGCCGGTGAAGCCGGCGACGTCGAAGGGCAGCTGCCGCGGAACGGTGTGCCCGGCGGGTCCGGCGTCGGCGGCGAGCAGTTCGGCGTGCAGCCGCCGCAGGTCTTCGCCCGGTTCGACGCCGAGTTCGTCGGCCAGCAGGGCCCGCAGCCCGGCGTAGCGCGCGAGTGCTTCGGCCCGGCGCCCGGACCGCGCGAGGGCGCGGACCAGCCGTTCCCACAACGACTCCCGCAGCGGGTGCTGGGCGACGAGGTCGGTGAGCTCGGCGACGAGCCGCGCGTCGGGCACGAGCCCGGTGTCGAGGTCGATGCGCTGTTCGACGGCGAAGAGGTGCCGTTCGGTGAGCAACGGCCCCCATTCCGCGGCGAGCGCGGGCGACCCGACGCCCTCGAGGGGAGCCCCGCCCCAGGTGGCGAGCGCGGCGGTGAGCAGCGCCCGCCGCTGCGCGGGTTCGGTGGTGGCGGCGGCCTGGTCGAGGGCGCGCAGGAAGCGCAGCGCGTCCACCCGGGACGGGTCGACGACCAGCCGGTACCCGTCCGGCTCGGTGACGACGGTGTCTTCACCGCAAAGCCGGCGCAGGCGCATGACGTAGGTCTGCAGGCTCCCCCGGATGTGCGCGGGCGGCGTCTCGCCCCAAACCCCGCGCGCGAGCGCATCGATCGACACCAGCCGGCCCGCGGCGAGGGCGAGGGTCGCGAGCAGCGCGCGCTGGCGGGAGCTCGTCAGCACGACCGGGGAACCGCCGACGAGCACCTGGAACGGGCCGAGCAGCCGGATGTCGATGGTGGTCGCCCCCAGGTGAGCCGTCACGCGCCGCCGGACCCGCACGCGGGCCCCGAGGAACGCAGCGTGGCATCACTCGGCCGGGCGCTCAAGCAACTTTGCGAAATTGGGCGGAACCGGTCCCGGGGCGGGGGTTGCGCCGAGCGGGTGGCGTGCGGGTTCCGTTCGGGATAGCGGAGTTGGCGGTGAGTGACTTTCGTGAGCAGGCGGTTCGCCAGCCGGGCTTTCGGTTCGCTTTGGGGGCTCGGGGATCGCTTTCGCCGCGGGCCGGTGCGAGCAGCCGACCCGCGGCGTGGGCGCCGACCGACCCACCCGGTCCGGGCTTCGCGGGTGGGGATCGCTTCCGCCGTACCTGTTCAGCGAAACCAGCCAAACTGTGTGACCTGCGACCAGGCCTACCCGGCCCGGCCTTAGTCCGGAACTCCGCGGGCGCGGATCGCTTCCGCCGCACCGGCCCGGGCGAGAGCAGCCGGAACCCGCCGCGTGGCACCAACCGGCCGGTCCGGGACTCCGCGCGCGGACCGCTTCCACCGCACCCACCCGGCGAAACCAGCCAAACCACGTAACCCCCGACCAGGCCTACCCCGCCCGGTCCGCAACTCCGCGCGCGGATCACTTCCACCGCACCCACCCGGCGAAACCAGCCAAACCGCGCGACCCCCGACCAGGCCTACCCCGCCCGGTCCGCAACTCCGCGCGCGGATCACTTCCACCGCACCCACCCGGCAAGACCAGCCGGAACCCGCCGCGTGGCACCAACCGCCCCCCGGCCCGGAACTCCGTGCGCGGGGATCGCTTTCGCCGCACCTGTCCCCGGACATGCGGCGGGGCCCCGCGCCCTTCGCACGGGGCCCCGCCGGAAAGTCGATCGCCTGAGCAGGGGTCGCCCCCTGGGGCCCCCTGATTTCACGTTACCGCAGGGGTCCGACAGTTTTCGGTGGTCAGCTCTTCTTCGCCGCGGTCGAGGTTCGCTTGGCCGGTGCCTTGGCCGCGGTGGTCTTCCGGGCCGTGGTCGTCCTGGCAGCCGGCTTCGCCGCCGTCGTCTTCGCCGCGGTCGTCTTGGCAGCCGTGGTCTTCGCCGCAGCAGGCTTCGGCGCGGTCGCCTTCGGAGCCGCCTTCGCCCGCGTGGTCGTCTTGGCCGCGGCCGCCTTCGGGGCCGCTGCCGCGCGAGTCCGCGTGGTCGCCGGCTTCGCCGTCGTCGCGGCCGGCTTCGCCGCCGCTGCCCGGGTCCGCGTCGCCGTCGCCCGGGCCGCCGCCGGCTTCGCTGCCGCTGCGCGCGGTGTCGTCGCCCGAGTCGTCGTGGACGCGCGGTTCCCCGCGGCCGCCCGCTTCGCCGGCGTCGCCTTCGGCAGCTTCTTCGCCCCGGAAACGACGTCCTTGAAAGTCGTCCCGGCCCGGAACGCCGGCACGTTCGTCTTCTTGACCCGCACGGCTTCACCGGTACGCGGGTTCCGGGCCGTCCGGGCCGCGCGGGCGCGCTTCTCGAACACGCCGAAGCCGGTGATGTTGACCTTTTCGCCCTTGTTGACCGTCCGGATGATGATGTCGACCAGACCGTCGACCGCCTCGGAAGCGGCCTTCTTGTCGCCCAGGCGCTCCGTCAGCGCCTCGATCAGCTGGGCCTTGTTGGCCATTCCAGTCCTCCAAGAAGGGAGTACCCGTCCTCGGCCCGGTCGGCCGACCAGCACACGGTATTACCAAGGCAGCACAAATTCCAAACGGCACGCGGACCCTTTCCCTTGCCCCGGGGCGGGTTCCGCCTCGCGAAGAACGCCTCGCGAGGGCCGTTCGGCATCGACTGGACGCAACCGCGAAAACGGCGGGATCCCTTGAACCACAAGGGATCCCGCCGAAGAGTGGACTAGCCCGCCGCGATCGGCGTCGTCGTCGGCTTCCAGGACGGGCGGCCGCCCTCGAAGGCGTCGATCTCACCGGCATGGCGCAACGTGAGAGCGATGTCGTCCAGGCCCTCCAGCAGGCGCCAGCGGACGTAGTCGTCGATCTGGAAGGGCGCGGTGAAGTCCTTGGCCCGCACGGTCTTGGTCTCGAGGTCGACCGTGACCTCCGTGCCGGGCTCGTTCTCGAGCAGCTTCCAGAGCAGTTCGACGTCGTGCTGCTCGCACTGCGCGGCCACCAGGCCGCCCTTGCCGGAGTTGCCGCGGAAGATGTCGGCGAAGCGGGCCGAGATGACGGCCCGGAAGCCGTAGTCCATCAGCGCCCAGACGGCGTGCTCGCGGGAGGAACCGGTTCCGAAGTCCGGTCCCGCGACCAGCACGCTGCCGGCCTTGAACGGCTCGGAGTTGAGGATGAAGTCCTCGTCACCGCGCCAGGCGGCGAACAGGCCGTCCTCGAAGCCGGTCCGGGTGACCCGCTTGAGGTAGACCGCCGGGATGATCTGGTCGGTGTCCACGTTGGACCGGCGCAGCGGGACGCCGACGCCGGTGTGCTGGGTGAACGGTTCCATGGTGGGAGCTCCTCGGGTGGGTCAGCGGGCGGCGGTCAGCAGGTCTTCCGGCGACGAAAGCGTCCCCCGGACGGCCGTCGCGGCGGCCACCAGCGGCGACACCAGGTGCGTCCGGCCGCCCTTGCCCTGCCTGCCCTCGAAGTTGCGGTTCGACGTCGACGCGCTGCGCTCGCCCGGCTTCAGCTGGTCCGGGTTCATGCCGAGGCACATGGAGCAGCCCGCCTGGCGCCACTCGGCGCCGGCCTCGGTGAAGACGGCGTCGAGCCCCTCGGCTTCGGCGGCTTTGCGGACCCGCATCGAGCCGGGGACCACCAGCATCCGGACCGACTCCGCCACCTTGCGCCCGCGCAGCACCTCGGCCGCGGCCCGCAGGTCCTCGATCCGGCCGTTGGTGCAGGAGCCGAGGAAGACGGTGTCCACCGCGATCTCCCGCAGCGGCGTGCCGGGCTTGAGATCCATGTAGGACAGGGCCTTCTCGGCCGCGACGCGGTCGTTCTCGTCCGGGATCTGCTCCGGGTCGGGCACGTCGGCGCCCAGCGGCAGGCCCTGGCCGGGGTTGGTGCCCCAGGTCACGAACGGCGTCAGCGCGCCCGCGTCCAGGTGCACCTCGGCGTCGAACTCGGCGCCGTCGTCGGTGCGCAGCTGCCGCCAGTTTTCGACCGCCGCGTCCCAGTCGGCGCCGCTCGGCGCGTGCGGGCGGCCCTTCAGGTACTCGAACGTCGTCTCGTCCGGGGCGATCATCCCGGCGCGGGCGCCGGCCTCGATCGACATGTTGCAGACGGTCATCCGGGCTTCCATCGAGAGCGCCTCGATGGCCGAGCCGCGGTACTCCAGGATGTAGCCCTGGCCGCCGCCGGTGCCGATCTTGGCGATCACCGCGAGGATGACGTCCTTCGCCGTGACGCCGGGGCGCAGCTCGCCGTCGACCGTGATCGCCATCGTCTTGAAAGGACGGAGCGGCAGCGTCTGGGTGGCCATGACGTGCTCGACCTCGGACGTGCCGATGCCGAAGGCGATGGCGCCGAACGCGCCGTGCGTGGAGGTGTGGCTGTCGCCGCAGACCACGGTCATGCCGGGCTGGGTCAGGCCGAGCTGCGGGCCGATGACGTGCACGATGCCCTGCTCGGCGTCACCCATCGGGTGCAGCCGGACACCGAACTCCTTGCAGTTGCGCCGAAGGGTGTCGACCTGGGTGCGCGAGACCGGATCGGCGATGGGGAGCTCGATGTCGACGGTCGGGACGTTGTGGTCCTCGGTCGCGATGGTCAGGTCGGGGCGGCGCAGCGGCCGCCCGGCCAGCCGGAGGCCGTCGAAGGCCTGCGGGCTGGTCACTTCGTGCAGCAGGTGGAGGTCGATGTAGAGCAGATCCGGTTCGGCGCCTTCCCCTCGGCGCACGAGGTGGCTTTCCCACACCTTCTCCGCCAGTGTGCGGGCCTTGCCGGTCGGGCTGGTCATCTCCGGCTCCTTCCACGGTTCGACGTCGGAACTCGGGCGCGCACCGCGGGGGCGAATGCGAGCCGCGAAGGAGGAGCGCAGCTCGAGTTCAGGGTTTTCCCAGATGCTGGACTTCCCAAAGTGCGGGACGCTAGTATCGGGTCGTGGGACAGCATAGCGGTATCGGAGTACTGGACAAAGCAGTGGCCGTGCTGCAGGCGGTCGCGGACGACCCCTGCGGCCTCGCGGAACTCTGCACGCGAACCGGTCTGCCGCGGGCCACCGCGCACCGGCTCGCGGTCGGGCTCGAGGTGCACCGGTTGCTGCGCCGCGGTCCGGACGGGCGCTGGCGCCCCGGTACGGCACTGGCCGAACTGGCGGGCGGCTCGACGGATCCCCTGCTCGACGCGGCGGGCGTGGTGCTGCCGAAGCTGCGGGACGTCACCGGCGAAAGCGTGCAGCTCTACCGGCGCGACGGCGTCCAGCGCGTGTGCGTCGCGACGGCGGAACCGCCCAGCGGCCTGCGCGACACCGTCCCGATCGGTTCACGGCTGCCGATGACGGCCGGTTCGGGCGCGAAGGTGCTCGCGGCGTGGGCGGACCCGCACACGCAGCGCACGATCCTGGCCGACGCGGTCTTCGGCGAGCGCACGCTCCTCGAGGTGCGCCGGCGCGGGTGGGCCCAGAGCGTGGCCGAGCGCGAGCCCGGCGTGGCGAGCATCTCGGCACCGGTGCGCGATTCGGCGGGCACGGTCGTGGCGGCGGTGTCGGTGTCCGGCCCGATCGAGCGGATCGGCCGCAAGCCGGGCGCCCGCTGGGCGGCCGACCTCCTCGCGGCGGCGGACGCCTTGCAGGAACGGCTTTAGGGAACCGCGCCGGCACTCGGGCTTGACCGGTTTCGAGGTGCACCGTTCGGGGGAACCTCGCGAAAACCGCGTATTCGGTGACGGCGGTCACGTCTCTTCAGGGTCGGAACCACCTGAGGGGGATGGCCATGCTGAACAGACGGGCACTGGCGATGTTGCGGGCGGTCGGCGCCGGCCGCGCCGAGCTGACCTGCAGTTGCGAACCGGACCTGCGGGTCGACGGCCTGCCGTGCTGCGACCAGTCCACCGCGCACGAGCTGGCGCGGGCGGGGCTGATCCGGCCGGCGCGGGTCGTGGCCGTCGGGCAGTGGGCGCGGGCGGAGCTCACCGACGACGGGCAGCGGGCGCTGGGTGGCACCCTCGCCGCGGCCTGAAGCAACCTTCGGGCAGGCTCGCGCGTGTACCCGCCGAGGACACCGCGAGGGGGACCCATGAAGTTCGTTCCGGGACTGCTCGGCGCCTGCCTGCTGCTGACGGCGTGTTCGGGCACGCCACCGGCCGCGCCGCCGACCGTGACGGTGACGGCACCCGCGACCCCGTCGGCGGCCACCGCCGACCCGGCCGTGCTCAGCTGGATGGACGGCTTCTGCTCCGCGATCCACGGCTACCGCGACCGCACCAACGACGAGGCCGCTCCCGGCAAGCCCGAGCCGGGCTCGGTGGCCGAAGCGCAGAAGGTGCTGAGCGAGACGCTGGGCGGCATCGCGGCCCGCACCGGCGAGGTGGTCGACAAGCTCACGGCCCTGCCCCCGGGCCCGGTCCCGACCGCCGAGAAGGTCCGGCAGGCGTTCGTGAAGAAGTACACGACGGCCCGCGACCACGCGGCCGAGGCGAAGAAGGCCCTCGACAGCGCCCGGCCCGGCGACGGCGCGTCCCAGCTCCCCGCGGCGGACGCCGTCACGCGCGCGCAGCAGGACCTCGACGGGGCGTACGACCCGATCGCGCCGATGGTGGACTCCCCGGACCTGATACAGGCCGCCGCGACGGTGCCGGGCTGCAAGGGCTGACCCGTGCGCGAGCCACCTGGCCATCACCGCGTCAACGACGCCCGCAGCGGCAAGGACCGCGAAGAGTCGCCGACCGAGACCGTGAACCCGCCGTGCACCGGCTGCCACGCGTGGCCGGCCGTGTCCCACACCGAGAAGTCGCGCGCGGCCAGCCGGATCGTCACGCGCTGGGACTCCCCCGGCGCCAGTGAAACCCGCGAGAACCCCTTCAGCTGCCGAGGCGGTTCCCCGGCCGCCGCCGGGAAGCCCAGGTACAGCTGGGCGACCTCCGCACCCGCCCGCCGTCCGGTGTTGCGGACCGTGAACGTCGCCGTGGCGCCGTCGCCCGTGGTGCGCACCGACAACCCGGAGAACGCGAACTTCGTGTACGACAGCCCGTGCCCGAACGGGAACAGCGGCGCCCGGTCCTGCGCGTCGAACCAGCGGTAGCCGACCTGCAGCCCCTCCGAATAGGTCGCGACACCACCGACACCCGGGAACTGCGCGGGCGTGTTCGCCGGGGTGTCCGCGTCCGCCGCCGGGAACGTGATCGGCAGCTTGGCCGAAGGGTCGACGTCGCCGAACAGCACGCCCGCCACCGCCGCGCCGTCCTGCTGGCCGGGGTACCACGCCTGCAGGATCGCGGGCACCGAAGCCGCCCACGGCATCAGCACCGGGCCGCCGCTCTTCACCACGACCACCGTGCGCGGGTTCGCCGCGGCGACCGCGGCCACCAGCGCGTCCTGGTTGCCCGCCAGCGCCAGGCTCGGCCGGTCCTTGCCCTCGGTCTCGTCGTCCCCGACCATCACCACGCTGACGTCCGCCGTGCGCGCCAGCTCCGCCGCCCTCGTGACGTCGCTGCCGTCGTCGAGCGTCACGGCAGCACCGGGAACGCGTTGCCGGAGCCCGGGCAACGGGTCCACTGTGGACGTCGGGATGACCGCCGAGCTGCCACCGCCACCGGTCTTGGCCTTGGTCGCGTACGGGCCGATCAGCGCGATCGACTTCACCGCACGGTCGTCGAGCGGGAGCTGGGCGTGCTCGTTGCGCAGCAGCACCATGCCGCGTTCGGCGAACTCCTTCGCGGCGGCGTCGTGCTGCGCGGTCGGCAACGGCGAGAGCACCGGCGGGTGGTCGAACTGCCCGAAGGCGAACATCGTGCGGAACCGCGGCAGCAGCAGCTCGTCGACGCGCTGTTCGGTGACCTGCCCGGCGAGCACGGCCTGCTTCATCCTGTCGCCGTACCAGGTGCCGTCGATCATCTCGAGGTTCATGCCCGCGGCCGCCGACCCGAGGGTGCTGTGCGCGGCACCCCAGTCCGACTGGACGAACCCCGTGAACCCCCAGTCGTCGCGCAGCTTGCCCTGCAGCAGCGCCGGGTTCTCGCACGTGAAGATGCCGTTGATCTTCGGGTACGCGCACATCACCGAGCCGGCGTGGCCTTCGACGACCGACTGCTCGAAGTGCGGCAGGTAGATCTCGTTGAGCGTGCGCTCGTCGATGTGCTCGTCGACGCTCTGCCGCTGCGTCTCCTGGTTGTTCGCCGCGTAGTGCTTGACCTCGGCGATCGTGCCGTTCTCCTGGATGCCGCGGATGTCGGCGGCGGCCAGCGCGCCGGCGAGCACCGGGTCCTCCCCCATGCCCTCGAAGGTCCGGCCGTTGCGCGGGACGCGGGCGATGTTGATGTCCGGCGCCTCGGACACGTTGTGCGCGAGCGCCCGGGTTTCGCTGCCGATCAGCCGGCCGTACCGGCGTGCGACACCGGTGTCGAACGTCGACGCCAGCGCCATGGTCGCGGGCAGCGCGGTCGCCGGCTTCTGCGGCTTGTCGTCGGCCGGGCCCATGCCCGCCGGGCCGTTGGCGATGCGGAACCCGGGTACGCCGAGGCGCGGGATCGGCGGCACGTACCGCTGGTGCTCCGCGTCGGGCTGCAGGTGCAGCTGGGAGATCTTCTCGTCGAGGGTCATCGCCGCGATCAGCTCGGCGGCCCGGCGATCGGGCGGCTGCCCGGCTTCGCGCCAGGGTTGGGCAGCCGCCGCGGCGGGCGTCGCCAGCGACAAACCCAGGACGACAGCGAGAACGAGCCGGCCGTTGCGCATCGGCCAAGCTAACCCCATACATGAGCGGGAAACATAGACGCGACGATGTTCACATACATGAAATTTCCCGCGGGCTCAACCGTTTCCCCGGCTCAAGCGTGGGAGGAGCACGAAGGAGAGGGGACGAACCATGGTCAAGAAAACCCTGATCGGCCTAATGGCGGCGAGCGCGGCGACGGTCGCGCTCGCGGCCCCGGCGAGCGCGGCCGACGTCAGCTGGGGATTGACCCAGCAGGTGGAGCCGGGCGGCCGGGTCGACGCGGAAACCCACGCGGCGCTGAGCGGCTGCTCGCCGAAGACGGCGGTCACGTCGAAGGGGTTCGCGGCGCCGCTGGTGTTCACCGAGGGCGGCAACTTCGGCCGCGCCGGCGGCCACACCACGGCGATCACGACGCCGGGCAAGTACACCGCGCAGTTCACCTGCTCGGACGGCCGCGTGGCCACCGGCAGCTTCACCATCCTCGGCACGCCGCCGCCGAGCAGCTCGGCGCACCCGAAACCGCCCACGACCAAGCCGAAGCCACCGGCGACGTCGAAGGCACCCAAGCCGGCGAAACCCCAGGTCGCGGTCAAGCCGGCCGGTGCGCCGCAGACGGGGGACGGCTCGCTGAGCTGATCCGCCACCCCGGACACCCCGGGACGGCGCGCGCTCCCAGGCCCACCGTCCCGGGGCCCCGGCGTCAGCGAGCGGCCGCCAGGCGCAGCGCGCGGTAGACGAACTGCTGGTCGCCCAGCCGGTGCCGCAGGTCGCGCTCCAGCCCGGCGATCGGGTACAGGTTCTGCGGCGCGCGCGAGTCCTTGTAGGCCACCGACGCGAACCGCCCCAGCACCGACTGCGTGAGGTTCGCCAGCCCGGCCACCTCCGCGCGTCCGAGGTGCGGCGCCGCCTCCACCCGCACGACCCCCGACCACGGCGGGCCGCCGACGGACGGCAGGCGCAGGTACCAGGAGTGCCGGACCCAGCTCGTCCCCATCAGGAACACCGGTGTCCGCTGGTGCGGCCCGAGCGCGCCGACCATCGCGTTGAGCTCGCCGGGCAGGTAGGTCGTCTGGTGGCTCTTGATGAACCCGACCGCCCGCTCGAGGTGCGCGCGCCCGCGCAACGGCCCGTCCACGACCAGCAGATCGCTGCGCACGTGGCTCGCCGTGCGCGCCCGGACCGCCGTTTCCAGCTCGGCTTCGGCCAGCTGCTCCTGCAACGCCGAGGACAGCACCACCGGCAGCGGCTTGTCTTCCTTGGGCGCCGCGCGGTGCGCCGTGTAGACGCCCGCCGGGGTCGCGATGTCGTCCGCCTGCGGCGCCACCGTGAACAGCCCGCGCCGGACGTCGGTGCCGACGACGTGCGCCTGCCCCTCGCAGCAGCACACCACGCCGGCCGCGTAGGACGCGCAGATCCCGATCGACGCCGAGTTCGTGCCCGCCGGGTCGTCGATCCAGACGCGCGCGTCGATCCGCCGGACGCCGTCGACGAACAGCACGGCCTCGGGCGGCGTCACCGGGGACGGGTCGATCGGCGCCCACTCGTCTTCCGGGACTTCGACGTCGAGCTCGACCTCGGCCTGGGACCGGCCCAGTTCCTCGGCCTCCATCGAGCTGCCGTAGCCCGGGTCCCAGGTGTCGATGCTGAAGTTCATGCCTGCCACGGCGGTCATGCGCCCTCCCTGCCGATGTGCGAGCCGGACCCGTCGCGGGTGACCAGGAACCGCACCGGGACGCGCTCGGCCAGCGCCGGCACGTGCGTGATCACCCCGACCATCCGGGAGCCGGTGGCGGCGAGGTTCTCCAGCGTGGACGCCACGACGTCGAGGGTGGCTTCGTCCAGCGTCCCGAAACCTTCGTCGAGGAAGATGGACTCGAGCCGGGTCGCGCCCTCCGCGGCCATCGCGCCGAGCTGCGACGACAACGCCAGCGCCAGCGAAAGCGACGCCTGGAACGTCTCCCCGCCGGACAGCGTCTTGACCGGGCGCCGCGCGTCGGCCTCGTTGTGGTCCACCACCAGGAAATCGCCCTTGTCGTGGGTGAGCTCGAACTGGCCGCCGGAGAGTTCGAGCAGCGACGCCGACGCCTCGGCGACCAGCGTGTCGAGCGCACCGGCGATGAGCCAGCGCGGGAACTTGTCCGAGCGCAGCAGATCCGCGAGCAGCCGCGCGACCTGCGACTCCGCCTCCGCGGCCGCGATGTCGGCCTGCAGCCCCGCCACGTGCGCCACGCGCCGCTTCATTTCCGTGTGGTCGGCTTCGGCGCGGGCCCGCGCGGTCGCGAGGGCCACCGGCGCCCGGTCCCGCACCGATCCTTCGGGCAGCTCGACCTCGAGCGCGGTGATGTCGCCGGTGACCGCGCGTTCGGCCGCCCGCAACGCTTCGGCGGCTTCGCCCTCGGCGGTGCCGGCGGCGGCCAGCCGGTCGCGGTGCTCGTTCGCCTGCCCGGCCGCCCAGTCCGTCAACGCGGTCCACGCGCCGAGGAGGCTTTCCCCGTGGATCGGCGGAGCACCCAGACCGACCAGGGGATCCCGCGCGCGGGACAGCCGCTGCCGTTCGGCGGCGACCTGTCCGTCGACGCGGGCCTGGGCTTCCGACGCCTGTTTCGCGGCGGCGCGGGCGGTCCGCAGGTCGGCGTCCGCCTTCTTGGCGGCTTGTTCGAGTTCGGCGACCTTCGCGAGCTGCTCGGTGACCACGTCGGCGGCGGGCGCACCGTCCAGCATCGAGCCGAGTTCGGCGTGCCGGCGCCGGGTCGTCGTCAGCGTGGTGCTCGCGGACTGTTCGGCCAGTGCCGCTTCTCCCGCCTGCTCACGGCGCTGCTCGGCGGCCCGCTCGGCGGAGGCGAGGTCGTCCGCCGCGACGACGGCTTCCTTGCCCGCGGCTTCGGCGGCCGCTTCGAGCGCGGCCAGCGCGGTCCGCCGGTCCTCGACCGCCGACGCCGCCCACGACGTCAGCAGCCGCCAGCCCGCCGGGACGTCTCCGGTGTCGACCGCGGGCGCGCCCAGCTCCACCAGGGGATCGCGGGCCGCCCGCAGGGCTTCCTTGGCCGCGGCGAACGACTTTTCGACGACGTCGGCCTCGCGCTGCGCGGCCGCGCGGCCGGTGCGGGCCGCAGCCAGCTCCCGGTCGGCGGCGGTCGCGGTCTCGGCGACGCGGGTGCGGGCGTCGATCGTCGCCGACAGCCACTCGCCCCGCTCCCGCACGGCCGTGACGAGATCCGCGTAGTCCTGCTCGGAAAACGCCGCCTCGACCGGGCGGCGCAGGACCACCGACTCCGGCGGTCCGGCCACTCCCGCGAGCACCTCGCGCAGTTCTTCCGCCTGCGCGGCCGCCGACGCGGCGGCGTCGGCGTCGCGGTCCACGGCCCGTTCCAGCTTGCGCAGCGCGGACTCGGCGGCGGCGCGGGCGGCTTCGGCCCGCTCCAGGCGTTCCCGCGCCTCGGCGAGGTGGGCGTGCCCGCCGGCGTCGGGCAACGTCGCGACTTCCTGCTCGCACACCGGGCACGGGTGCCCGACGGCGAGCCCGGCCCGCAGGCCCAGCGCCTGCCCGGCCCGGTCGGCTTCGGTCACCGCCGCCTTCGCCGCGGTGACTTCGGCGTCGGCATCGGCGAAGGCGCTTCGCGCCGCTTCGAGTTCCGTCCGGCGCGCGGCCTGCTCGGGCGCGGCCTTGCGCTGGGCTTCGGCGACCGCGTAGAGCGTCCGGGCGTCGGAGCGCGCGGCGGCCAGCGGGGCGACGTCGGGCTGCGCGGCCAGCGCCGCGCGGGCTTCGGCGTCGGCGGTCTCGGCGGCGCGCAGGCGGGCATCGGCCTCGGCCGTGCGCTTCGCCACCCGCGCCGCCTCTTCCGACAGGTCGCCGAGATCCGCGGGCGGCCGCACCCCGCTCAGCCGGTCGCGTTCCCGGCGGGACGCCTCCGCCCGCGCGGCCGCGTCCTCGGCGGCGCGCGCGGTGGTGTCCCGGGTCTTGCGGGCCGCCTCGACCGCGGCCACGGCTTCGGCGACCGCCTCCGACGCGGCCGTCCTCGCCTCCGTTGCCGCTTTCGCCGCTTCCTCCAGGCCCGGGAGTGCCTTCTCGGCTTCGGCGAGTTCCGCGCGGGCGGCGCGGATCCGTTCCAGCTCGCCGCGGTCCGGCGCGGCGGCCAGCGCGGCACGAGCCGCTTCGTCCGCCGCCTCACCGGCTTCGAGCCCCGCCCGCGCAGCCGTCGTCGCGTCGACCGCCGCCCGGCGCCGGGTTTCGAGGTCTTCGACGCCGTCCGGGCGTTCCAGCGCGTCGAGGACGCTCAGTTCCTTCGTCAGCGCGGCGACGCGTTGCCGTGCTTCGTCGTGCGCGCGGGTCGCGTCGTTCAGCCCGGGCAGGGCCGCGGTCACGCGCGCGTCCAGCTCGGCGAGGGCGGTCATCCGCGCGGCGAGCGCGTCGACGGCCTCCGCGGTCGCGTCGGCGTAGCTGCCCAGCTGTTCGGTGAGGACGGCCGCCCGCTGCTTCTGCTGCTCCGCCGTCACGCCGGCGCGGCGGCCGATCCGCTCGTAGACCTCCAGGCCCAGCAGCTTGATGAGGATCTTCTGCCGGTCGGCGGCCTTGGCGTGCAGGAACTCCGCGAAGTCGCCCTGCGGCAGCGCCACGCAGGTGCAGAAGTGCTTGAACGTCAACCCGAGCAGGCGTTCGACCGCCGGGGTGACCTCGGAGTCCGCGGCGACCGGGTCGGCGTCGTCCTCCGGCCCCCCGAGCGCGGCGGGGTCGACCAGCCGTTCCAGGCGGACGTTCTTGACGCTGACCGTGGGTTTCTTCCCGCCGCTGCGCCGGACTTCCCGCACGACGTGGTAGCGCGTGCCACCCGCGTCGAACACGAGCCGCACGGTGGCCCGGTTCGCCGTCGGCGCGAGCGCGGGCGCGACCAGGCCTTCGTGGTCCCAGCGGGCGACGGAGCCGTAGAGGGCGAAGGTGAGCGCGTCGATCACGGTGCTCTTGCCCGCGCCGGTCGGCCCGACGAGGGCGAAGTAGTCGGTGTCCGCGAAGCTGACTTCGGTCTTCTCGCGGAAGGACGCGAAGCCGGTCATCTCCAGCAGCACTGGCCGCATGTCACACCCCGCTCGTCTCTTCGTCGTGCAGCCGCGCGAAGAGCGACTGGACGCGCTTGTCGTCGACGGTCCGTTCTTCGCAGTAGGACGCGAACAGCTCCCCCGGTGAGCGGTCCGCGATCGCGCGGTCGCCCGCCGACGTCGTGATCGGCGCGGCGAACTCCGGGTCGATGCGGATTTCCAGGGCGTTGGGCAGGGCTTCCTGGATTTCCTCGCGCAGCCCGGCCCTGGTCGCTTCGCGGACGTAGACGCGCAGGTAGTCCTCGCCGAACTCCGCCGCGCGGCCGGTCAGCTCGGCCACCGTGCCGTGGACGGTCCGCAGCCGCCGCCCCGCGGTCAGCGGCAGGTCCGTGATCTTCGCCGGCGTCGTCGGCGAAACCTCGACGGCGAGCACCACGCTCTTGTTGTCCTGCTCGCCGAAGTCGACGGCGAACGGCGAACCGCTGTAGTGCACCGGGCACGCGGCGGGCAGCGACTGGCGGCGGTGCAGGTGGCCGAGCGCGACGTAGTGCGGGTCGGCGCCGAACGCCGTGGCGGGCACGTGGTACTCGAAGATGGACTGCGCCGCGCGCTCGCCGCCGCCCAGCGCGCCGCCGGTCACCGTCAGGTGCGCCATGACGAGGTTGACCGCGCCGGGCGTGAAGCCTTCCTTGAGGCGTTCCAGGATGTCGCGCACGCGCTGGTCGTACTCGCCGACGTTGTCCGCCGGGGTCCCGGTGATCAGCTCGGCGGCGCGGACCGCGTAGCGCTGGGAAAGGAAGGGCAGCACGGCGACGTTGACGCGCTCGCCGGTCGACCGCGCGTCGAACGACACGACCCCGCCGTCGGCGGCCGGGCGCGGGTTCCCGGTGAGGTGGATGCCCGCTTTGCGCAGCAGCGGCCGGTAGGCCTCGAACGTCGCGGCGTGGTCGTGGTTCCCGGCGATGGCCAGCACCTCGGCACCGGTCTCGCGCAGCGCCATCAGCGCCTGCACCACGAGCTCCTGCGCGGCGGCCGAAGGTGCCGACGTCTCGTACAGGTCACCCGCGACGAGGACCGCGTCGAACTCCTCCTTCCGCGCGATCCGGACGATTTCGCCGAGCACCGCGCGCTGCTCGTCGAGCCGGTTGCGGCCCTTGAGCGTCTTGCCGACGTGCCAATCGGAGGTGTGCAGGAACTTCACACTTCGTCCTTCCGTTCGGATAGCGGGCAGCGGGCTCAGAAGGGCGGCGGGTCGTCACCGAAGGGGTCGGCGCTGCCCGAGGGCAGGCCGGCGAAGGGATCGGCCTTCTTCGCCGACGCCGTCTTCACCGGCACCTGACCGGCCTCGGAAAGCCGCGTGGCCCAGGCCGGGAACGGGAAGCCGACGGCGATCGGCACCGGGATCTCCGGCTGGCTCACGAACATCGTGCCCGGCGTGGCGAGCGTCGCGCGGACCCGCTGGCTCTGCGGCAGGAAGCCGTACTCGGGCCGCGAAGCCTCGGCGGCGTCGAGGCGCCCGACGATCCGCACCGAGCTGTTGCTGACGATCCGGCGCTCGACCTCGCTGGCGGTCTGCTGCGCGCCGATCAGGATGACGCCGAGGGAGCGGCCGCGCTCTGCGATGTCCAGCAGCACCTCCTTGATGGGGCTGCTGCCTTCCCGCGGCGCGTACTTGTTGAGCTCGTCCAGCATGGTGAACAGCAACCCGCCCGGGCCGGCGGCTTCCTTGCGCGCGGTCTCCGCCGCCAGCGTCACCCCGACGACGAACCGCTGCGCGCGCTCGACGAGGTTGTGGATGTCCACCACGGTCACCTGCTGGTTCTCCGTGGACAACGAGCGCGCGGGGTGGTCGGCGAGGTCGCCGCGGATGAGGCCGGACAGCGCGCGCTGGCTGGAGCGCAGGCGGCGGATGAACGCGTTGACCGTGCCCGCGCCGGTGACCGCACCCGCCCAGCTCGCGCGGGTTTCCTCGTCGGTGACGCGTTCGCAGATGACGTCGACGAGTTCCGCGTAGGTGCGGCAGAGCACGCCGTCGACGTTGGCCGCGCCGTCCTTGCCGGCCGGGGTGCTGTCCAGCCGCAACCGGTTCGCGACCTGGTGGATGACCATCGTGTACTGGTTGCGCTCGTCCTCGGCGTCGGCGAAGACGTAGGGCAGCAGGTCCTTCGCGCAGAACTCCGCGATGGTCCACCAGAACGCGCCGACCCCCGAGGTCCGCCCGGTGACGTAAGGCTTCCCCGTGGTGTCCGACGGCGTCGGCGGCGCGTAGAACCCGACGGAGGCGAACGGCTCCGCGGGCAGGCCGAGCTTGGCGTACCCGGCCTTGAGCTTCTCGTCGAGGTGGACGTTCGGGGTGTCGAGGAACAGCAGGTCCTCGCCCTTCACGGAGAAGACGAGGGCCTTGGCGTTGTGGGCGTTGGGCAGGGCGCCGCCGCGGAAGATCGAGTGCAGCAGGAACAACGCGAACGACGTCTTGGTGGCCACGCCGGAGACCCCGCTGATGCTGACGTGCGCACCCCGCGTGCCGTCGAGGAAGTCCATGTTGAGGAAGACGGGTTCGCCGTCGCGGCCGAGGCCGACCGCCACCTGGCGGGTCATGTTGTCGAAGTACAGCGCCTGCGCGCGATCTTCCCCCACGGCGCGCGAGACGACGGCGCCCGGCTTGGGCGGCACGTAGCACTCGGGTTCGACGCGGGTGGTGGCGATCTCGGCGATCTCCTGCACCTGCGCGGGCAGGACGCCGTCGGAGATCAGGAAGACGTCGCTGCCGAAGCTGGCGCCTTCGTGCCGCGCGCTCACCTGCGTGACCACGCCGTAAGAGGTGACTTCCCCGAGCCCCGGCAGATCCCGCCGGGTCACGACGACGTCGTCGAGCTGCAGATAGGCTTCCGGATCGATGGCCACGCTGAACTGCAGCGGCGTCGAGTCCTCGGTGCCTGCCACCCGTCCGACCACGGTGGTGAGCGTCTCCTGGTCCACGGTTCTCCCTGTCCGCGCGGGTGTTCCTCCCGCGGCAGACTAGCCCGCCTGCGGTTTCGCCCCGCGCCCAACACGGCGTACTCCCCGGGTTGCCCGCGCGGGCCAAGACTGCGCCGAACGAGTGAGTTCACCCTTCGGGGAAGATCCTTTCGCCGCCGCAGGCCGGTTTCCGGCGGGCGCCGGCGTCCCGCTCGCCAAGCCCCGCAGCGGGTCCGGCGCCGCCCGCGTCCCGCTTCCCCTGGCTCCACGGCGAAGCGGCGCCGGACGGCCCTCGGACGGCCTCCGGGCGGGGCCCCGAACCCCGGCCGCTGCGCGGGATCGGGACCCGGTGGCCCCCGCCACACGGCGGGAGGGGCCGCTCCGGGCGTGTCGCGGGGAAAGTTCTCCAAAAGGCCCTCGGGTCCTATATGGACGACCACTGTGGACGGCACCGGGTTGGTGTTTTGCCTGCTCAGGGCCGTGCCCGGACTCCGGGGCGTGGTCCGGGAACTCTCCGGGGGAGGCCGCCGGGGAGGCGGAACCCGCCCCCGTACAAGGAAAAATTTCGACCCCCGGTTGGATTTTGTGCGGTATTGGTAATACCGTGTGCAGTGTCGGCCGAGATGGGCCGTGACTAAGTTCCACTATGGAGGACTGGAATGACGAACAAGGCCCAGCTGATCGAGGCGCTGTCGGAGCGTCTGGGCGACAAGAAGGTGGCTTCGCAGGCCGTTGACGGTCTGGTGGACATCATCATCCGGACGGTCAACAAGGGCGAGAAGGTCAACATCACCGGCTTCGGTGTGTTCGAGAAGCGCGCCCGCGCCGCTCGTACCGCGCGCAACCCGCGCACCGGTGAGGCCGTGCGCGTCAAGAAGACCAACGTGCCCGCCTTCCGCGCCGGCACGACCTTCAAGGACGTCATCTCCGGCACCAAGAAGCTGCCGAAGGCCACCCCGGTCAAGCGCGCCGCCGCGGCGACGACGACGACCCGCGCGACCGCCACCAAGGCCGCCGCCGCGGCCCCGGCCAAGGCCACCACCACCCGCACCACGCGGGCGGCCGCCGCCAAGCCGGCCACCACGCGGGCGACCACCACGCGCACCCGCGCCGCCGCCGCCAAGCCGGCCGCCAAGGCCACCGCCACCAAGGCGGCCCCGAAGACCGCGGCGAAGACCACCGCGGCCAAGGCCACCACGGCGAAGGCCACCACCACCCGCGCCAAGGCCGCCGCCAAGCCGGCCGCGACCAAGACCGCCGCGGCGAAGAAGCCCGCCGCCGCCAAGGCTCCGGCCAAGCGCACCTCCGCCGCCAAGAAGAAGTAGTTCCACCCCCTGGCGACATCGGAAGGGCCCCGCACCGAACTGGTGCGGGGCCCTTCCGCGTTCCCGGTACCCCGAAACCGGTCCCGGCCCGCCCGCACGGCAGTCCGGCAGGCACAAGCCCCGGCTGCGGTCACGACGCTTCGCCACCCGTCAGTCCGCCGGTAGCGGCAAGCACGCCGAAACCCACCGCGCACCCGGCTCTCGGCGAAGTCGCGGTCCCGGCCCACCCGTTGGGGTGAACGCCGGTGGTTGCCGGTCCCGGTTCCGGGGTAGCCGCCGGGAATCACACCCGGCAAAAGGAGTCGAGATGACGGAGAACGAGAACCGGCCGCAGGACCCCGAAGCGGACCTGGCCCACAGCCGTCAGTCCATCAAGGAGGCCAAGGAGGCCGCCGAACAGGCCCACCTGGCCGACGCGGACGACGGCGACGCCCCGGGCGAGGCGGGCTTCGATCCGGGAATGCGAGCCGATTAACCCACCGCACGTCGGCCGAGTGGACGGGAAATTGCCGTACCTATCCTCGACTGGATACACTCCACCGAAGGACGTCGACCATTGTGCAACTTGTCACACGTCACGTTCCCCGGACGCACATCCAGCTGAGGAGCATTCCCGTGGCCCAGAAAGTCCTCGTCGAGATCCTGGACGACATCGACGGCAGCAAAGCCGCCCAGACCGTTCAGTTCGGCCTCGACGGCGTCACCTACGAAATCGACCTGTCGGACGACAACGCCGCCAGCCTGCGCGACGAACTGGCCCGCTACGTCTCGGCCGGCCGTCGCATCGGGGGCCGCAAGGTCCGCGTGGCCACCGGCCAGTCGACGACGACCAGCACGACCGACCGCGAGCGCAACCAGCAGATCCGCGCCTGGGCCAACGCGAACGGCTACGAGGTCTCCGAGCGCGGCCGCCTTTCTTCCGAGGTGATCGCGGCTTACGAGCAGGCCCAGGTCGAGGAAGCGGAAACCCCCGCGGCCGCCCCGCGCAAGCGTGCCCCGCGCAAGAAGGTCGCCGCCGCGAAGAAGTAAGGCGGTGGCCGGCAGATCACTGGGGACCCGGCCCGTTGGCGGCAAGGACTGAACACCCTCGCCGCCGACGGAGGCCATTTCCCCACCCGGCCCGGCAACGGCCAGCGATCAACCCGTCACTTTTGGCAGTAACCCGAATTCCGGGCCGGCATTCTTTTCCTCGCGAAGCTCGTCAGTAAACCGACTCGAGCAGCGAGACGACCTCGGCTTCCGCAGGCAGCCTCGGCGCGTTCTTCGTCACAGCGTCAGCCACCGCGTCCGCCGCGATGACCGCGATCCCCGCCCGGTCCACCCCCAGCTCCCGCACCGGCCGTTTGATGCCGAGCACGCCGGAAACCTCCCGCACCGCCCCGATCGCCGCCTCCGCCGTAGCCGGCGTCACCCGCAGCGCCCACGCCGTGCTCTCGTAAGCCGAAGCGGCCGCCTCCACGCTGAACTCCATGACCTCCTCCAGCACGGCGGCCAGCGCGACACCGTGCGGCGTCCCGGTGTGCGCGGTCAGCGCGTGCCCGATGCCGTGGACCAGCCCGAGTCCCGACAGCGTCAAAGCGTGCCCCGCCAGGTGCGCCCCCAGCATGACCTGAGCACGCGCCTGGAGGTCCCCGCCGTCCCGGAACGCGACCGGCAACCAGCGGCCGACGAGGCTGATCGCCTGCGTGGCGTACGCGGCCGAGATCGGGCTGGACCCGCGTGAAGACAGCGACTCGATGCCGTGGACCAGGGCATCCAGCCCCGAAGCGGCCGTGACCGGCGCAGGCAACCCCACCGTCAGCTCGGGATCCAGTACGGCGATCAGCGGCTTCACCGACGGGTGTCCGATGTAGACCTTGCGGCAGGCGCGGACGTCCTCGGTGACGCCGAAGCCGTTGGTCTCCGCACCGGTCCCCGACGTCGTCGGGACCGCGATCAACGGCAGCCCGCCGGCGGCGTCCCACAGGCGGTCGGCGTCCGCGGCGGCGGCCGCCGGGTTGCCCGCGAGCAGGGAAATCCCCTTCGCCGCGTCCAGCGCGGAACCCCCGCCGAGCGCGAGCACCGCCGCGTCGCCGAAGGCGCGCAAGCGGGCGGCACCGCGGTCCAGCTCGGCCGTCGACGGGTTCGGCCCCACGTCTTCGTGCACGACGTACTCGATCCCGGGCCTCGCCAGGATCTTCTCGACGCGGCCGACGATCCCGGTGGCCCGCAGGCCGCGGTCGGTGACCACGAACACCCGGGCGTACCCCACCACCTCGACGAAAGCGGGCAGTTCGGCGACGACGCCGGGGCCGTATTCGGTACGGCCGCCCGGCTCCACGGACAAGCGCATGCTGCCTCCTTCAGACCGCGGGGACGGTGGGCATCGCGCCCGGGAAAGTCTCGTCCGAAGTGGACGCGACGAACCGGCCGCCGACGAACGACCGGGTCTCGGGCGCCGGCCGGGCGTCTCGGGTCAGATCCGCCACCGTCGCACCGCCTCTTCGTCCAGTTCGACGCCGAGCCCGGGCCGCCGCGGCACCTCGACCTCGCCGGCGGCGTTGATCAGCACCGGTTCGGCGAGCATGAAGTCGCGGCGTTCGGGCGTCCACCCGGGCGGGTCCCAGGGGAACTCGAAGTACGGCCCGCCGCCGACGCCGGCCGAGACGTGCAGGTTGGCCAGCACGCCGATGCCGTTGGTCCAGCTGTGCGGCGTGAACGCGCGGTGCTTGAGCTGCGCCAGCTCGGCCAGCGTGCGCGCGCGGAGCATGCCGACCGCGAGCACGACGTCCATCTGGTAGACGTCCAGGACATCCTCTTCCAGGTAGCGCAGCAGCTCCGGCACCGAGTGGTGCATCTCTCCCGCCGCGATCCGCACGCCCGGGTTCTCGGCGCGGAGGGTCCTGAACCCGGCGAGGTCGTGGTAGGGCAACGGTTCCTCGACCCAGAGCACGTCCAGCTCGGCGAGCCGGCGCACGAGCTTCCGCGTCCCGGCCAGGTCGGCCGCGGCGCTCGTGTCCCCGGCCATCCGCCAGGACTGGTTGAGGTCGACCATGATCCCGAAGTCCGCACCGAGCACCTCCCGGACGGCGGCAACGGCGGCGACACCGTCGGCCACGCGGTCGCGGTCGATGCGGATCTTCATCGCCCGGAACCCGGCTTCCCGCGCCCGCAGCGCGGTCTCGACGCGCTCCTGCGGCGGCTTCAGCTCGGCCGAAGAGGCGTACGCGGGCAGCGCGCGGGCAGCGTTCCCGAACAGCGCCGCCACGGGCAGGCCGGCGACCTTCCCGATGATGTCCCACAGCGCGGCTTCCAGGGGCCAGAAGCGGCCGCCGTGGAAGGTGGCCGTCTCGATCGCCTTGACGTGCCGGACGATGTCGAGAGGATCTTCGCCGAGGAACAGGTGCTCGACCGCGTCGAAGCCGGCCATGGTGTCGCCGGAGCCGATCCCGGTGACGCCTTCGTCGGTGTGCACGCGCACGATCGTGGCGTCGAAGTGCCGGCGCGGGTCCGGATCCCAGGCCGCCCGCAGCGGCGGGTCGAGCTCGAGCCGCAGGCGGTCGAGGGTGACGGCGGTGATCTTCATCCGCCCACCTCCGCGGGCGCGGTGGACGCGAAAGCCATGGGAGCTCCAGCCCGTGGAGAGTGCGGCCGATCCGACGGTAGGTTCGCCGGAAATCGCCGGGCAAGACTCACCCGCCGATTGCAATCCCCGTTGCGCTGACGCCAACCCGGTACGTTCCGTGCCATGCCCACCCCCGCCCGGCACCAGGGTCACGGCCTGCGCCGCGACCTGGACCTGCTGGAGGCACTGGCCTCCCCCGAGGCGCAGCGAGCGGGTGAGCTGGGCGTGGTCCGCCTCGCCCAGCTCACCGGCCGCGAGAAGAGCCAGGTGTCCCGCGCTCTGAAGGCCCTGGCCGAGGAGGGAGTGGTCGAGCGCGACCCGGACACCCTCGGCTACCGCCTGGGCTGGCGCCTGTTTTCACTGGCCGCCCGAACGGTGGAGGACCGCCTGGTGCGCACCGCCGAACCGGTGATGCGCGAACTCTCGGCCGAACTCGAGGAGACGAGCCACCTCTGCGTGCTGCGCGACCAGGAAGTCTTGACGCTGCTGTCGGTGTCGGGCCATTCGTTCCGAGTCCACGACTGGGAAGGCCGAGGCGTCCCGGCCCACTGCACCTCGGCGGGCCGGGTGCTGCTGTTCGACGCCACCCCGGACGATCTGTACGTCCGCTTCGCCGCTGCTCCCGAGGCGCCTGCACTGCCGCAGCTGTGGCTTCGCATCCAGGAAGCCCGCCGGGCCGGTTACGCCCAGGTCCAGGAGGAGTTCGAGCCGGGGCTGGCAGGGGTATCAGCCCCGATCCGCGACTTCCGCGGCCGCGTGGTGGCGGCGTTGAACGTCTCAGCCCCGGCTTCCCGTTTGAGCGAGCGCCTGGCAGCCGCCGGCGAGGAGACAGCAAAGGCAGCGGCAACAATTTCCGCCCACCTGGGCTGGGAGCCCCACCCAAAACCCCTGCCGACGACCCACCTCACCTGAATTGTGTCGCGACGTCTCCGGCGAGCCACGATCAGCGGTCGCCTGTGGCACCATGAAGCGGTGAACGACCCCGATACCGGCACGCACAACAAGATCGAGAAATCGACGGTATCCGGGCAAGCGGTGCAGGCGAACAGCATCGGGTCGGTTCATTTCGGCGGTACCGGCGCGGGCGCCGTGGCGCTCGACCGGGCCATCCGTGACCTCGTGCCCATTCTGGAGAGCGTGCTGGAGCGCGGGTTCTCCGGGCGGGAATGGCTGATCGACCGGATCGACCGATTCCTCGAGCGTCACCGTTGTGGCTACGTGTGGATCGAAGCGGAAGCCGGCATGGGCAAGACCGCACTGTGCGCCCAGCTGATCCGGGAAAGGGCCTGGATCGGGCACTTCGCACGGCTGAACAACGGCGGCCTCTCCCGCGTCGGACTGCAGAACCTGGCCGGGCAGCTGATCGCGCACCACGAACTGTCGGATTTCGCGCCCGGCCGCATGATGCCGGAATGGACTTTCACCCCGGAAGGCTTCGAAACGGTTCTCTCCCGGGCCGCGGAGCAGGCCCGAGACGCCGGGAAGCCACTGGTTCTCCTGGTCGACGGCGCCGATGAGGCGGAAACTCCCGAGGGCATGCAGCCGTGGGGACTGCCGGGCCTGTTGCCGTCGGGGGTGTTCGTCGTGGGGACCTACCGCACCGGCAGCCCGCCGCCGCGGTGTGACGCTCCCCGTGCCGTTCTTTCGATCCACCCCACCGACGCGCAGAACCGGGACGACGTGGCGTCCTACCTCGGCAAGGCTCTCCAGGAACCCGAACTGTCCGCCCGCCTGGCCGAGACGGGAGTCCTCGCCGACGCGTTCGCCGCCGACGCCGCCGATCGCTGCGGCGGGGTCTGGGTCTACTTGCGGTACGTCCTCGACGAGATCCGGCTGGGGTTGCGCGATCCCCGGGAGCTGGGCGAACTCCCCGCCGACTTGCCGTCGTACTACACCGCACAGCTGACCCGGTGGAGCCGCGAGCCATCCTGGCACGACGGCCTCCTGCCACTTCTGGCCACCATGGCGGTCGTCGGCGAACCACTGCCCCCGGCGACGCTGGCCCGGCTGTCCGGAGTCGCCGAATCCTCCGTCCGGCAATGGTGTCACGCGACGTTGCGACCGTTCTTGACGGCTTCGGCTCCGCTACCCGGGGAAAATCCGGCCGCGGGGCTCCGGAAGTTCGAGATCTACCACGCGAGCATGCGCGAGGTCCTGACCGGCGCCCGCTCCGGCACCGCCGAGTCCGAAGAATCGTGGGCTTGGTCCGAAGTGCTGGCGCCCGCCGCCCGGGCGGCCCATCGCCGCATCGCGGACCAGTGCCTCGACCTGTTCGGCGGCCTCGACGCCGGTCTCCCCGCCTTGGCCGACGATCCGGGCCTCGGCGGCGCCGACCAGGGGTATGCGCTGTCGCACTTGGCTCGTCACCTGGTCGCCGCGGGCGACTGGAGCGATCTGCACCGGCTGTTGCGGGTCGAGAAGGCGACAGCGGACGACGAGGCCGTCAACGTCTGGTTCGCCGCCCACGACCGCGCCGGCCCTTTGGACGGCTACCTCGCCGATTTGGCGACCGCGAGAAGGGAGTGCGAGCGGCGGACCGACCAGTCGCTCGCGGCCCGCCGTCCGGCTCCCAGCCTGGCCGACGAGATGCGCTACCTGCTGATGGGCGCCTCGATCACCAGCCTGACCAACAGCGTTCCGGGCGACTTGCTGGTCTGCCTCCTCGAGCACGGCGTGTGGTCCTGGGAACGGGCGCTGACCCACGCGCACCGCCTGTCGACTCCGCGCGCTCGCGCGGAAGCGCTGGCCGCCATGATCCACGCACTGCCCGAAAACCAGCGACCCGATGCTGCCCGCCAGGGGTTCGGTGCGGCCAAGATCATCACCAAACACCACGAGCGCGCCCAAGCACTGGTGAGCCTGGCGCCCCACCTGCCCGCCGGTCAGCTCGCGGAAGCGCTGGCCACCGCACGCAGCGTCCCCGACAACAACGTGCGCGCCGAGCTCCTCGCCCGGCTGGTGCCACACGTGCCCGCCGAGCAACGGCCCGCGGTGATCGCCGTGGCGCTCAAAGCCACCGGTGCCGCCGCGAGAACGATCCCGGTCGGCCTGAAGGTGCTGTCGATCCTGGCGCCACACCTGCCCGCGGAGAAGTTCCGCGAACTGCTCGGCGACCGGCTGGACGATTCCTGGAATGACCTCCCCGAAGACGTCGAGAGCGACGTGCTGGCCGCGTTGTGCCCCTACCTCCCCACAGCGAACCTCACCCGCCTCGCCGAGGACGTACTGGACTCGAGATTGCAGGTCGAAGAAGTTCTTACCTCGATGGAACGTCGACGCATGGTGGACCACGTGGGCTCGGAGCGTTCAGAGAGAACCCGCGGCAAGAAACTCGCTGCGCTCGCGGCCTACTTCCCGGACGACAAACTGACCGACGCGTTCGCCGTCGCACGATCGATCCGGCAGGTTGACTCCCGCGTCGAAGCCCTGCTCGGCTTGCTGCCCCACCTTCCCGCGAACATCCGGACTCGCGCGGTCGCCGATATCCTCGGCGCCACCGGTTCGCTGCACAGCCCACACAGGCGGGTCGACGCGCTGATCCGGCTGACACCGCACGCGCCGCTCGGCCAGCGAGCCGAGATCCTCACCGAAGCCCTGGAAACCGTCACCAAAATCACCTACAACGACGCCTACGTGCGCGCGCTGACGAACCTGTCCCCGGGATTGCCCGTCGGCCAGGCCGGCGAGATTCTGAAAGCCGTACCGACCATCTCGGACGAGACCGTCCGGGCCGAAGCGCTGGCCACGCTGGGACCGCAGTTGTCGGACGAACAGCGCGCGGGCGCGGTGGCCGCCGCCGGAGGAATCGGCGACGAGAAGGCGCGAGCAAGCGCTCTGGCCGCTCTGGCGCCGTGTCTGTCGGACCGGCAGCTCACCGAAGCCTTGTTCCTCGCCGGAGAAGTCAGCGACAGCAAGGCGAAGGCCGACGCCTTGGCCGGCCTGGCTCCCCACCTCTCGGAGAGCCAGCTGGCGGGGGCGCTCTCGACCGCGAAGTCGATCCCACGCGTCAACGCCCGGGTGCACGCGCTGATCGAGCTGGCGCCCCACCTGCGTACGCCCCAGAGGGACGCTGTCCTCGCCGCCGTGCGGGAAATCCCCTATCCCGGCGTCCGGGCCCGCGCGCTGGCGGGACTGGCCCGGCGCCTGCCGGAGCACGGTCGGCACACCCTGCTCACCGAAGCACTGTCCGCGGCACAGGCCGTTTCGCACGAAAGTTCGCGCGCCGACGCAGTGGCAGCGATGGCTCCTCACCTGCTGTCCGACCAGGTCGCCACAGCATGGGCCATGGTCGAAGCCATAGCCGACGGAGACGCGCGGGCGAAGTCCGTGGCGGCACTCGCGCCGTACCTGTCACCGGACCAGCGGCTCACGGCGTTCGAGTACGCACTGGCCACGCCGGACAACGGTGAACGCGCCGCGGCACTGACCCGGGTGGCGCCCCACCTGCCGTGCGAGCTGAGGGTCACCTCGTTCGAGGCGGCGGTGGCCGCCGCCCAGGCCATCCCCAATCGGGGACAGCGGCTGCGCGCGTTTTCCGTTCTGGCGGAGCACCTTCCCATCAGCACGGTGAGCAAAGCCCTGAGCGCGACCGAGTCCGCGTTCAGCGAAGGCACCGTCAGCCGGATGCTGGCGGCGTTGTCGCCGCACCTCCCGGCCGACCAGGTCGTCAAGGCGTTGCAGATCGTCAGGACCTTCACCGACGAGGATTGCCGGGCCGAAGCGCTGACGGCGATCTCTCCGTACCTCCCGATCGACCACCTGATCCCAGCGGCGCTGGCGGTCCCCTACGGTTTCGCGGAACCTCTTCACCGACAGCTCGAACGGGCGGGCGAAGGTCCGGACGCGGCCCAGCCGGATGAATGGGTGGCGCTCCTGCGCACGATCTTCCGCAGCGTCGACCGGAACGTCTTCCTCGAGTTGCTGAAATCGAGCACCGGCATGCTCAGGAGCCTCGCCGGCCCGGCCGCGGCCGGCGACCTGGCATCGGCGATCCGGGACACCCATCGCTGGTGGCTGTAACCGGCGGCGAGCGCGACGCGGTCCGAACGGAACCGCTGGTCCGCCGCCGCCTCGTGGTGCCGGACGATGGTCGCGCCGTCGACATCCTTGCCAGGCAACACATCCCATCCACGTCGCCGGGGAGAGCTGGACGAGCGACGTGATCCGGGCCGCTCGTCCACGCCTGGCGCTGTCGTCATGGATCCCGGACGCCGAGAGCCACCACCGGGCTCGAGGTGTCTTCGCTGTGCTGATCTCGGACGGGGGTCAGAGCGGATTCCATGTGTGGACTGCTTTCCAGGCCGCGTCGGCGGCGGCGAAACCGTGGAATGCCAAGACGGCTTCGTCGAGGTCGTCGATGAACACGCGGTAGTGCTCCTCGGCGGATCCATCACGGTATTCGAGGGAGTACCGGTCTTCGGGTGCACCTGCCCTGCGGCCGAGGCCGACCTGCACGTAGACGCCCGCTCCGCGTTCGAGGCAGGTGTGCCAGTTCGCCCGGCCGATGCGGCGGACCTGCTCAGCTATCTCGTCGGTGGTGGGGCTGGACCTGCCGGGTCGAAGGGTCGTAGCAGACCAGGCTGTGTCGATCTGCCAGTTCAAGGATGCGAGGACCTGCTTCCGCAGCCCGGGACAAGCCCATGCAGAGGACCACGCGGCGATCCGTGACGTCCGGGCTCATGTTCCACGGGGAGTCGTCGAGGTCGGTGAGGTCCTCCAGTCGTGGATACTGCGTGACCAGCTCCGCGGCGAATTCGAGGTTCCGGGCGGCCGGCGCAGTCGAGGTCTCGTCACCGTCGGCCAGCCGGTCGCAGATCTCACCAGCCCGCTCGGCGGTGACCGGGTTGGGCTCGGCCCACAGGTAGAGGTCGTAGCTCACAAGACCGAAGCCTTCTTTCTTCCCGCCGAACGATCAGCGGCCATCTTAGGCTCGCCCATCGACACGCCGGAGCGACGGCGCGGGAATCGATCCAGGGCTGAGCACGAGCCACAACGCTCCGGGAATGGCCGCACTGCCGGAGCATTACCTGCCGAGGACGACGGAACACGCGAAAGGATCTTCGCCACGACGACCTCGACAACGCAAAAAGCCGCATCGACCTGAGTCGACACGGCTTCTTCGATACTGCTGGTACCCCCGATGGGATTCGAACCCACGCTACCGGCGTGAGAGGCCGGCGTCCTAGGCCGCTAGACGACGGGGGCTAGGAACTTTCCTGGTTTCCCAGGGCTTTTCGGTTTTTCTTGCTGGAGAGAACTTACCAGAGGCGATTGCTCGCCCTGCAGGGGGGTCACTCTCCGCAGCTGGGGTACCAGGACTCGAACCTAGACTAACTGGACCAGAACCAGTCGTGCTGCCAATTACACCATACCCCAGTGAGGTACTTTCCCGGCTTGCCGGTCCAGCACCGCACGAGGAGAAATACTAGAGCACGCCGTTCCCGACCGTGAAAGCGGGGGTCTCGGCTCGGCGCTGGGCGGGGACGCCGATCGTCGCGTACTCGGAAACCAGCAGCTCAGGGAGCTCGGCGAGGCCGGCCAGCGTGTGGACGCCCGCCGGGGCGCGCTCGCCGATGCCGTCGCGGTCGAGCCAGATCGCGCCGAGGCCCGCGTCGCGGGCGCCGATCGCGTCCGTGTCCAGTTTGTCGCCGATGTGGACCGCCTGGGCCGGGGCGCAGTCCATGCCCAGGCACACCGTGTGGAACATCACCGGGTCGGGCTTCGCCACGCCCAGTTCGCCCGCGATGGCCACGTGGTCGAAGAACGGGGCCAGGCCGAGGTCGGCGATCTTGCGCCGCTGGTGGACGCCCGAGGCGTTCGTCACCGCCGCCAGGGCCAGGCCGGCCGCGCGGAGCCACTCCAGGCACGGGAGGACGTCGTCGAACAGCTGCCACGAATGATCGAGCAGCTCTCTTCGGCGGCGCTCGAACGAGCTCACCTGCTCGGCGTCGGCGAAGATGCCGAGCTCGGCCAGGAAACAGTCCGTGCGCCGTTGGTGCATGGTCGCGTAGTCGAGTTCGCCGGCGACGACCAAGGCGACGTGCTCTTCGGTGATCAAGTCCCACAGCGGCCACAGGTCGCCCCGGCCGGTGAGGATGTGGAGGGTGCGGCGGATCGCGGCGGTGCAGTCGATCAGGGTGTCGTCGATGTCCAGGCACACCAGCCGCAACTCGGGCGGCGCCCAGGGCTCGGACGCTCCCTCGGCGGGCGAGGCGGTTCGCGAAGGGGTCCGGGGTGCCAAGGCGAAATCCACCCAGTGAGGCTAGGGCAACCGCCGCGTTCGCGACGCTGCCAAAGAGGTGATTGGCGCACGCCCGTTCCGGCGCAGCCGCTCTACTCCCAGTTGGCGAACCGTCTTCTGCCGGTTACCCGACACCGATCGCGGGCGACGTCGACTCCTCCGGTGCGGACCGTTCCCACTCCGCGAAAACCCTTGCGGTGCTTGGAGATCCGTTCCGTCCACAAGCGCGGACCGGCAATCACGCGGCATGGCCGGGCAAAGTCGACCAACAGTCGCGTTTGGACGGTTTCCGGCAACCACCGGGCCGTAGCCCGATCAGCGTATCCCCGGTCACAGCCCTTGACGCCGACCTCTCGCGGGTGCATCCTCAACTTATTCAACAAGTGATGAATAGATGGGGAGATGGTCGAGATGACCGAACGCACGGGCTGCGTCGTCATCGGTGGCGGGCCGGCCGGGATGGTCACGGGGCTCTTGCTGGCCCGGGCCGGCGTCGAGGTGACGGTGCTGGAGAAGCACGCGGACTTCCTGCGCGACTTCCGCGGCGACACGGTGCACCCGTCCACGCTGACGCTGCTGGACGAGCTGGGCCTCGGCGAGAAGTTCCACGCGCTGCCGCACAGCGAACTGACCTCCGCCGGGTTCCCGCAGGAGAACGGCGAGGTGATGAAGCTGGCCGACTTCACCCGGTTGAAGGTCGCCCACCGGTACATCGCGATGGTGCCGCAGTGGGACTTCCTCGACTTGCTCGCCGAGAGCGCACGCAAGGAGCCGACGTTCGTCCAGCGGATGGAGACCGAGTGCACCGGCCTGGTCCGGGAGCACGGCCGCGTCGCCGGCGTCACCTACCGCACGAAGGACGGCGAGACCGGGGAAATCCGCGCCGACCTGGTGATCGCCGCCGACGGACGCTGGTCGCTCGCGCGCCGCGAAGCCGGGTTGGTGCCGCGGGAGTACGACTGCCCGTTCGACGTCTGGTGGTTCCGGCTCTCGCGCAAGGACGGCGACGTGGGCGGCATGCTCATGCCGAGGATGCGCGACCGCCGTTTCGCCGTGCCGCTCCCCCGGCCCGACTTCTTCCAGGTCGCCTACCTCGGCCCGAAGGGCGACGACCTGCGCGAGCAGGGCATCGAGGCGTTCCGCGACAACGTCACGCAGATCTGCCCGGAGTTCGCCGGCCGGGTGCACGAGCTGGAGACGATGGACGACGTCAAGTTCCTCGACGTGCGGCTCAACCTGCTGCGCAGGTGGCACGTCGACGGGCTGCTCTGCATCGGCGACGCGGCGCACGCGATGTCGCCCATCGGCGGCGTCGGGATCAACCTCGCGGTGCAGGACGCGGTCGCGGCGGCGACGCTGCTGGCCGAGCCGCTGCGCCGGGGCCGCCCGTCGCCGGCGGACCTGGCGAAGGTGCGCGGACGGCGGCTGGCGCCGACGCTGCTGGTGCAGGGGCTGCAGCGGCTGCTGCACCGGACCGTGATGCGCGCGGTGATGGCGGGCAAGCGCAACGGCCCGCCGGCGCCGATGATCAAGCTGTTCGCGCGGTTCCCGCGGCTGTCGTACTTCCCGGCCCGGCTCCTCGGCCTCGGGCTGCGGCCGGAGCACGCTCCGGCGTTCGCCCGGCGGCCGATGGAGCCGGCCCGGCGCTGAATCGAAAAGCGGGGACTAGACGTTCTCGACCGGGTTGGTCAGGGTGCCGATGCCTTCGATGGTGATCGAGACGCTCTGGCCGCCCTCGATCGGGCCGACCCCCTCCGGGGTGCCGGTCAGGATGACGTCGCCGGGCAGCAGCGTCATCACGCCGGACACGAACTCGACCAGCTCGGGGATCTTGTGGACCAGGTCGGACGTGCGGCCGTCCTGCTTGAGCTCGCCGTCCACCTCGGCCTTCAAGGACAGGTCGGACGCGTCGAGCGACGTCTCGATCCACGGGCCGAGCGGGCAGAACGTGTCGAAGCCCTTGGCGCGGCCCCACTGGCCGTCGGACTTCTGCAGGTCGCGCGCGCTGACGTCGTTCGCGACCGTGTAGCCGAGGATCGCGCTCGCGGCGCGGGCGGCCGGCACGTTCTTCACCGGCTGCCCGATCACGATGGCCAGCTCGCCCTCGAAGTCGACGCGGCCGACACCGGACGGGCGCCGGATCGGCGCGTTCGGGCCCACGACCGTGGTCGACGGCTTGAGGAACAGCATCGGGGCGCTGGGCACCTCGTTGCCGAACTCGGCCGCGTGCTTGGCGTAGTTCCGGCCGACGGCGATCACCTTCGACGGCAGGATCGGCGCGAGCAGCCGGACGTCGGCCAGCGGCCACCGCTTGCCGGTGAAGTTGGGGTTGCCGAAGGGGTGTTCGGCGATTTCCAGGACCTGGGCGTCGTCGCCGTCCCCTTCGACCGAAGCGAACGCGACACCACCGGGATGAGCAATACGGGCTAGGCGCACGACGTCAGTCTACGTCCGCCCGCCCGACGACCTTCGGGGGTTCCGGGTGGCGGAGCCCCCGGCCCGGGCCGGGGGCTCCGGATGTCACAGTGACCGGGGCCACGGTCGAGCTCTTGTGGACCAGCGCGTCGCACAGCGCCAGCCAGCTGGCCTCGACGATGTTCCCGTGCACGCCGACGGTGGTCCACTCGCGTTCGCCGTCGGTGCTTTCGACCAGCACGCGCGTGACGGCGTCGGTGCCCGGGTGGCCCTGCAGGATGCGGACCTTGTAGTCGGCGAGCTCCACACTGTCCAACCAGGACAGGTGCGGCGACAGCGCCTTCCGCAGGGCCGCGTCGAGCGCGTGCACCGGGCCGATGCCCTCGGCGGTGGCGATGACGCGCTGGCCGCCGACGTGCACCTTGACCGTCGCCTCGGACACGACTTCGGCGTCGGCGCGGTGGTCCAGCACCACGCGGTAGGACTCGAGCTCGAACGGCGCCTCGGCGGGGACGTCGGCCTCCTGGCGCAGCAGCAGTTCCAGGGAGGCGTCGGCGGCCTCGAAGGACCAGCCTTCGGATTCGAGGCGCTTGACCTTGGTGATGGCGCTCGTCAGCGCTTCGGGCCGGCCGGCAAGGTCGACCCCGAGCTCACGTCCCTTGAGCTCGAGGCTGGCCCTGCCGGCCATCTCGGTGACCAGCACCCGCATGTCGTTGCCGACGGAAGACGGATCGATGTGGTTGTACAGCAACGGATCCACCTTGATCGCGCTCGCGTGCAGTCCTGCCTTGTGGGCAAAAGCCGACGCCCCTACGTAAGCCTGGTGGGTGTAGGGGGCGAGGTTCGCGATTTCGGCAAGGGCATGGGAGACCCGGGTCAGCTCGGCCGCTCCTCCGGTCGGGAGGACGTCCATGCCGAGCTTGGTCACGAGGTTCCCTGTCACGGCGAAGAGGTCGGCGTTGCCGGCCCGTTCCCCATAACCGTTGGCGGTGCACTGGACGTGCGTCACGCCGGCCTGCACCGCGGCGACGGAGTTCGCCACGGCGCAGGAAGTGTCGTCCTGACAGTGGATCCCGAGGCGGAATCCGGTCTTTTCCTTGATCTCCCGGACGGTTCCGGCGAGGTCGAGCGGCAGCTGCCCGCCGTTGGTGTCGCAGAGCACGAGCACGTCGGCGCCCGCGTGGGCGGCGGCGTCGAGGACCCGCAGCGAGGTCTCGGGCGAGTGCGCGTAGCCGTCGAAGAAGTGCTCGGCGTCGAGAAAAACGCGGCGGCCTTCCTTGACGAGGAATTCGACGGTGTCCCTGACCATCGCGCAGGCTTCGTCGACGTCGACGCGCAGGGCGCGTTCGATGTGGCGCAGATCGGACTTCGCGACGAGCGTGATGACCGGCGCTTCGCTGTCGAGCAGGGCCCGGACCTGCGAATCGGCTTCGGCGGTGGTGCCGGCCTTGCGGGTGGCGCCGAACGCCACGAGGGCCGCGTGGTTCAGCTTGAGCTCGCCCTTCGCGGCGCGGGCGAAGAATTCGGTGTCCTTGGGGAGCGCACCGGGCCAGCCGCCTTCGATGAACCCGACGCCCAGCTCGTCCAGCAGCCGCGCGACGGCGAGCTTGTCCTGGACCGAGTAGGTGATGCCTTCGCGCTGCGCCCCGTCGCGAAGCGTCGTGTCGTAGAGGTGGAAGGCGTCACCCAGCGGCGTATCGGCGGGCTCCTGGCGGGTCACGGTCATCTCCTAGCGTTTCGAGGCAACAAAAAAACCTCCCGCAAGGGTGCGAGAGGTTGCGCGCCGGGTGCTCTTGTGGAGCTACCGTCCGGCGCGCTCGTCGATAATGATCGCGAAGCTGGTCACCGTCGCATCATGCCACAGGGTTTCGCGCGAAGTCCACAAACTGGGTCAAGCTCCCACGATCCGGGAACACCCCCACCGGACAGGCCCCACCGCTCCCTGGGGGCTGACCCCGGTCCAGTCTATCGGCGGCCCCCGACAGAACCGGCCGGAAAGCCGTTGGGCGGGCGGCTTGTCCACATCACGGCGGACATGTGGACAAGCGGGCCCGCACCGTCGAGCGGGTCCGGTCCGCACCGCCGGACAGGACCGACCCGCACCGTCGAACAGGACCGGTCCGCCCCCTCGGACAGGACCGGTCCGCGCCATCGGACAGGACCGGCCCGCCCCCTAGGACAAGCCGCCCGCGCCATCGGACAGGACCGACCCCCACCATCGGACAGGCCCGACCCGCGCCATCGGACCGATCCGGCCCGCACCGCCGGGCGAGACTGGCCGCCCGTCGGCAAGACTCCCCTGAAAGGTCTTGAACGAGTCGTTCAGGACCTCCGGCGACCTGAACGACTTATTCAAGACCGCTACGCGTCCAGGCGCCCGAACGGACGGGGAACGACTTCGTCGGCCCTCAAAGCTGTAGTACAAAGCCCACCCGAAGGCACGAAAAAGGCCCCGCGCCGAAACGCGGGGCCTTCCCGGAGAACGAAACTCAGCCCGCCGTCCGGACATTGGACGAAACCAACGCCGCCAGCCGGTCGCCGATCGCGGTGGTCGCGCCCGGTGAAGCCTGGTCCCGTGTGGCCAGGTCGAACGCCACCGAAGCCTCGATCCGCCGCGCCGCTTCCTTCTGGCCCAGGTGGTCCAGCAGCAGCGACACCGACAGCACCGCCGCCGTCGGGTCCGCCAGGCCCTGGCCGGCGATGTCCGGTGCCGAACCGTGGACCGGCTCGAACATGCTCGGGTTGCGGCGGGTCATGTCCAGGTTGCCGCTCGCCGCCAGCCCGATTCCGCCCGTCACCGCCGCCGCCAGGTCGGTGATGATGTCGCCGAACAGGTTGTCCGTCACGATCACGTCGAACCGGGACGGGTCCGTCACCAGGTGGATGGTCGCCGCGTCCACGTGGGAGTAGGCGACCGTCACCTCCGGGTGCTCCAGCGAAACCTCTTCGACGATCCGCGACCAGAGCGAACCGGCGAACGAGAGCACGTTGGTCTTGTGCACGAGCGTCAGGTGCTTGCGCGGCCGGGCCTCGGCCCGGTTGAACGCGTCCGCCACCACGCGCCGGATGCCGAACGCCGTGTTGACGCTGACCTCCGTCGCGATCTCGTGCTCGGTGTCCTTGCGGATCAGGCCGCCAGTGCCCGCGTACGGGCCTTCGGTGCCTTCCCGCACGACCACCATGTCGACGTCGCCCGCGTCGGCCAGCGGTCCCCGGACACCCGGGTACAGCCGCGCCGGGCGCAGGTTGACGTGGTGGTCCATCTCGAACCGCAGGCGCAGCAGCAGACCGCGCTCGAGGATGCCGCTCGGCACCGTCGGGTCGCCGACCGCGCCCAGCAGGATCGCGTCGTGCTGGCGGAGCTCGCCGAGCACCGACTCGGGGAGCAGCTCCCCCGTCGAGTGCCATCGGGCGGCGCCGAGGTCGTAGTTCGTGATCTCCGCTGTCGGTGCCACTTCGCCGAGCACCTTCAGCGCTTCGGCGACCACCTCGGGCCCGATCCCGTCACCTGGGATCACCGCGAGCCGCATCCACACACCTCCGTCGACCAGGCCACCGGACGCACCGATGGCCCACCGCAACAAAACGCCAGCAGCCGGAAGGTTACCGGCCGTAGACAAATGGCCGTAGCCGCACCACCCTTATGCCGCATCCTCCCGCAGGGTGAGACACCCAATCGGGTGAATACGGGCAAGGGCGCCCCCGGCGGAAAACCACCGGAGACGCCCCTGTCCTGCACAGATCGATCTTGCCGGGGACTAGTGGTGACCAGCCCCGATCGGCTGACGGCCGTGCGCCGCCTGCCCGCCCTGCGCGGCGTCCACCTTGACCACGTTCGCCCGGTTGCCCGCGGCGTTGTGGTGCTCGATGGCGAGCAGCCCGAGCGCGTTGTCCGCCGCGGCCGAGGCCGCGTTGCGGGTGACGACCAGCGCCGTGCCCGGCTTCGCGACGTAGCCCAGCGCCGCGTCACCGCCGCCCTGGACGGAGTAGCCCGGGGCGAGCGCGTCGAACGAAAGCGGCGTGCCAGCGTAGTCGATCAGCCCGTTCGTCGTGCCCGGCGCGACGTAGAACCCGCTGACGCCCACCGTGTAGGAGATGCGGTGGCTGTCGGCGTTCGCGTCGATGCCCAGCGCGGACAGCGAGACCGGCAACGTGATCACGTTCGTGTCGAACACGTTGGTGTCGACGTCGCCGAGCTGGCCGTTGACCGCCTGGACGTCCACGGTCGGGAAGCCCGCGCCCAGCGAGACCGTGACGGCCAGCAGGGCGTCCGTGGCGGTCGCCTTCGTCACGTAGGTCTCGAAGTCCGGCTGCCCGTCCCCGGTGGTGTCGATGTCGACGAACGGCGAGGTGTTGCTGCCGATGTTCGCCCAGTCGCCCCACGTGGAGAGGCCGAACGCGAGGAGCGCGTTCTCCGGCTCGCCCTGCGCCTTCGCCAGCGGAGCGGTCGAAGCCGCGCCGATGTAGCGGAGGTCGCCGCCCTTGGCCGTCTTGTTCAGCGTGCAGTCGGTGACCACGTCCGCGTCGCACTCGGCCAGCTGCGGGGACTCCGCCTGCAGCTCGAGCACGCTGATCAGCGAGCGGTACCGCTGCGCGCCGGAGCCCTGGTCGACGCCCTTGCCGCCCAGGTTCAGCACGGCCTGGGTGGCGTCGGCGCCGAACTTCACCGACTGCGGCGTGGAAATCGTCGAAACCGGCTTCGGCGCGGAGTAGACCGACACCCGCAGCGGCACCTTGGCGCCGCTGGTGGGCGTGAAGGCGACGCGGCCGGAGGCGTCCGCGACGAACTGCCGGGCCAGGCCGGCCTGGGTGGCCTGCATGGTCGGGTCCATGACCTTGCGCAGGGCCTTCGGGTCGGTGATCTTCAGCGTCACCTTGACCTTGGCGGTGCCGCGCGGGGTCAGCTTCACCGTCTGCTTGTCCACTGTGTACTCGACGCCCGGCAGCGCGGTGACCGCCTGGTAGGCGACGGTGTACTCGGCCGGCGTGACGCCCTTGTTGACCAGCTTGATCGTCTTCGACAGCGTCACCGGCCCGGACGCCTCGACCGTGCCGAAGCTGACGCTGACCGCGCCCGGGTCGTCCTGGACGTAGGCGAGCACCTGGTTGTCCAGCGCCGCCTTGGCGTCGATCCGGCCGCTGCCGACGCGCTGCGGCGCGTAGGTGTGGCCGGCGCCGTCGGAGACGTCGTGGCCGGCGGTGTCGATGACCGACGCCTTGACCTCCTCGACCGACCAGTCCGGGTGGGACTGGCGGACCAGCGCGGTGATGCCCGCGGTGTGCGGGGCCGCCATCGACGTGCCGCTCAGGACCGTCCGGCCGTTGCCGCTGCCGCGGAACGCCGAGGTGATCGTGTCACCCGGCGCGGCGACGTCCGGCTTGACGGCCGGGCCGCGGGTGCCGCGCGAGGTGAACGAGCTCGGGGTGTCCACGATCGTCTTGTCGTAGGTCTGGATCGAGGCGCGCCCGGTGCCGTAGAGCCGGATCTGCAGCGTGCTCGCGGTCAGGCCCGCGCGCAGCGTCTTCGTGGCGGAGCCGGTGAACTGGAACATCGGGATCGCCGCGTTGCCCGCGATGCCGGCGCTGAAGTGCTCCAAAGTGGACGAAAGCAGGGCGCCCTTCGCCCCGGCCGCCTGAGCGTTGTTAGCACGCGCGGCCGAACCGCAGGCGCGGGTCGAGTCGTTGTCGTCCCACTCCAGCCAGACGAACTTGCCGGCCGCCTTCGCCTTGTCCTCGGCGGAGTACGGCGCGCAGCCCGCGCTGTTCGCCGCCGACAGGGCGACGACCGGCGCGGTCAGGTTCAGCGTGTCGTAGCCGGTGTAGTTCTGGCTGTACTGCCCCGTCTTCTGGCCCTTGGCCGCGGTCGGCGCGGTGGCCTCGGCGGCGTCGCGCAGGATGCCCGCGTCACGCGTGCTGGCGACGGTGAGCGCTTCGGGGGTGTTGCCCGGCGAACCGGCGATGTCGTTGATGTCGCCGCCGTTGCCCGCCGAGATCACCGGCAGCACGTTGTTCGCGGCGAGCTTGCGCACGAACAGCGAGTCCGGGTCGTCCGGGGCGCCGAAGTCGGAGCCCAGCGACAGGTTGACGACGTCGAGGTGGTCGGTGAAGTCGCCGTCGCCGTCCGGGTCGAGCGCCCAGTCCAGCGCCTGCGAGGTGACGTTCGTCGAGCCCGCGCAGCCGAACACCTTGATGGCGTAGAGGAGCGACTTCGGCGCCGTGCCCGGGCCGATCTGCATCGCGTCGACTTTCTTGGCGTCCAGCTTCTTGTAGTCGCCCTTGAAGGTCTTGCCGTCGGCGGTGACGCCGAAGCCGCCGATGGTGCCGGCGACGTGGGTGCCGTGCTCACCGCAGGCGAGCGGGTTCGGGTCCGGCTTCGGGGTGGTCTTCCCCGCCGTCGCGGCGTCGTAGTCGTCACCGACGAGGTCCGTGCCGCCGACGACCTTCGCGCTGGGGAACAGCGGGGTCGCCTTCGTGCTGTCGACGCTCTTGTACGCGGCCGGCGTGCCGGGGCCGCCGAAGTCGGCGTGGGTGTAGTCGATGCCGTCGTCGATCACGCCGACGCGGACGCCGTCGCCGAACTTGCCGGTCTGCTGCCACGCCGCGAGGGTGTTGGTCAGCTGCTCGGCGCTGGCGTTGGTGCGGGTCTTCGGCACGACCGTGCGGATCGCGACGACGTCCGCCCGCTTCGCGACTTCGCGCAGCTTCGCGGCGTCCGCGGTGACGACGACGCCGGGGACGGCGTTGGCGGTCTGGGTGACGACCTGCGGCTGGGCGTTGCCCGAGCGCAGCTGGTTCACGACCGAGTCCACGGCGGCGGCGGTGTCCGCCTTGGCGGCGCGAGCGGCTCGCTTGGCCTGCTCCTTGCCCTGCGGCTGCGTGGCGGTGAACGCGTCGACGGCGGGCTTCTTGGCCAGCTCGACGAACGCGGTGACGCGGCCCTGCGCGGCGCCGAGCCGGGGCGAGAGCTTGCCCTGCAGCTTCGCGTCGTCGATCTTCGCCGGCGAGACGCCGTCGGCGAGCGGAGCGTCCGCCGCGCTCGCGACCGGCGCGCCCAGCGCGGCCGCCAGCACGACGGCGAAGAACGCCGTCGTGGCGCGAGCGGGTAAGCGGGATCTGCTCATGAGTCGGCCCCTTACTCGAGGTCTGGACCCGAACCTGCCTGCCGCTCCTGACACCCCCGACGGTGAAGCGCGGCAAAGCGCCGTGCCCTCGACGGCGCGTGGTTCAACCTCGCGGGGAGAACTTAATGCCCCAAAACACCTACTTACGTAGGCAAAGGACTCCGTTATGTAGTTGTGATTGCGCACGAAGGCCCCCTGCCGGGTGACAGGGGGCCTTCGAAAGGGTTACGTCAGCTGAAGTCGACGGCGCGGATCGTGTGCGCCCCGACGGCGGCGCCGATCGGGTCGAGCAGGTGCGCGTCGATGTGGCGGTCGACGCGCAGCAGCATGACCGCGTCGGAGCCGTCGGTGGTCTGGCTGATCTGCGCGGCCTCGATGTTGATGCCGGCCTCGCCGAGCAGCGTGCCGACTCGGCCCATCACGCCCGGGCGGTCCGGGTACTCGACCAGCAGGACCGTGCCCTCGGCACGCAGGTCGAACCCGCGGCCGTTGACCTCGACCAGCTTCTCGACCTCGTCCTTGCCGGTGACCGAACCGGACACGGTCAGCGCCTGCCCGTCCGAGTGCACCGCGCGGACCGTGACGAGGCTGCGGAACTTCGGGCTCTCCGGCTCGGTGGTCAGCTCGACCTGCACGCCCAGCTTCTCCGCCAGCTGCGGCGCGTTGACGAACGTGACCTGGTCCTCGACCACGCCGGTGAACACCCCGCGCAGGGCCGCCAGCTGCAGCACCGCGGTGTCCTCGTTGGAGATTTCGCCCTTGACCTGCACGGTCACCGACGTCGGCGCCTTCGGGTTCAGCGCGGTCAGCAGCGTGCCCAGCTTCTGGGTCAGCGACAGGTACGGGCGGACGTGCTCGCCGACCGCGCCGCCGCCGGAGACGTTCACCGCGTCCGGCACGAAGTCGCCGCGCAGCGCCAGCAGCACGGACTTCGCGACGTCGGTGCCCGCGCGGTCCTGCGCCTCGGCCGTCGAAGCGCCCAAGTGCGGCGTCACGACGACGTTCTCCAGGGCGAACAGCGGGCTCGACGTGGTCGGCTCGGTGACGAAGACGTCGATGCCGGCGCCGCCGACGTGGCCCGAGCGCAGCGCGTCGGCGAGGTCTTCCTCGACGATCAGCCCGCCGCGGGCGGCGTTGACGATGATGACGCCCGGCTTGGTCTTCTTCAGCGCCTCGGCGTCGATGAGGCCCTTGGTCTCCGGCGTCTTCGGCAGGTGGATGGAGATCGCGTCGGCGCGCGTGAGCAGCTCGTCGAGGGTGACGAGCTCGATGCCGAGCTGCGCGGCGCGCGCGGCCGAGACGTAGGGGTCGTAGGCGATCAGCTTGGTGTCGAAGGCGGCCAGGCGCTGGGCGAACAGCTGCCCGATCTTGCCGAGGCCGACCACGCCGACCGTCTTGCCCTGCAGTTCCACACCGGAGAACGAGCTGCGCTTCCACTCGCCGGCGCGCAGGCTCTGGCTGGCGGCCGGGACCCGGCGCGCGACGGCCAGCAGCAGCGCCACGGCGTGCTCGGCGGCGGAGACGATGTTGGACGTCGGGGCGTTGACGACCAGGACACCGCGTTCGGTGGCCGCGGGGACCTCGACGTTGTCCAGGCCGACACCGGCGCGGGCGACGACCTTCAGCTGCGAGGTGGCGCCGAAGACTTCGGCGTCGACCTTGGTGGCGGAGCGGACCAGGAGCGCGTCGGCGCTCTTCACCGCCTCGAGCAGCGCGGATCGGTCCGTGCCGTCGACGTGCCGGACCTCCACCTCGTCACCGAAGACGCTCAGCACGGAGGGAGCGAGCTTCTCCGCGATGAGGACGACGGGCTTGCTGGGCTTGCTCACGATGCGGCTCCCACTATCTGGTCACTTCCAGGACGCTTGGGTCGACAAACGGTCATAAGCACGTCGTTGTGCCCCGGTCGTGGCGGAGTTTAACCCGCTGGGCCGCCCCCTGGCTTCCCATGGTGTTAACTCGCTCGTAATCCCTCGAAAACAAGAGCCAGCAGGCGCTGCATGCCCCCCGGGCCGGGCAGGTGCCCGCCCGCCCAGGATGCCGCGTGCAGCAACAGAAGGAGCTCGTGCGTGGTGACGTCCGCGCGGAGTTCGCCCGCTTCCTTCGCGCGTTCCACCAGCTGGGAACCGGCGTCCCGCATGGCGTGGCAGGACGCGTACAACCGGGATGTTTCGTCGCTGAGCGCGTCGGCGGTCAGCTCCACGAGCCCGCGGTAGGTGCCCATGGCTTCGCCGAGCCCGGCGAGCCAGGTCTGCAGCGCGGTCAGCGGCTCGGGGTGGGTCAGCAGTTCGCGGGCGCGGCCGGCCTGGCCGTCGAACCGGGCGCGCAGCAGCGTTTCGAGCAGCGCCTCCCGGGTCGGGAAGTGCCGGTAGAGCGTGCCGATGCCGACGCCGGCGCGGCGCGCGATGTCTTCCAGCGACGCCTCGACGCCGTGTTCGGCGAAGGCGCGCTGGGCCTGCGTGAGGAGGGCTTCGTAGTTGCGGCGGGCGTCCGCGCGCATCGGTTTCACGTCGGTCATCGCCCTCCCGACCTTACCCGGTAGCCAATCGGAGCCTGCCTCCGTATATTAACCGGAGGCAGCCTCATCTTACTGGGAGGAATTTCGAGGATGACTCTGATCGAAGACACCCGCGCCCGGCTCGGCGCGATCGGCGCCTGGCTGCCGAGCGCACCGCTGGCCCCGCCCCCGGCCGTCGAACGCGCGGCGACGCGCCGGCTCGCCGAGGCCGGCTACGGCTCGGTCTGGAGCGGCGAAGGCCCCGGCGGCCGCGAGTTGTTCGCCGCCTTCGGCGACCTGCTCGCGTCGGTGCCGGACGTCGTGCTCGGCGCCGGCATCGCCAACGCCTGGGCGCGGCCCGGGCGGACCGCCGAAAAGGGCGGGGCGACGCTCGCGCACGCCCACCCGGGCCGGCTGGTGCTCGGCATCGGCATCGGGCACGCGTTCCAGGCGGCGAAGTACGGCGAGGAGTACCGGCCGCTGGACCGGATGCGCGCCTACCTGTCCGAAATGGACGCCGCGGCGGCGGAAACCCCCGCCCCGGTGGCGTTTCCCCGTGTGCTCGCCGCGGTCGGGCCCCGCATGCTGGAGCTCGCCCGCGACCATGCCGACGGCGCGCACCCGTTCGCCCAGCCGGTCTCGCACACGCCGTACGCACGCGAAATCCTCGGGCCGGACAAGCTGCTCATCCCCCACCAGACCGTCCTGCCCGGCAGCCGCGAGGACGCCCGGGCGAGCGTCCGGCGCAGCGTGGCGCAATCACGGGAGTTCCAGGTGAAGGCCTACCTCGCGGGCTGGAAACGGCTCGGCTACACCGAAGCCGACATCGACGGCCCCAGCGACCGGTTCGTCGACGACCTCGTCCTCTGGGGCGACACGCAGACCATCGCGAAACGCGTGCGGGAAGTGCTCGACGCGGGCGCGGACCACGTCCTGCTGACGCCGTCCGCGACGTCGTTCGAGTCCACTGTGGACACCCTGGTCGAGCTGGCCCCGGCGGTGCTCCGATGAGCGTCGGCGTCTGGCAGTTCTTCGACGGCGTCCCGGTCGGCGAGCTCCGCGAAACGGCCGCCGAGGTGGAGGAACTCGGCTTCGCCGCGCTCTGGTTCGGCGAGTACGCCGGCCGGGAAGCGTTCACGCAGGCGGCGTTGCTGCTCGCGGCGACGTCGAAGCTGACCGTCGCCACCGGGGTCGCGCGCTTCGACCAGCGTTCGCCGCTCGCCGCGGAAGGCGCGATCCGGGCGCTGGGCGAGGCCTACCCGGGCCGGTTCGTCGCGGGGCTCGGCGGGCACCGGCCCGGTGCCCGCCCGCTGACGGCGTTGCGCGAATACCTGGCCGGGATGGACGCGGCCGAACTGCCGGGCCTGCCCCAGCCGTCACCCCGGCCGAGGCGGGTTCTCGCCGCGCTGGGCCCGAAACTCCTGGACCTGGCGGCCGACCGAGCCGACGGCGCCCACCCGTACTTCGTCCCGCCGGAGCACACGGCGATGGCGCGCGAACGGCTCGGCCCGGGCAAGTACCTCGCCGTCGAGCAGGCGGTGGTGCTCGACGCGGCCCCGGAGGTGGCCCGCGAGCACGCCGGTCTCTACGTGCGGCAGGCACCGCACCACCGGACGAACCTGCGGCGGCTCGGCTTCACCGACGACGACCTCGCCGACGGCGGCAGCGACCGCCTGGTCGACGCCATCGTCGTCACGGGCGAACAGCGGATCGCCGACCGGATCCGGGCGCACCTCGACGCGGGCGCCGACCACGTCTGCGTCCAGGTCCTCGCCCGGACGAAGGACTCCTACCGCCGCTTGGCGGACCTGCTGCCCTGACCGGGGGTACGCTGGCGGGACGCGGTGAGGGCCGCGTCCCGTCCGCGGAAAGGGCCGAGCCCACCCCCGCAGCACCGCACCACCAGCTCCGCACCTTCTTTCCTGCCCGGTGCCGGCGGACCACGGGCGACGAGGGAAGGAGGCACCATGGGCGTGCTGCCCGCCAAACCCAGCCTGGACCAGCTGCGCAACCGCGCGAAAGACCTCGCGCGCGCCGAAGGCGTCAAGCTGTCCGAAGCGCAGTTCCGCATCGCCCGGGACCACGGGTTCCCGAGCTGGCCGAAGCTTCGCGCCTACGTCCGGCGCGTCACCGAGCACGGCGAAACCCTGCAGCACCCGTACCACCAGGACGTCGAATACTACGCCGGGCGCGCGCTCGGCCTGCTCGCCTCGGCCGAGGACGAGACGCCCGGCGCCCGCGAGCCGTTCGACCGCTGGGGCCAGCCGCCGACCCGCGACGGCGCCCGCGTGGTCGTCGCCCGTGAGCACGGTTTCGGCTCCTGGCAGGGACTTCTCACCCACGTTCGGTCACTTGTGGACAGTGGTGAGCCGTTCGCCCGCGCGTACCGGGCCGTCGAAGACCGGGACGTCGACCGGCTCGAAACGCTCCTCGGCGAGTTCCCCGGGCTCGTCACCGCCCGCGGCACCAACGGCAACGACCTGCTCGGCATGGCCGGCGCGACCTGCGACGAGCGGCTCAGCCGCGTCCTGCTCGCCCACGGCGCCGACCCTGCGCGCGGCAACGTCCACGGCTGGACGCCGTTGCACCAAGCCGCGTACAGCAACCTCCCGCTGCTGCTCGGCCTGCTGCTCGAAGCGGGCGCCCCGGTCGAGGTCTCCGCCCGCGGCGACGGCGGCACTCCCCTGGTCGTCGCCCTGTTCTGGGGGCACCGCGAAGCAGCGGAAACCCTGGCCGCGCACAGCCGGGCACCGGGCAACCTGCGCGTCGCGGCCGGGCTCGGCGACACCGGGCTCCTGGACGAACTCCTGACGTCGGGCCGCGGCGGTGAGCACCGCGGCTTTTACCGGCCCCACAGCGGTTTCCCGGCCTGGCACCCGAGCGAGGACCCGGCGGAAGCCCGCGACGAAGCCCTCGCGTGGGCCGCCCGCAACGACCGCACCGAAGCCCTGCGCACCCTCGTCTCGCGCGGAGCCGGCGTGGACGCCGACGTCTACCGCGGCACGGCGCTGGCGTGGGCGGCGGCGAAGGGCAGGCTCGCCGCCGTCCGGACGCTGCTGGAGCTCGGCGCCGACGTGAACCACCCGGGCACGTTCGGCGGACCGAAGCACGGCGAAGGCGTCACGGCCCTGCACCTGGCCGCGGAGTCCGGGCACCTCGACGTCATCCGGGTCCTCCTGGAAAACGGCGCCGACCGCGGCGCGCGGGACGCCAGCTTCGGCAGCACGCCCGGGACGTGGGCGGAGGTGTGCGGGCAGCCGGCCGCCCGGGACCTGCTCCGCTAGACAACCGGAGTCTGTAGTCCGTATCGTCGGAGACGGACTACAGACTCCGTTTTGCCTTCTGGGAGGAACCGTGACCACGCCCCGCGACGTCTTCACCGCGTTGTCCGACGGGATCGGCGAAGGCCGCTTCGGCGAGCTTTCCGCGCTCTACGCCGAAGACACCGTCGTCGAACACCCCCAGGCCGTCCCCCGGCCGACGCGCCTGACCGGCCGCGCCGCGGTCCACGAGCGGTTCGCGAGCCCGCTCGTCGGGGCGCTGCGGCTCAAGCGCATGAACGTCGTGGTGCACGAGACGACGGACCCCGAGGTGATCGTCGCCGAATACGACTACCACGCCGAGTCCGTCGAGACCGGCCGGACGATCGAGGCGGCCAACGTCCACGTGCTGCGCGTCCGCGACGGCCTGATCGTCCATTCCCGCGACTACCACGACTACCTGAAGCTCGCCGCCGTCCGCGACGGCGTCGACCAGCTGGTGGAGGCGTACGAGCAGGCGCCGCCGCGCGAGCTTTCGCCGGTCACGCCGGAGAGCGCGGGCACCGTGTTCGAGCGGCTCGTGCACGGCGTGGCGGGCGGGCGCTGGGACGAGCTGCCGGAGCTGTACGCGGCGGAAACCCACGTCACGCACCCGTTCCTGCCGGGCTCGGAGGTGCTGCGCACGCGCGACGAGCTGCGGGCGCACTTCGCGGCGGGCAAGGCGCTGAACCCGGGTTTCACCGTCGCGGACCTGGTCACCCACCAGGGCACCGACCCCGAGGTGCTGATCGGCGAATTCGCCTACCAGGGCGAGTACGGCGGGCGCCCGGTGCGGATCGCGAACATCTTCGTCCTGCGGGTCCGCGACGGGCTGATCGTCGAGTCCCGCGACTACGGCGACCACCTCGCCGTCGCGGGCGACCTCGGCCGGATCCCCGAACTGGCCGCGAAACTGACGTTCTAGGCCTCGCCGAGGTCGTTGAACTCGCCGTCTTCGACGCCCTTCGTGAACGCGTCCCACTCCGCCATGGTGAAGACCATGACCGTGCCGTCGACGTCCGGCGAGCGCCGCATCGCGACGTAGGTGGCACCGTCGGTGTGCTCGACGAACGCGTACTCGACGACCTCGTCGAGGGTGACGCCCGCGGGCTCGCCCCGGATCCACTCGGCCCCGGAAAGGTCGAGGTGGTGCCGGATGTGCGCCTTGTCGTCGGTCATGCGGTAAGCGTAGCCAAAACGCGCCGGAGGGGACGCCGCGACGGCGTCCCCTCCGGTGTCCTGCGGGTGAAGATCAGGCGGTCTCGGTGATCGGCCGGTCCACCCACGACATCAGGTCGCGCAGCTTCTTGCCGGTCTCCTCGATCGGGTGCTTGTTGCCCTGCTCCTCGAGCTTGGTGAAGTTCGGCCGGCCGGCCTCGTCCTCGGCGACCCATTCGCGGGCGAACGTGCCGTCCTGGATCTCGCCGAGGATCTTCTTCATCTCTTCCTTGACCGCCGGCGAGATGACGCGCGGGCCGCGGGTCAGGTCGCCGTACTCGGCGGTGTCGGAGATCGAGTAGCGCTGGCGCGCGATGCCGCCCTCGTACATGAGGTCGACGATCAGCTTCAGCTCGTGCAGCACCTCGAAGTAGGCGATCTCCGGGGCGTAGCCGGCCTCGGTGAGCACCTCGAAGCCGGTCTGCACCAGCGCGGACGCGCCACCGCAGAGCACGGCCTGCTCGCCGAAGAGGTCGGTCTCGGTCTCTTCCTTGAACGTCGTCTTGATGACGCCGGCGCGGGCGCCACCGATGGCGGCGGCGTAGGAGAGGGCGAGCGCCTGGGCGTTGCCGGACGCGTCCTGCTCCACGGCGATGAGCGCCGGGACGCCCTTGCCGTCGACGAACTGGCGGCGCACGAGGTGACCCGGGCCCTTCGGGGCGACCATGGCGACGTCCACGTTGGACGGCGGCTTGATCAGGTCGTAGCGGATGTTGAAGCCGTGCCCGAAGAAGATCGCGTCGCCGTCCTCGAGGTTCGGCGCGATGTCCTGCTCGTAGATGTGGCGCTGCTTCGTGTCCGGCGCCAGGATCATGATCAGGTCGGCCTCGGCCGACGCCTCGGCCGGGGTGAGCACGCGCAGGCCCTGCTCCTCGGCCTTCGCCCGCGACTTGGACCCCTCGGGCAGGCCGATGCGGACGTCGACGCCGGAGTCGCGCAGGCTCAGCGAGTGGGCGTGGCCCTGGCTGCCGTAGCCGATGACAGCGACCTTGCGCCCCTGGATGATCGAAAGGTCGGCGTCGTCGTCGTAGAAGATTTCCACTGCCATGGGGGTTACTGCTTCCTTTCCTGACTTACTTCTTCTTAGCGCGGTGATGTGGCGGTGATGGAACGGGCGCCCCGCCCCACCGCGACCATGCCGGATTGAACGAGCTCGCGGATGCCATACGGCTCCAGCATCCGCAGCAGCGCACCGATCTTGTCCGACGTCCCGGTCGCCTCGACGGTGAGCGCCTCCGGGGAGACGTCCACCACCTTGGCGCGGAAGAGCTGGACGGTTTCGAGGACCTGGCTGCGCACGGTGTTGTCGGCGCGCACCTTCACGAGCAGCAGTTCGCGCTGCACGGCGGTCGACTGCTCCAGCTCGACGATCTTGATCACGTTGACCAGCTTGTTGAGCTGTTTCGTCACCTGTTCGAGCGGTAGCTCTTCCACGGCGACCACGATCGTCATCCGGGACACCTCGGGGTTCTCCGTGGGCCCGACGGCAAGGGACTCGATGTTGAATCCGCGGCGGGAGAACAGGCCCGAGACGCGCGCGAGCACACCGGGCTTGTTCTCGACCAGGACACTCAGCGTGTGGACGCTCATGATCAGCGCTCACCTTCCGCGGCAGCTTCGACGGCTTCGGTCGTCTCGACCGAAACCTCGTCGTCGTCGAACAGCGGCCGGATGCCCCGGACCGCCATGATCTCGTCGTTGCCGGTGCCCGCGGCGACCATCGGCCACACCTGGGCATCCTTCCCGACCACGAAGTCGATCACGACGGGGCGGTCGTTGATCTCCATCGCGCGGCGGATGGTGGCGTCGACGTCTTCCTTGGTCTCGCAGCGCAGGCCGGCGCACCCCAGCGCTTCGGCCAGCAGCACGAAGTCGGGGATGCGGTGCTTGTGCGTGCCGAGGTCGGTGTTGGAGTACCGCTCCGAGTAGAAGAGGTTCTGCCACTGCCGGACCATGCCGAGGTTGCCGTTGTTGATGACGGCGACCTTGATCGGCGCGCCCTCGATGGCGCAGGTGGCCAGCTCCTGGTTCGTCATCTGGAAGCAGCCGTCGCCGTCGATCGCCCAGACCTGCGTGCCCGGGACGCCGAACTGCGCGCCCATCGCGGCGGGCACCGCGTAGCCCATGGTGCCGAGGCCGCCGGAGTTGATCCAGGTGCGCGGGTTCTCGTACTTGACGAACTGCGCGGCCCACATCTGGTGCTGACCGACACCGGCGGCGTACACCGCGTCGGGGCCGACGATCTGGCCGATCCGCTCGATGACGTACTGCGGCGACAGCGAACCGTCGTCCGGCCACTCGTAGCCGGCCGGGTAGTTCTCGCGCCAGTCGTCGGCCTGGGTCCACCAGTCGGCAAGGTCGGGCTTGCCGCCGTGCTCGAACTCCGTGGTGACGGCGGTGATCAGCTCGCCGATGATCTCCTTGCAGTCACCCACGATCGGCACGTCGGCCTTGCGGTTCTTGGAGATCTCGGCCGGGTCGATGTCGGCGTGCACGACCGCGGCGTCCGGCGCGAACGACGAGAGCTGGCCGGTGACGCGGTCGTCGAAGCGGGCGCCGAGCGCGATCAGCAGGTCGGCGCGCTGCATCGCGGCGACGGCGGCGACCGTGCCGTGCATGCCCGGCATGCCGAGGTGCTGCGGGTGCGAGTCGGGGAACGCGCCGCGCGCCATCAGCGTGGTGACGACGGGGATGTTCGTCAGCTCGGCGAGCTGCTTGAGCTGCTCGTGCGCTTCGGCCTTGATCACGCCGCCGCCGACGTAGAGCACCGGGCGGCGCGACTTCGCGATCAGCTTCGCGGCTTCGCGGACCTGCTTGCCGTGCGGGCGCAGCGTCGGGCGGTAACCCGGGAGGCGCAGCTCGGTCGGCCAGGAGAACGAGGTCATCTCCTGCAGCACGTCCTTGGGGATGTCCACCAGGACGGGGCCGGGCCGGCCCGTGGCGGCCAGGTGGAACGCCTCGGCGATGGTCCGCGGGATCTCCGCCGGGTCCGTCACGAGGAAGTTGTGCTTGGTGATCGGCATGGTGATGCCGCAGATGTCGGCTTCCTGGAACGCGTCGGTGCCGATCAGCGCCCGGGACTGCTGGCCGGTGATGGCCACGACCGGGACGGAGTCCATGTTCGCGTCGGCCAGCGGGGTGACCAGGTTGGTCGCGCCGGGGCCCGACGTGGCCATGCACACGCCGACCTTGCCGGTGGCCTGGGCGTAGCCGGTCGCCGCGTGCCCCGCGCCCTGTTCGTGGCGGACCAGGACGTGGCGGACCTTCGTCGAGTCGAGCAACGGGTCGTAGGCGGGCAGGATGGTGCCGCCTGGGATGCCGAAGACCACTTCGGCGCCGACGGCCTCGAGCGAGCGCACGAGTGACTGGGCGCCGGTGACGCGCACCGGCGTTCCCGCCGGGGGCGCCGGCTTCGGACGAGCTCCGGACGTACCGGGCGTCGGCCCGGGTTTCGCGTCGCTGCTGCGCGACGTGGCACTGGTCATCGGTTCTGCCTCGTGGGTCTCGGTGTCACTCGTTCGGGTCAGTTTGATGCGGTCGGGCGAAGGAGCTCTTCTCCTTGGGCAACAAAAAACCCTCGCCGACCGTAAGGTCGCACGAGGGTCGCGCGTCGACGCAGCGGAAGGACTTCCCTAAGCGTCGACGCGCTTGGGAAGTACGAGGCCGGTCAGCGGTGTCACGGCCACGACGCTAGCCGCAACGCCGCGCGGGTGTCAACTCTGCGGGACGGTGTGTCCGGATGCTGGACACCCCGAGGGTCGTGCGTCACGCCTGCGCGACCCGGGTCCGGGCCGGTCGGGGCGGCGGTGCACCATTTCGGGGTGGCCGAAAAAGCTCAGCAGGACGAGGGCCGGAAAGCCGTCTTCCGCGTCCCCCGCACGTCGTTCATGGCGATCGCGCTCCTGACCGTCTGCGTGACGCCGATCGCACTCGGGGAAATCCCGTACCTGCAGTGGCTCTACGTCTTCCCGATCGCGCTCGCGGTCTTCGTGGTCCGCCACCGCACCATCGCCACGCGCGAGGGTCTGGCGATCCGGACGGTGTTCGGCAAGCGGGACGTGCCGTGGTCGGCGCTGAAGGGCCTCGCGATCACCAAGAAGTCCCGCGTCCAGGCGGTGCTGAAGGACGACACGAAGGTGCCGCTGCCGACGGTCCGGACCCGGCACCTGCCGGTGCTCTCGCTGGTGAGCGAAGGGCTCGTCGCCGACCCGAGCGGCCTGCTCGAAGAGGAAGACCTCAAGCCCGGCTCGTAGCACCCTCGATGGACGGGCTCCCCAAGACTGGCCTAAATTGGTAGGACCAGTTTTGGCGGAGTGTTCCCGCCGACCATCCGACCTGGGAGTTTCGCCGTGCCGCCTCTCCGTTCCCGGACCACCACCCACGGCCGCAACGCGGCGGGCGCGCGCTCGCTCTGGCGCGCCACCGGCATGACCGACAGCGACTTCGGCAAGCCGATCGTGGCGATCGCCAACTCCTACACGCAGTTCGTGCCCGGCCACGTGCACCTCAAGGACCTCGGCGAGATCGTCGCCGGCGCGGTCAAGGAAGCCGGCGGCGTCGCGCGCGAGTTCCACACCATCGCCGTCGACGACGGCATCGCGATGGGCCACTCCGGCATGCTCTACTCGCTGCCTTCGCGCGAGATCATCGCCGACTCGGTCGAGTACATGGTCAACGCGCACCAGGCCGACGCGCTGGTGTGCATCTCCAACTGCGACAAGATCACCCCGGGCATGCTCAACGCCGCCATGCGGCTGAACATCCCGGTGGTGTTCGTCTCCGGCGGGCCGATGGAGGCGGGCAAGGCGGTCGTCGTCGGCGGCGTCGCCCAGGCCCCGACCGACCTGATCACCGCGATCGCCGCGTCCGCGAGCCCCGAGGTCGACGAGGACGGGCTGTCCATCGTCGAGCGCTCGGCCTGCCCGACGTGCGGTTCGTGTTCCGGCATGTTCACCGCGAACTCGATGAACTGCCTCACCGAGGCGCTGGGGCTTTCCCTGCCGGGCAACGGCTCGACGCTGGCGACCCACGCGGCGCGGCGCGCACTGTTCGAGGAGGCCGGGCGCACGGTCGTCGAGCTGTGCAAGCGCTGGTACGAAAACGACGACGAGTCGGCGCTGCCGCGGTCGATCGCCTCGAAGGCGGCGTTCGAGAACGCGATGGCCCTCGACATGGCGATGGGCGGCTCGACGAACACGGTGCTGCACATCCTCGCCGCCGCGCAGGAGGGCGAGGTCGACTTCACGATCGCCGACATCGACGCGATCGGCCGCCGGGTGCCGTGCCTGTCGAAGGTGGCGCCGAACTCCGATTACCACATGGAAGACGTCCACCGCGCCGGCGGCATCCCGGCGATCCTCGGCGAGCTGTACCGCGGCGGCCTGCTGAACACCGACGTCTGGTCGGTCCACTCCCCCGACATCGACTCCTGGCTCTCGACCTGGGACATCCGGGCCTCGTCGCCGTCTCCGGTCGCGCTCGAGCTGTTCCACGCGGCCCCGGGCGGCGTCCGCACGACGCAGGCGTTCTCGACGGAGAACCGCTGGTCGTCCCTGGACACGGACGCGGCGGGCGGCTGCATCCGCGACGTCGAGCACGCGTACACGAAGGACGGTGGCCTGGCCATCCTGCGCGGCAACCTGGCGGAGAACGGCGCGGTGATCAAGGCCGCGGGCATCGACGAGGACCTCTGGCACTTCGAGGGCCCGGCCCGGGTCCTGGAGAGCCAGGAGGAAGCGGTCTCGGCGATCCTCAAGAAGGAGATCCAGCCGGGCGAGGTCCTGGTGATCCGCTACGAAGGCCCGGCGGGCGGCCCGGGCATGCAGGAGATGCTGCACCCGACGGCGTTCCTGAAGGGTTCGGGCCTCGGCAAGAAGTGCGCGTTGATCACGGACGGCCGCTTCTCGGGCGGCTCGTCGGGCATCTCGGTCGGCCACATCTCCCCGGAGGCGGCGGCGGGCGGCCTGATCGGCCTGGTGGAGAACGGCGACCGGATCCTGCTGGACATCCACGAGCGCCGGCTGGAGCTGCTGGTGGACGCGGAGATCCTGGCGGAGCGCCGCTCGAAGATGGAGGCGTCCGAGCGGCCGTGGCAGCCGAAGGACCGCCAGCGCCCGGTGACGGCGGCGTTGCGCGCGTACGCCCGGATGGCGACGTCGGCGGACACGGGCGCGGTCCGCGACGTGAACAAGTAGGACCAGCCGATGGCCGCCTCACCCGCTGAGGCGGCCATCGTGGCATTCGCTTCGCCGAGTTGGCAGGACTGCGACAGAAGTTGCGGTGTCCGGCGAGCGGATGGTCGCGACCGTAGCCGCGGGTACCGCACTCGTCGCCGTGCTCGTGGCCGTCCGGCAAGCCGTCGATGCCCGGAAATCGGGACGCGCAGCCGAGCACCGAGCCGAAATCGCCGAACCTGTTCTCGCTGAGACCAGGAGCCAGACCAAGCCGGCGGCGCCTCGAAACCGGATGACACGGATCCGCGGCAGCAACGGCCGTTCGCAGACGAACGTGGACGAGGAGGTGGTCAGTCGAGCTGGAACCACCACCTCGGGTAGGTACCGCTTGAGGCGTTCCGGGACGCCTACCGCGTCAAAACGATGACCACCACGGCCGCCGCGGCGGCCAGCAGCAGCGACACCAGCCCCAGCGGCAGCGGCCGCTTCCGCCACGGCGTGTTCCGCTCCAGCGAAATCGGCCCGGCCCCGGTGAACAGCAGGCTCAGCGCGGCCGCCCCCAGCACCAGCTCGAACTCGAACCCCTGCCCCTGCTGCTCGAAGAACCCGCCGTGGAACTTGGCGTACACCGCGTTCGCCGCCACCCCGAGCAGCGCCGCCGCCGCGAGCGGCGTGAACAGCCCGACGATCACCAGCACACCGCCGCCGACCTCGGCGATCCCCGTGATCCACGACAGCAGCGTCGTCTGCTTGTGGTAGCCGAACGTCTCCAGCACCCGCGCGAACCCGCCGATGCCCGGCCCGCCGAACAGGCCGAACAGGTGCTGCAGGCCGTGCGCGCCCATGGTCACGCCGAGCGCCAGCCGCAGGATCAGCAGGCCGAGACCGAGCCCGCCCTGGCGCGGGGTGTCGTCACCCCCGTCGTCCTCGACGCCGGACAGGAGGCTGGTGGGCTGCTGCGAAAAATCGTCTCCACTGCTCACGCGCGAAGGGTAGGGGATCCACCCGGGCCTGGCGAGCCGCCGCGCTCAGTACTCGCCGTGCACGAGGTTGTCCGGCAGCTCGCCACCGGCGTACCGGGCGATTTCCGCCGCCGCGACCGCGTACGACCGCCCCCGCACCCCGCGCACCGACCCGCCGATGTGCGGCGTGAGCAGCAGCCCCGGCACCGTCCACAGCGGGTGCCCGGACGGCGGCGGCTCGGGATCGGTGACGTCGAGCGCGGCGCGCAGCCGTCCCGTGGTCAATTCGGCGACCAGGGCACCGGTGTCCACGACGGCGCCCCGCGAGACGTTGACCAGCACGGCCCCGTCCCGCATCTCGGCCAGGAACCCCGCGTCGACCATCCCGCGGGTGCGCGAGGTAAGCGGCACCATCAGCACCACGGCGTCGTGCAGGGGGAGCAACGCGGGCAGCTCGTGCACCCCGTGCACACCCTCCCGCGCGGTCATCCCGACCATCGTGCACCGCGCGTCGAACGGCTCGAGCCGGCGCCGCAGGTGCCGTCCGAGGTCGCCGGCGCCGATGACGAGCACGCGCTTGCCCTGCAGCGTGTCGGCCGTCTGCCGCTCCCAGCGGCCTTCGCGCTGCGCCGTCGCGAAGACGTCCAGCTTCCGGTACATCGACAGCAGCACCGCGACGACCCACTCGGCGGTGCTCCCGCCGTGCGCGCCGCGGCAGGTGGAGAGCAGGACGCCGTCGGGCACCTTCCCGACCCAGTCCTCGGCGCCGGCGGACAGCAGCTGGATCAGCTTGAGGTTCGGCAGCGTGCGCCACAGCTCCTCACCCGGCGGGTGCTTGCCCGGGATGAGCACTTCGGCCTTCGCGGCCTCCGGCGGCACGGGCTCGCCCCACTGGTAGCGCACGGGCAGGACCCGCGGGACCTCGGCGAGCACGGACATGCCCTCGTCGTCGGGCACCAGCACGGTCAGCGTCATGATCCCAACGTAATCCAGGAGTACTCACCCATGGTTCACGCGGCGGCCCCTAGGCTGGGGGATCATGCGCACTCGGTACCGGTCGGCCCTGCTGGCGATCCTGGCCTGCGGCGTCTTGCTGCCCGCCGGCTGCGCGCGGTTCGACGACACCGCGGCCGGTCAGTCGTTCAGCCCCGCGCCCGTCCCGAGCCCCGAATCGCCGCCCCAGGTCCAGGGCCCCGGCGCGGACTCCGGCGGCGACGGCAAGCAGGCGCGCCCCGGCCAGTCCGCCACGCCGGTGCCGCCGCCCCAGGGCTGCAAGGACTTCGACCCGTCGGTCATCTCGACCTGCCTGGACACCGTCGCGGCGGTCGCCGGCCTGCCGGGCGACGGCTCGACGCCGAGCGCGCTCGCGGGCGAACGCAAGAGCGGCCGCGTGCAGCTCGCGACCGCGGGCAAGGACGCGACGGACTTCGCGAAGCTCGACGTCCAGGCGGCCGGCGACGGCGGCCTGACCGGGCTCGCGCTCTCGCCGTCGTACGTCGAAGACCAGCTGGTGTTCGCTTACGTGACCACGGCGACGGACAACCGCGTCGTGCGCTTCGCGAAGGGCCAGGCCGCGAAGCCGGTGCTCACCGGCATCCCGAAGGGCGCGTCCGGCAACCGCGGCGCGATCGCGACCGACAACCGCGGCGCGCTGCTGGTCGCGACGGGCGACGCGGGCAACCCGAACGCCGCCGCCGACCCGAACTCCCTCGCCGGGAAGGTGCTGCGCATCGACACGTCGGGCAAGGCCGCGGCGGGCAACCCGAACGGCGCCCTGACCGTGGCGGCCGGCCTGCACGACCCGGGCGGCCTGTGCGCCTCGGCCGACGGCGGCCGCGTCTGGGTCACCGACCGGCTCGCCGACAAGGACGCCCTCTACCGGCTGCAGGCCGGGCAGCCGCTGACGGCGCCGGCGTGGACGTGGCCGGACAAGCCGGGCGTCGCGGGCTGCGCCGACTTCGTCGACGCCAACGGCTCGATCTCGGTCGGCACGTCCCTGGCCGGCAACCTGCAGAACCTCCCGGTGACCCCGGAGGGCGCGGTCAGCGGCAAGCCGACGATCAGCCTCGACGGCAAGACCGGCAAACCGCCGGTGACGTACGGGCGCCTCGCCGGGATGAGCATGATCAACCCCCAGCTCGCGGTGGCCGGCACGGTCAACAAGGACGGCGGCGCCCCGGTCTCGAGTGACGACCGCGTCGTCCTGATCACCCCGGCGACCTCCGGCGGCGGCAACGGCAAAGACTGACCGGCTGCACCTGCACGACAGCCCGCTTTACCGGGTCACGCCGGACGTGGTCGCCGAATGGCGAGAGCAGTATGGGCTTCACGGCGTCCGTCGTGCCGGAGTCCGGTGACCGTCCTGGCTGCCGCACGGCGCGTCCGCGCGCTGAGCAGCGCCCTGCACGAGGCAGGCCTCCGCGTGCTGGTCGACCACGCCGGCGGCAACTCCTCCCTCCACCGCGTCCTCGAAGCGCCCCGGGTTCGCCGGGTCCAGGGCTTAGCTCCGCCCCGCCGCCCCGCCGTCCCTCCGCCGACGACGTCAGCTCAGCGGCTTCAGCTCCACCCGCCGCCCTTCGGCCGACGACGTCAACCCGGCTTCGGCGAGCTGGAGCCCGCGAGCCGCGGAGAAGAAGTCGTAGCGGTGTTGCCGCCCGGCGACCACGTCCCGGACGAACTCCTCCCACTGCGCCTTGAAGCCGTTGTCGAACTCGGTGTTGTCCGGGACCTCCTGCCACTGGTCGCGGAACGCCTCGGTCGCCGGCAGGTCGGGGTTCCACACCGGCTTCGGCGTCGCGGAGCGGTGCTGCACCCGGCACCGCCGCAGCCCGGCGACAGCGCTGCCCTCGGTGCCGTCGACCTGGAACTCGACGAGCTCGTCCCGGAACACCCGCGTCGACCACGACGAGTTGATCTGCGCGACGACCCCGGACTCCAGCTCGAAGATCCCGTACGCGGCGTCGTCGGCCGTCGCCGCGTAGGCGTCGCCCTGCTCGTCCCACCTGCGCGGGATGTGCGTTGTCGCTTTCGCGGTCACGGCCTCGACGCGGCCGAAGAGGTTCTCGAGGACGTAGTTCCAGTGGCAGAACATGTCGAGCACGATCCCGCCGCCGTCCTCGGCGCGGTAGTTCCAGCTCGGGCGCTGCGCCTCCTGCCAGTCGCCCTCGAACACCCAGTAGCCGAACTCGCCGCGCACCGACAGGATCCGCCCGAAGAACCCGCCGTCGACCAGCCGCCGCAGCTTCCGCAGGCCGGGCAGGAACAGCTTGTCGTGCACGACGCCGTGGCAGATCCCGGCGTCCCGCGCGAGCCCGGCCAGCTCCAGCGCCGATGTCAGTTTTTCGGCAAGGGGCTTTTCGGCGTAGACGTGCTTGCCCGCGGCGATCGCCGCCCGCACCGACGGCTCCCGCGCCGACGTCAGCTGCGCGTCGAAGTAAATGCCGACGTCGGCCAGCGCGGAGTCCGGATCGGTGGTCCACGCGGTCAGCCCGTGCCGGCCGGCGATGTCCTTCAGCTTCGCGGCGTTGCGGCCGGCGAGGATCGGCTCGAGCTGCACGCGGCTGCCGTCCGGCAGCGCGACGCCGCCCTGGTCGCGAATCGACAAGACCGACCGGAGCAGGTGCTGCCGGTAGCCCATCCGGCCGGTCACCCCGTTGAGCAGCACTCCGATACTGGGCTGGTTCATCACTGCCGGCCTTCCTGGTCGATGTCGTATTCCGCGCGACGTCCGCACATGCCGTAGCCGTCCGGGTTCGAAGGGACCGCGACCCGGACCCCGGACTGCTCGAGGTGGCTCCCGTCGCCGCGGGCGAGCGCCTGCAGGTGCGCCCCGGTCAGCTCGGCGGCCCGCAACGCCCCGGCCCGCCAGCGCGGAACCCAGTCGCCGATTTTCGGCGAAACGAGCGCGACGGCCGCCCGGTGGAACTGCCGCAGCGGCTCCGCGTCGCCGTCCCGCAGGGCCGCCCGCAGCGGCAGGTAGCCGCGAATCGCCAGGTCACGGCGTTGCCGAGCGGCCTGGTCGGTTTTCGGCAACGCTGCCGCGCAGGCGTAAGCGGCCGGATCGGCGAGCACGTCGGGTGGGAAGGTGAAGACCGCGTCCCCCACCTCGGGCAGCCCGCTGTTCTGCATCAGCACCGTGACGCACAGCCCGTCTTCCTGGACCATCCGGTGCACGGTTCCCGGCGCGAACCACGCGATCACCCCGGGCTCCAGCGGTGTCTCGTCGTAGCCGCCGGCGCTCAACGTCTGGACCGCCCCGCGCCCGCCCGTGACGACGTACGCCTCGGTGCAGGCGAGGTGCAGGTGCGGGCTCCCGCCGCACGCCCCATCCTCCGCCGCCCAGTCGTAGGCGCGCAGGTGTGAGACCCCGATTCCACCTGGAAGTGGGAACGCGTTCATGACCACCCGTGCCGATCGAGGTAGCGGGTCACCCGATCGCGATCCCACGCCCCATCCGCGACGACGATCCGGTAGCGGTAGGTGAAGCTCTCCCCCGGCTCCAGCACGAACTCGTCGAAAAACGCCCACGAGAACGCGACCATCGGCGTCTCCCGAGAGCGGACGAACCAGTGCGACTCGTGGATCGCCTGGTCGTTTTCCGGCGAATGCGCGAAGACCAGCGTCGAATGCGCGTCGACGTCGTCGTGCTCGCCGACGAACGCCAGCCACGGCGCCTGCGCGCCCATCATGTCGTCGCCGCCGAGCTCACCGGGCCCGAGGACGCGCCCGCCGCTGAAGTCGCGCGGGCCCCGCCAGTGCAGCCCGGTGTACCCGGCCAGCTCCCGGCCGGCGGTCGTCGGGCTGCCGAACTCGAGCGGGGTGTCGCGGACGTTGGTCAGCTCGATCCCCCAGTCGAGCGCCCAGGCCCCTTCGTCCGGCTCGACCGAGTGGACGACGAGCTCGCGCCGCTCCCGCGCCCACTCGTCACCGCCGTTGGCGACCCAGGTGAGCCGTTCGGTGAACCCGAGCCGGTCGCGGCCGACGGAGAAGGCGGCGAAGTCGTCGTGCCGCATGGAGCCGATGCGGTCGGGCAGGTCCTGGTACCGATCACCGGGAACGTAGGTGTGGCCGCCCCAGAAGTTCTGCCCGGACAGGTGGCTGGACGTCATCTGCAGGCCCTTGTGCCACCGGTGGTCGGCGGGCCGGTACCCGCTCACGCCGCGGCCGCCGAGGGTCCGCAGCGGGTGGGTGTAGGGCTTGCGCGATTCGAAGGCCACCGGGTCGGGCTTGTACACATAGGACATCAGCTGGACGCCGCCGGCCTCGACGGTCACGCGCTCGCCGTGCCGGTGCGTGACGGTGATCGCCGCGCTCACGCCCCCGCTCCCGCCATGGACCGGTGGAAGGCATCACCGGCGACGATCTCCCCGCGCCGCACCCCGGCCCCGGTGGCCGCGGACTTGTACAAAGCCGCGACGAACTCCAGCACCCGCCGCCCGTCAGCCCCGCTGCACGGCGGCCGCCGCCCGGCCCGGTAGGCGGCGAGCACGGGCGCGAACGCGGCGGCGTGCGAGCTGGCCACGTCCTCGGACGGCGTCCAGCGCTTCGTCGCTTTTTCGGCAACGTGCGGGGCCGGCGTGTAGCGCCAGTCTTTGCCGCTGTGGCCGTAGAGGTGGGTGAGCTCGACGGTGGCGTTTTCGCAGTCGACCCGGATCCGGCTCACCTCGTCCGGTGAAAGGACGCTGTTGACGACGGTCGCGAGCGCCCCCGACTCGAACCGGACGAGCGCGGTGGAGACGTCCTCGGTCTCGACGTCGTGCACCAGCCGCGCGGTCATCGCGCGCACCTCGGCCCAGTCGCCGAGCAGGTGGAGCAGGAGGTCCATCTGGTGGATGCCGTGGCCCATGGCGGGCCCGCCGCCCTCGGAGTCCCAGCGCCCGCGCCACGGCACCGCGTAGTAGGCGCCGTCGCGGTACCAGGTGGTCTGGCAGTGCGCGACGAGCGGCCGTCCGAGCTCCCCCGCGTCGAGCAGGTTCCGGAAGTGCGCGGCACCCGATCCGGACCGTTGCTGGTAAACGAACGAAACGTACGGCCCGCCGTCCCGTTCGGCGGCGGCCATCTCGTCGTACTCGGCGAGCGACCGGCACGGCGGCTTCTCACACCAGACCCAGGCGCCGCCGGCAAGGGCTTTCACAGTCTGCTCGACGTGCAACCCGGGCGGCGTGCAGATCGAGACGAGATCGGGTTCCTGCTCGGCGAGCAGGGTGTCAAGATCGCCGTAGGGCTTGGCGTCGCCGGCCGCGGCACAGAACGCGACGGCCCGGGCTTCATCGACATCGGCGGCGGCCACGATCTCGACGTCGTCGCGGTGCGCCTCGAAGGCGCTCCGATGGCTGTCCGCGATCCCCCCAGCGCCGACAACGGCGACCCGTAAGCGCTTTCCGTGAGTCAACCCAGGTCTCCCTCCTCGGTGACACGCCTCCCAGCGGGCCGTCCCCGCCCAGCCGGGCCGCTCCTGCCGACCGTTCCAGAAAGCGCTTTCTCACGCAACGGCCGACGAGGATGTCAACGTTGTCACCCAGGGTGGTCAACCGGAACGGACGACAGCCCTGACGACAGCAGCTGGCAACACGACTTCAACGCCACCAAGGCTTCACGCCGTCGACGCCGAGACCCGGCCACTTACCGGGGCTTCCATCGCGGAGCCCCGGGACAGTCAGCCTCGACACCCCGCCCCTGCCGCCTCGAACGGCCGCGGTTCCACCGAACGCCGACTCACTCCGGCGCCGTCGGTCAGCGAGACTTGCTCTTGGGTTCACGCTTCCGCGGCTGCCAGCTCTCGGCGCGCACCGCGCGGATGTCCAAGAAAGCGACAACAACCGAAACAAGCGCCGCGAACAGCCCGAGGAACCGCCCGAAGCCGGGTTCGATCGCGATCCCGGCGACGTCGAAGATGCCCCGCTGGTCGGCGTCGAACTCCCAGTCGAGCGTGAACCAGCCGAGCACCATCAGCAGCAGCGACGCCGCGGCGACCACCAGCCACAGGTGCGGCAGGCCACCGACCCGCACTTTCCGGATTCGCCCGAAAACGACCACGACCAGCCCGGCCAGCAGCAACGGCAGCGGCGGGCACCAGGCGAAGAAGCTCGAGTTCCACGCGTTCCGGACGACGTCGCTGTGCGGCAGCTGCGCCAGCACGGCCTCGATGTCCGGCTTGTTCGTGTCCAGCGTGGTCCACGGCAGAAACGTCGACCCCAGCGCGAGCAGCCCGGCCGCCAGGCCGAGCCACTCGCGCCAGGTGACGCTTTTGACGGAAAACGGCGATGTCATGAAAACGGTCAGGAGCCGACGCGCTCGATGATCAGTTCCCGGACCCGCTTCGCGTCGGCCTGCCCCTTGGTCGCCTTCATGACCGCGCCGACGATCGCGCCCGCCGCGGCGACCTTGCCGCCGCGGATCTTCTCGGCGACGTCCGGCTGCGCCGCCAGGGCCTCGTCGATCGCCGCGAGCAGGGCCGAGTCGTCCGAAACGACCTTCAGCCCGCGCTTCTCGACGACCTCACGCGGCTCGCCTTCACCGGCGAGCACGCCCTGGACGACCTCCTTGGCGAGCTTGTTCGTCAGCTCACCGGACGAAACCAGCCCGATGACCTCCGCCAGCTGCTTCGGCGTGATCGGCAGGTCGGCCAGCTCGACCTCGCGGCTGTTCGCCTCCTGCGCCAGCGTGTTGACCCACCAGCCGCGCGCCTCGTCCGGCGACGCACCGGCCTCGACGGTGGCCGCGACGAGGTCGACCGCGCCGACGTTCAGCAGGTCACGCAGGGCTTCGTCGGAAAGTGACCATTCCTGCTGGATCCGCTTCCGCCGCTCCGAGGGCATCTCCGGCAGCGTGCCGCGCAGCTCCTCGACCCACTCGCGCGACGGCGCGATCGGGACCAGGTCGGGCTCCGGGAAGTACCGGTAGTCCTCCGCGGTCTCCTTCGTCCGGCCCGCCGACGTCGTGCCGTCGGCCTCCTGGAAGTGCCGCGTCTCCTGCTTGATCGAACCGCCCTCGGCGAGGATGGCCGCCTGCCGGGTCATCTCGTAGCGAACGGCCCGTTCGACGCTCCGCAGCGAGTTGACGTTCTTCGTCTCGGTGCGCGTACCGAATTCGGTCGCGTCCTTCGCCATGAGCGAAACGTTTGCGTCGCACCGCAGCGAGCCCTGGTCCATGCGGACGTCCGACACGTCGAGCGCGCGAAGCAGGTCACGCAACGCGCTCACGTACGCCCGCGCGACCTCGGGAGCCCGCTCACCGGTGCCCTCGATCGGTTTCGTCACGATTTCGATCAGCGGAACGCCGGCCCGGTTGTAGTCGAGCAGCGAGTGCTCGGCACCGTGGATGCGGCCGGTGGCCCCGCCGACGTGCAGCGACTTGCCGGTGTCTTCCTCCATGTGCGCACGCTCGATCTCCACGCGCACGACCTCGCCGTCGTCGAGCGTGACGTCGAGGTAGCCGTTGAAGGCGATCGGCTCGTCGTACTGCGACGTCTGAAAGTTCTTCGGCATGTCCGGGTAGAAGTAGTTCTTCCGGGCGAACCGGCACCACTCGGCGATCTCGCAGTTCAGCGCGAGCCCGATCCGGATCGCGCCCTCGACGGCCTTGCCGTTGACGACCGGCAGCGCGCCGGGCAGGCCCAGGCAGGTCGGGCACACCTTCGTGTTCGGCTCGCCGCCGAACTCGTTGGCGCAGCCGCAGAACATCTTCGTGTTCGTGTTGAGCTCGACGTGCACTTCGAGCCCGAGCACGGGGTTGAAGCGTTCGATGACGTCGGCGTAGTCCATCAGCTCGGCCACGGCAGTCACTTGGTTCCTCCCAGCTCCGGGACCTTGTGGATGAGCGCCCCGCCGGCGGCGGCGTCGCGAGCGGCCTCGTAGGCTGCGCCGACTCGGTAGAGCCGGTCGTCGGCGAGCGCCGGGGCCATGATCTGCAGGCCGACCGGCAGGCCGTCCTCGTCGGACAGCCCGCTCGGCACGCTCATCGCGGCGTTGCCGGCGAGGTTCGACGGGATCGTGCACAGGTCGGCGAGGTACATCGCCATCGGGTCGTCCACGCGCTCGCCGATCTTGAACGCCGTGGTCGGCGTCGTGGGCGAAACGAGGACATCGACCTTTTCGAAGGCGGCCGCGAAGTCACGCGTGATCAGCGTGCGCACCTTCTGCGCCGAGCCGTAGTAGGCGTCGTAGTAGCCGGACGACAACGCGTAGGTGCCCAGCATGATCCGCCGCTTGACCTCGGCGCCGAAGCCCTTCTCACGGGTGAGCGACATGACCTCTTCGGCGCTGTGCGTGCCGTCGTCGGCGACGCGCAGGCCGTAGCGCATGGCGTCGAACCGCGCGAGGTTCGACGAGCACTCGCTCGGCGCGATCAGGTAGTAAGCGGGCAGCGCGTAGACGAAATGCGGACAAGAGACCTCGACGACCTCGGCACCCAGCGCCCGCAACTGTTCGACCGCGGCCTGGAACGACCGCTCCACACCCGGCTGGTAGCCCTCGCCACCGAACTCCTTCACGACGCCGACCTTGACGCCCTTGAGGTCACCGGTCATGCCCTGCCGGGCCGCGGCGACGACCGGCGGCACCGGCGCGTCGATGGAGGTCGCGTCCAGCGGGTCGTGCCCGGCGATGACCTCGTGCAGCAGGGCGGCGTCGAGCACCGTCCGCGCGCAGGGCCCGGCCTGGTCGAGCGATGACGAAAAAGCGACCAGGCCGTAGCGCGACACGCCGCCGTAGGTCGGCTTGACCCCGACCGTGCCGGTCACGGACCCCGGCTGCCGGATCGAGCCACCGGTGTCGGTGCCGATCGCGATGGCCGCTTCGAAGGCCGCGATCGACGCCGACGAGCCACCGCCCGACCCGCCCGGGATGCGGGCGTGGTCCCACGGGTTGTGCGTCGGGCCGTAAGCCGAGTTCTCCGTCGACGACCCCATGGCGAACTCGTCCATGTTGGTCTTGCCGAGGATGACGACGCCGGCCTCGCGCAGCTTGCGCGTCACGGTCGCGTCGTACGGCGGGATCCAGCCTTCGAGCGTTTTCGAACCACAGGTCGTCGGGATGCCCTCGGTGGTGAGGACATCCTTCAGCGCGAGCGGCACGCCGGCCAGCGCCGACGCGGGCGCGTTGCCCCCGGCGATGCCCTCGTCGACGGCCTTGGCCGCGGCGAGCGCACCGTCGGTGTCGACGTGCAGGAACGCGTGGACGTGGTCGTCGACCTCGGCGATCCGGTCCAGGTGGGCCTGCGTGACCTCGACCGCGGACACCTCGCGCGTGTGGATCTTGTCCGCCAGCTCCGCGGCGGTCAGCTTGATGAGCTCGGTCACTGCTCTTCCCCCAGAATCCGCGGAACCCGGAAACGCCCGTCCTCGGCGGCCGGCGCACCGGCCAGCGCCTGCTGCTGCGTGAGCCCGGGACGGACGACGTCCTGCCGGAAGACGTTCGTCAGCGGCACGGCGTGCGACGTCGGCGGCACATCGGCGGCGGCGACCTCGCTCACCTTGGCCACCGAGTCCAGGATCTGGTCGAGCTGGCCGGCGAAGACGTCGATCTCGTCGTCGGTCACGGCCAGCCTGGCCAGCTTCGCGAGGTGCGCGACCTCGTCTCGGGAAATGTTGGGCACGCGGGTGACTCCCGGGTTGTGCTGTGCGGGTTGTCTCGGAAGCTGCAAGTCTATGGTGACGGCGTGGGCGGACTCGACTGGGTTACGCCAGGCGCAGGCCGGGTGCCGTCCGGCGACGCTCGCGTCCCGCCCGCCGGACAGCAGGTCCCGCGAGCCGGGCGGGTCTGTCACAATCGGCGACCGGCATCGAGCGTCCCACGGCAAGGCTGGGACGCCATAGGCGAGAGGGGCGCGTGGTGTCGTTCCTGATCCGGGTCCTCCTTCCGGACAGCCCCGGGACCCTCGGCGCGGTCGCCACGGCGCTCGGCACGGTAGGCGCCGACATCCTCAGCGTGGACGTCGTCGAGCGCGGCACCGGTGTGGCCGTGGACGACTTGGTCGTCGAGCTGCCATCGGGCCGGTTGCCCGACGCGCTGATCACGGCGGCGGAAAGTGTCGAAGGCGTCGAGGTGGACGCGGTCCGGCCCTACGCGGGTGTCCTGGACACCCATCGTGAGCTCGAACTGGTCGAAGAGATCGCCGCCCAGCCGAAGTCGGGGCTGGACATCCTGGCCGAGGGCGTGCCCCGCATCGTGCGCGCGGGCTGGGCGATGATCGTCGAGCACGCCGAAACCGGCGCGGTCCGGCTGGCGTCGTCGAGCGCCGCCCCGGAGACGCCGATCACCGACCTACCCTGGCTCCCGCTGGAGCGCGCGACGGTCCTCGACGGCGAAGAGGCCTGGATCCCGGAGACGTGGAAGGAGCTCGGCACCGAGCTGGCCGCCACGCCGCTCGGCAAGCCGGGCAAGGCACTGCTGGTCGCCCGCCCAGGCGGCCCCGCCTTCCGCGCTGCCGAAGTCGCCCGGCTCGCCCACCTCGCGGGCATCGTCGCGGTCGTCCTCGACGGCTGACCCGCGGAGCGGATCGATCAGGGGACGAGCCCACGCGGGCTCGTCCCTTTTTCGACCAGCCCCAGGTCAAACGTCGATTTCGTAGGCGATCAGGCTGATGTGCGGGAACGGCCGCCAGTCCCGCTCCGGCAGGCGCGCGAACCCGAGCCGCTCGTAGAGCCGATGCGCGCTGCGCATGCCCTCGAGGCTGCTCAGCACGACCCGCGGAACGCCCAGCGCCCGAGCGCGGTCGAGCACGGCCCTGGTCAACGCCTCACCGATGCCCCGTCCCCGTGCCGACGGCGCCACCGCCAGCATCCGGAACTCCAGCTCGCCGGAACGTGAAATTTCGGCGAACCCCGACCCCGGCAGCACGACGGTCACGGTCCCGAGCACATCCCCCACGCCGTCGACGGCGACGAGAACCTCGGCCTGCTCGGCCCGCCGCGCCACGTCACGCAACACGGCGTCGTACCCGACGTCACCGCCCAGGTGACCATCGACGTCGTACGCCCGCACCGTGACCTCGCCCGCCGCGGCGTACTCCTCGGGCCGCGGCGGCCGGATCTCGACGTCACCCATCCGCCTCCCCGGACTCGTCGGTCTTCTCGGCCTCGTCACCGGCCGGCAGCGCCACCTCCTGCGCCGCCTCGGGCCCCCGCTCCAGAAGGACGCGGAAGCCGGCTTCGTCGAGCACCGGCACCTTGAGCTGCACGGCCTTGTCGTACTTCGAACCAGGCGCGTCGCCGACGACGACGAACGCGGTCTTCTTCGAAACCGACCCGGCGGCCTTGCCACCGCGCGCCATGATGACCTCTTTGGCTTCGTCGCGGGAGAAGCCGTCGAGCGAGCCCGTCACCACGATCGACAGCCCTTCGAGGTTGCGCGGGATCGACTCGTCGCGCTCCTCTTCCATCCGCACGCCGGCGCGTCGCCATTTTTCGACGATCTCGCAGTGCCAGCCCACCTCGAACCACTCCCGCGTCGCGCGGGCGATGGTCGGGCCGACGCCGTCGACGTCGGCGAGCTCTTCCTCGGTGGCCTGCTCGATCCGCTCGATCGAGCCGAACTCGCGGGCCAGCGCCTGCGCCGCGGTCGGCCCGACGTGCCGGATCGACAACGCGACCAGCACCTTCCACAGCGGCCGGTCCTTCGCCGCGTCGAGGTTGAGGATCAGCTTTCGCGCGTTTGCCGACAACTCGCCGGCCTTCGTGCGGAACAGCTCCACCTCGGCGAGGCTCTCTTCGTTCAAATCGAAGACATCGCCCTCGTCGGCGACCACGCGCGCGTCGAGCAGGGCGACCGCCGCCTCGTACCCGAGGACCTCGATGTCGAACGCGCCGCGCCCGGCCAGGTGGAAGAGCCGCTCCCGCAGCTGCGCGGGACAGAACCGCGTGTTCGGGCAGCGGATGTCCTTGTCGCCCTCCTTCTGGTAGGCGAGCTCGGTACCGCATTCCGGGCAGTGGGTGGGCATGACGAACTCGCGCTCGTCGCCCGTGCGCGCGTCCACCACCGGCCCGAGGACCTCGGGGATGACATCGCCGGCCTTCCGGATGACGATCCGGTCGCCGATCAGCACGCCCTTGCGCTTGACCTCTTCCGCGTTGTGAAGCGTGGCCCTGGCCACGGTCGACCCGGCGACCTTGACCGGCTCGGTGACCGCGAACGGCGTCACCCGCCCGGTGCGCCCGACGCCGACCTGGATGTCCAGCAGCGTGGTGATGGCCTCTTCCGGCGGGTACTTGTAGGCGATCGCCCACCGCGGTGCGCGCGACGTCGTGCCCAGCCGCCGCTGCAACGTCACCTGGTCGACTTTGATGACGACGCCGTCGATCTCGTGCTCGGCGTCATGCCGGTGCTCGCCCCAGTAGACGATGTGCTCGGTGAGCTCGTCGGCCGTCGACAGGACCTTGCTGTGCGGCGACACCGGCAGCCCCCACGCCGCCAGCGCGTCGTACGCCTCCGACTGGCGCTGGGGCTCGAAGCCCTCGCGCTTGCCGAGCCCGTGGCAGATCAGCCGCAGGCGCCGCTCCCGGGTGATCTTGGGGTCCTTCTGCCGCAGCGAGCCGGCCGCGGTGTTGCGCGGATTCGCGTACGGCGGCTTCCCCGCTTCGACCATCTTCGCGTTCAGCTCGAGGAAGTCCTCGACGCGGAAGTAGACCTCGCCGCGCACCTCGACCAGCGCGGGCACCGGGAACTGGTCGGAGCCGGTCAGCGTCTCCGGTACCTGGTCGAGCGTGCGGACGTTGAGCGTGACGTCCTCGCCGGTCCGGCCGTCACCCCGGGTGAGCGCGCGGGTGAGGTGGCCGTTTTCGTACAAGAGGTTGATCGCCAGGCCGTCGATCTTCAGCTCGGCGAGGAACTCGGTGCGCCCGACCTCCTTCTCGACGCGCTCCACCCAGGCGAGGAACTCGTCCCGGTCGAACACGTTGTCCAGGCTGAGCATGCGCTCGAGGTGGTCGTACGCGGTGAATTCGGTCGAGAAAGTGCCCCCGACCCGCTGGCTCGGCGACTCGGGCGTGACCAGCGCCGGGTGCGCTTCCTCGAGCTGCTGGAGCTCGCCCAGGAGCTCGTCGAACTGCCCGTCGGAGATGATCGGCGAGTCCAGGACGTAGTAGCGGAACTGGTGGTTCCGCAGTTCCTCGGCGAGGGCGCTGTGCCGCTCACGCACATCGGCCGGGACGTCGGTGACGTCCTCGGCGGCGACCGGAGCGTCGACCGCCGCGATCTGGTCCTGGGGGAGTTCGGTGCTGCTCACGGGTGGTGAGCCTAGCCGGGGGCACCGACATTTTCGTCGGGCCCGCTGGCCAGCCCGCGGACCAGTTCACGGAGCTCCAGAAGGGTGATCGCACCGGCCGGCTCGACCTCCGCGGTCTCGACGCGCCGTAGTCGTTCGGCGGCGAGACGTTCACCCAATGTGGCGTCGAGGGGCAGGAAGGTCATAGTCCGCCGCGTGACGTCGTCGAGGTCGGAGAACCCCGGGTGGTAGACGGCGACGTCGACCACGCGCTCGCCCTCGTCCACCTGCGCGACGACCCGGACATCGGCCAGCGCGATCCGGCGCTCGCCGAGGTTCACCGTGACCTCGGTCGGATCGGGCACCGGCGGAACCGAGTCGTGGTACTCCCAGATCGCGTCGTCCGGCGGCCCGGCGGCCCGCCACGCATCGGTGAACGGCCGGATCTCCGGATCCTCCTGACCGGTCACGACCAGGGCGTAGATCGCCTGACGACCACGCTCGAGCGAGAAGTGCAGCCGCGGGTGCAGCGCCTCGACCAGCTGGCAGAGCTCGTGCTCCACCCGGTGCGGCTCACCCTCGCCGAGAGCGGCGCTGACCAGCGGGAGCAGCTCGAACCACCCCTGCCAGAACGCCTCCGCGGCGGCAGCCGGGTCCTCCGGCACGTGCTGCTCGGGCCACGCGGTACGGGGGTCGGGCGGGTCGGCGACGGCGTTCTTGCGGCGAAACAGGCGCATGGTTGCGGACGGTCCTCGTCAGGTCGGCTACCCCCGCCACGCTACTGGCCGGGCGAAGCGGACGTCAGCGGAATCCGTCACCAGCCCTCCGGCGGCTCCACGAAGGCCTTGCCGAGATCGCGCGTAAGCGCGAGGGCCCGGCGCATCCAGTCCGGCGTCGCACCGGCGAGACCGCAGGCGGGTGTGGGAACGGCGCGTTCCGCGAGGACGCTGCGGTTGAAGCCGAGCCGGTCGGCCAGCCGGAACGCGGGCTCGCCGACGTCCTTGAGGCTGATCGGAGACGAAGGTGCCGTGGTGGGGACCGCTCCCATGAACAGCGTCGCCCCGCCGTCCCAGACCTCGCCGATCTCGTCCAGGAAAGCGGCGGACGCACCATCGAGCGCGTTCAGGTCGAAGGCCAGCGCGTCCGCCCCGGCTTCGCGCAGCAGACCGAGCGGCGGCTTGCCGGCGCAACAGTGCAGGATCACCGGTCGGCCGGTGATCCGCCGGGCGCCCTCGATCACGGTGGCGAGCAGGTCACGGGCCTCGGGCTCCGGCACCGCGGAAACGTTCCCGTAGCCGGACGGCGTCGACAGCCCGCCGGCGAGCACGGTCGGCAACGACGGCTCGTCGAACTGGACGACCACCGGCGCTCCCGTCCTGGCCTGCACCTCCGCGACGTGAACTGCGAGTCCGTCCAGCAGGGACGACGTGAAATCTCGTAAGGCACCGTGGTCGGTGAGCACCCGGTGGCCCCTGGGCAGCTCGATCCCGGCACCGAGCGTCCAGGGCCCGGCGAGCTGGACCTTGAAGACCGGCGGGGTGGCCCCGGTCTTCTCGCGCACCTCCTGGACCGCGTCGAGATCCCAGCGAAGCAGGTCGACCGCACGGCGATGCTCGTGACCAGGCCGGGGCGCGACGCGATAGCCGCTCGGGACGACGTCGACGGCCAGGTCGACCAGCAACGCAGCGGTCCGGCCGAGCATGTCCGCCCCGACACCGCGGGCCGGCAGCTCGGGTAGGTGCGGGAAGTCGGGCAGCTCGCCGAACACGACCGCCGCCGCTTCCGCGGGATCGGTACCAGGCATCGAACCGATCGCTGTCGCGGCACCCAGGGGCCAAAGTCGCTCACTCACGACCGCTCATTCTGGTCGACCACCAGCCGACGACACCGACCGGGCCACCTCGCCCGCCGGCGTCGATGCGGACATTCGCCGCATTTCCGTTTACCGCCGCCACAAGCGGGTCCGCGCGGATAGGCTGACCGGCCATGACGAGTACGCCACCGCAGCCGGGCTGGTACCCCGACGCGCGGGACCCCCGTCTGCACCGATGGTGGGACGGCCAGGCCTGGACCGCCAACACCCGGCCCGCTCACCAGGCGCCCCCACCACCGAGCGACTCGACGCCGATCGAGCTGGACATCGAACGCGGCCACGACCCCGGTCGGATCCAGAACCAGGTCGCCCGCGCGACACGCGGCCGCGGCGCGGCGCACAACGGCGGCGGGACCCTGTTCACCGAGCCGGTGCTGGTGGTCAACCAGCGCGCCAAGCTGATCGAGATGGCCAACGAGTTCGGCGTCTTCGACCAGCAAGGCAACCGCCTCGGCGGCGTCGTCGAAGTCGGCCAGAGCACGCTGAAGAAGGCCATCCGGCTCCTGACCAAGTACGACCAGTTCCTGACCCACAAGTTCGAGGTCCGCGACGCCAACCACAGCACCGTGCTGAAGGTGACCCGCCCCGCGAAGGTGTTCAAGTCACGCTTCCTGGTCACACGGGCCGACGAGACCCCGATCGGCGAGATCGTCCAGGAGAACGTCTTCGGTAAGATCCGGTTCGGCTTCGTCGTGGACGGCCGCTCCGTCGGCGGGATCTTCGCCGAAAACTGGCGAGCCTGGAACTTCTCGATCCGCGACCACGCCGGCACCGAAGTCGCCCGGGTGACCAAGACGTGGGGCGGTTTCATCAAGGCCGCCTTCACGACAGCCGACAACTACGTCGTGGAGATCCCCCACCCGCTGCCGGATCCGCTCGCCAGCATGGTCGTCGCCGCAGCCCTCACGATCGACACCGCGCTGAAGCAGGACACCGACTGATCGAGTGACCGGTGTCTCATCTTCTCCAGGTGGACAGCGGGCCCGGCACGGCTCAATGTGAAGAAAGGCCGGGACACCGCAGTCTCGCCGGGACGGGAGGTCACCGTGGAACCGTTGCCGGAAAACAGCGACAGGAACTGGACCGAGCCCGGGATCTACGAGGTCTCGGCCGGTGTCTACCGGATCCCCCTGCCGCTGCCGAACGACGGTCTGCGCGCGGTCAACGTCTACGCGGTCACCGATGGCGAGAAGCTGGTCCTGGTCGACTCGGGCTGGGCGCTGACCGTGGCCCGGCAACAGCTTGCGGACGCCCTCGGCGGCATCGGCGCGGAACTCGGTGACGTAAGCGAATTCCTGGTGACCCACGTGCACCGGGACCACTATTCGCAGGCGGTGGTCCTCCGCCGTGAATTCGGCTCGAAGATCGCCCTCGGCCAGGACGAGGAGCCCTCGCTCAAGGCATCGGGCAATCCCGACCGCCTGCCCATGGAGGCCCAGGTCGACCTCTTGTTCCAGGCCGGGGCAGGCGAAGTCGTCGAAGCGCTCGCCCGGGAATTCGGCACCGACCGGCGCCACACGGAGGCCGATCTCTGGGAAGCGCCCGACGAATGGCTGACACCGGGCCGCCGGCCGATCCTGCCCGGTCGCGACTTCGACGTCGTCGCCACTCCCGGACACACGGCCGGGCACGTGGTCTTCATCGACGACACCGCCGAACTGTTGTTCTCCGGCGACCACGTGCTGCCGCACATCACGCCCTCGATCGGGTTTCAGCCCGTACCCGCCGAGTTGCCGCTCAACGACTTCATCGAATCCCTCCGCCTGGTTCGCGCGATGCCGGACCGCCGGCTGCTGCCCGCGCATGGCCCTGTGTCCGACAGCGTGCACACACGGGTCGACGAACTGCTGGAACATCATCGGCAGCGTCTCGAGACGATGGGCTCGCAGATCGCCGCCGGGGCCACGACCGCCAACGAAGCCGCGCACCGGGTCGGCTGGACCCGCCGGAACCGCAAACTGTCCGAAATGGACTCGTTCAACCAGATGCTCGCGGTGCTGGAAACAGCGGCTCACCTCGACCTGCTGGCATCGCAAGGAAAACTGAACACGCAGATCGTCGACGGCGTTCGGCACTACTCGGTGGCTTGACGATAGCGTAGGGCAGCACCGGGAGTAGCTGCGTCGTAACAGCGTCAGCTGTCGCCTGGCGTCCTGCATACTGGGTGAAATGGATGTCATCAGACGCGCCCGCACCACGGACATCGAGGCGCTCGTGCGCCTGTTCGGTGCACCGGGCGAGCAGCTGACAGCCACACTCCGTGAGCTCATGAACACCCCTCATGTCACGCTGGTCGTGGCCGAGGACGACAACGGCATCGTCGGCACCGCCCAGCTGACGGTGCTTCGAGGGCTCTCGTGGGACGGAGCAGCCCGCGGCCTGCTCGAGGGCATCCGCGCTTCCCGGCGCGGCGTGACGAGCGCACTTCTGTCCTGGGGCATCAACGAGGCCCGCCGACGAAGCTGCACGCGCGTCCATCTGGATTCCGGCCTCACCCGTGGCGATCTACGAGAGTTCTACGCACGCTTCGGTTTCGAGCACAGCTATGAAGGGTTCACCCGCGCGCTGTGATACTGGCGCCGTGACCGAATACGTGATCCGCAAGGCAAGACGTGAGGACATCGGTGCGATCGTGCGCATGCTGGCGGACGACCAGTTAGGTGCTACCCGAGACGATCCCACCGACCTCGATCCCTACATGCGTGCCTTCGATGAAATCGTCAAGGACCCCAACCAATTGCTGGTCGTCGTCACGCACAACGACCAACCGGTCGGGACACTGCAACTGACGATCATTCCCGGACTGGCCCGGCGAGGGGCGCTTCGCGGTCAGATCGAGGCCGTACGGATCCACGCCGACCACCGCGGCTCCGGACTCGGCGCCGACCTCGTGCATTGGGCGATCACCGAGTCACGGCGTCGCGGGTGCGCACTCGTGCAGCTCACGTCGGATACCTCCAGAACCGACGCACATCGCTTCTACGAGCGCCTTGGTTTCACACCGAGCCACACGGGATTCAAACTCAAGCTCTAACCCACCCACCAACCTCGAATCAGTCCACTTCGGACTCTCAGCTGCTCAATTCGCCTCGTGTACGCCCAGACACGGACGTCCACGCACGCGACGATTCCGAATGAATCTTATTACGTCAAGCCGCGAACGGCGCGAACGGACCGTTCGCGCCCTTTCACCACCCTTTCCCGCGAATCTCGATGACTTTCGTTGCGAGCCGTCGTACGGTCGGACTCATGGCACCTTCACAACCAGTCCACAAGCTCGTCCCTGCCACCGACCCCTCGGGCAGTGACGACAGACTCCCCATGATGCTGCGATCGGTCCGATGTGATCCGGAATCGTTGCAGCGTATGAAAGACGACCAAGTCGTCGACCTCATCCGCGACACCGACGCGGAGATCTCCAAGCTGCAAGCTGTTCAGCTGAGAGCGATCGCAAATTTGAGCGTGCGACGGAGACGGGCGCCCAGCGCGGCTTCGGAAGTAGCACTCGCCCTGTCCATAACGGAACACCGCGCCAGAGCCATCGTTTCCGCGGCCAGCGCACTGATCGTCCGGCTTCCCCGCATGTTGAACCTCATGGACGACGGCAGACTCGACCTGTACCGCGCCATGAAGGTCACCGACGCGACGGCCTGGCTGTCCCAAGAACACGTAGGCGCCGTCGACGCGACGCTCGAAGATCGAGTGCAGGGAAGGAACGCCACGCAGGTTCGCCGCGCAGCGACCTACGCGGCCGCGCAAGCCGATCCGGAAGGGGCCGCGCTCCGCACCGAGCAGAAACTGGTCGAGCGGCGATTCGTGCTGCATCACCAGGACACCGGCGTGACCCACCTTTCGGTCAACAACGCACCCACCGAGAAGGCGACCGCCGCCTATGCCCGCATCGATCGGGCCGCTCGGGCATTGAAGACTCCGGAGGAGGCGCGCACCCTCGATCAGCTCCGCGCGGATGTGGCCATGGATTTGCTGCTCAGCGGCACAGGCGGTCCGAGCGAGCGCACCGAGGTCTTCCTCCACATCGACCTGGACACCTACCTCGGCATCAGCGAAACGCCGGCGGCGTTGGCCGGTCGCGGGCCTATCGCCGCCGCGGTGGCCCGCCACATCATCGGCGGACCCGACACGGCACTGCGACGGGTTCTGACCGACCCGCGTACCGGCCAGGCACTCGAACTCTCGCCGACGCGCTATCCCCTCCACCAGGACGAGTTCATCCGGGTCCGGGATCAGGAATGCCGGCAGCCGGGATGCACACGTCCCGCACAGAATTGCGGGGTCGAAGCGACGCGTCCCGAGGGCGGGCCCGAAGGGACGCCGGATCAGCCCGTCACCTACTGCTCACGGCACCGCAACCTGAAGAGGCAGCCCGGCTGGGACTACGAAGTCAGCTCGGACGGCACCGTGAACGTCGCGACGCCGGCGGGGCAGGTGCATTCGACGACACCACCGTCGATCCAGCCGGATCGACGTCGAGGCAACCGAAGCCGGAAGAAAGCTCGAAAGTGATGGGTGGTCAGCGCGTGCCCGAGATCTTCGCGCTGCCCAAAACGAGGTCACCGTCTTCGGAATCCGGCCGGTAGAGAACGACGACCTGGCCCGGAGCGACTCCACGCAGCGGCTCACGCAGGTGCACTGTCATGGTGTCGGAATCCACGTCGGCGACCGCGTCGACGATGCCTCCGTGGGCCCGGACCTGAACCACGCACTCGGTCGGTTCGGTCAGCGGCCTGCCGCTGGGCCAAATCGCCCGATCGGCCTCGATCACATCAACGCCGAGCTCGGCTACCGGGCCGACCTTGACGGAGCCGGACACCGGCTCGAGCGACAGGACGTACCGCGGGCGGCCGTCCGGCGCCGGAGCATCGATCCCCAGGCCCTTGCGCTGGCCGATGGTGAATCCGTGCACTCCGGTGTGCCGGCCGAGGACCGCACCCGTCTCCGCGTCGACGAGCTCACCGGGACGCTGACCCAGACGGTTCTCCAAGAACTTCTTGGTGTCACCGTCCGGGATGAAGCAGATGTCGTGGCTGTCGGGCTTGTTGGCAACGGACAGGCCACGCCGCTCCGCCTCTGCCCGGACATCTGACTTCCAGGAATCGCCGAGGGGAAACATGGCGTGGCTGAGCTGTTCAGCTGTGAGGGAGGCGAGCACGTAGGACTGGTCCTTGCCGCTGTCCGCGCTACGACGCAACTCAGGCACGCCGTCGACGACAGAAAGACGCGCGTAGTGGCCGGTAGCGACAGCGTCGAACCCGAGCGCCATCGCCTTCTCGAGAAGAGCCTCGAACTTGATCTTCTCGTTGCAGGTCACGCATGGGTTGGGAGTGCGTCCGGCGGCGTATTCACCGACAAAGGTCTCGACGACCTCCTCGGTGAAGCGCTCGGCGAAATCCCAGATGTAGAAGGGAATGCCGAGAATATCCGCGGCTCGTCGAGCATCGTGCGAGTCTTCGATCGTGCAGCACCCGCGCGAGCCGGTCCGCAACGTTCCCGGTTTGGCCGACAGCGCCAGGTGCACGCCGACGACGTCATGCCCGGCGTCCACCGCGCGCGCCGCGGCGACCGCCGAGTCCACTCCTCCGCTCATCGCGGCCAAAACCCGCATTGCCTTACACCTCTTGCTTCTGGGTCTGCTTGCGCATTCCGGCGAGACCGGCCTGCCGTGCGCGCAGGACGACTCCACCGATCTCGCCAGCCACTGCCTCGACATCCGCGACAGTGGATGTGTGGCCAAGGGAAAAACGAAGGGAACCACGGGCCGCCGCCGGATCTGCTCCCATGGCGAGCAACACGTGGCTCGGCTGGGCGACGCCTGCAGTGCACGCCGATCCCGTCGAGCATTCAATGCCTTTGGCGTCGAGCAGCATCAGCAGGCTGTCGCCGGCACATCCTGGAAAGGTGAAATGAGCGTGGCTGGGCAGCCTTTCGCCGTCTCCCCCGTTGAGGACGGCGTCAGGTACTTCGCGTTGGACGGCCTCGACGAGTTCGTCACGCAACCCCTCGACGCGCTTGGCGTAGTCAGATCGGGTGGTGACACTGGTTCGGACTGCGGCCGCAAAGCCCACGATCGCCGGCACATCCAAGGTGCCTGAGCGGACGTTGCGTTCCTGACCGCCGCCGTGCAGCAGGGGCGCGCAAGTCACGTCTCGCCCGAGAAGGAGTGCTCCCACACCGAGCGGACCACCGAGCTTATGCCCGGTCAGCGTCAGCGCCGACGCACCGCTGGCGGCGAAATCGACCGGAACAGCGCCGACAGCCTGAACCGCATCAGTGTGGAACGGGATTTCGAACTCGGCGCAAATCGCCGCCAGCTCGGCGATCGGGTTGATCGTGCCGACCTCGTTGTTGGCCCACATCGCGGTGGCAAGGGCCACGGATTCGGGGTCCGCGGCGATGGCAGCGCGGAGGACGTCGGGCGAGACGCGTCCCTGGCTGTCCACGTCGAGCAGGACGACCTCGGCGCCGCAGTGGTCCTCGAGCCATTCGACGGTATCGAGCACTGCGTGGTGCTCCGCGGCACCGCACAAAACCCGACGGCGCTGCTCTCGTTCCTCGCTACGGGCCCAGTAGATGCCCTTGATCGCGAGGTTGTCGCTCTCGGTGCCTCCGCCGGTGAAAATCACCTCGGAGGGACGAGCGCCCAGCGCGTCAGCGATCGTTTCGCGGGCTTCCTCGACCATGCGCCGAGCCCGGCGGCCCGAAGAATGCAGCGCGGAGGCGTTGCCCACGGTGGACAGCGCCTCGGTCATCGCCGCTATGGCTTCGGGCAACATCGGAGTGGTCGCCGCGTGGTCGAGATAGGTCATCGCTCCATCAGGGTAGTCCGCTCCGGCGCGTGACCAAGCCCACCCTGGTCCTGTAAGTGGGCTGTCACACCTTCGACGGCCACCGCCCGGTCAGCCGGACCCCCAGTAGCGCGAGTGCCACCAATGCCACTGTGAGCAGGGCCATCGCCGGGGAGGGGTCGAGGACCGAGCCGACCACACCGAGGAGGACGCCGCCCAGGCCGACCAGCAAGGCCGAGCCCACCCAGTCGGCGAGCTGCATCGCCGAGGTGTTGAACCCGCGTTCACCTTCGGGTGAGTAGCGCAGCAGGAGGACAGATATCGCGGGCATGGCGATGCCCATGCCGGCGCCACCGACTGCGCAGGCCACGAATGCGAGCCAGCCGGAGCACCATGGTTGGGAGACCAGGCCGAAGCCGACGAGTCCGGCCGCGACCAGCCAAAACCCCGTGCGCAGCGAGGCCTCTCTCGACCAGTTGAGGTATCGGCCCTGGGCTGCCGAAGCTGCGGACCAGCCCAGAGCCGTGATCGTCAGGGGTAGGCCGGCGAGAGCCGGGCTGTAGCCGTGGACTGCGCTCATTGTCAGCGGTAGGTAGGCCTCCATTCCGGCGTACGCGCCCGCGATCAAGGCGCGGGAGGCGACGACTGCCGGCAGGCCGGAGCGGGCGGTCAGCGTTCCGATCGGCAGGAGGGTTCAGAGGGCGTAGGCCAGGGCGAGGAGGCCCACCGTGCCGTAGCCGAGGGCGAGGAAGGAGTGGTGCTGGGCCGCCCACGTCAGTGCTGCGACGCCGAGGGCGGCGATTATTGCCTGGGACACGTTTGCGCGGCGGCCGTCGACCGCGGGCGTGTGCGTGGGTAGCCGTCGGACGACCACGGTCAGCATGGTCGCTCCGATGACCACGAGGGGACCAGGCCGAGGAAAACCCAGCGCCAGCCGATGGTCACCGTCAGGAGGCCGGCCACCGATGGGCCGATGACCGCCGGCAGGACCCATGCGGCCGCGTTGGCGGCGTAGATCACCGGGCGTTCGTGGTCGGTGAACGTCAGGGCGATCAGGAGTGAGACCGAGACCAGGAACAGCCCCGAGCCGAAGCCCTGCAGGGCGCGGCCGAGGAGGAAGACCGGCATGCCGGTTGCCGCTCCTGCGACGACGAGGCCGGCCGCGAACAGTGCTGGGCCGGCGAGCAGCGCCGGGGCGGGGCCGCGGCGGTCGCCGATGCGGCCGGACAGCACCGTGGCGACCACGCTGGAGATCAGGAAGGTCGTGAACGGCCACGAGTACAGCGCCAGGCCGTCGAGGTCGGCTACCAGGGTCGGCATCGCCGTTGCCACGCCCATGTTCTCGAAAGCGACCAACGTGACCACCAACAACAGAGCGATCGTGGTCAGCCGGTGTTCCGCACTCCAAAGCACGCTGCGGCGGGGTGCGGAGCCGATCGTCGAGGCCATGATCGGCAGCGTGCAACCTCCAGCCCGCTGGAGGTCAAGCCTCCTCAGGCCGTGCGGTGGGCCGCCGGTTCCAGGGGCAGGTCACGGGCCAACGCGGCTGCCTCGCCGCGGGAGGTGACGTTCAGCTTGTCGAGGATGTTGCGGACGTGGAACTTGACCGTGTGCTCACTGAGCTGCAGCTGTTCGGCGATCTGCCGGTTGCGTGAGCCCTGGGAAATTCCCGACAAGACCTCGAGCTCGCGCGGGTTGAGGCGGTCCAGCGGGCGCAGTTCCGGCGGTTCGGCCACGCCGAGCGGGAGGACCGCCGTGACCGTCGTGCCCCAGCCAGGGACCGCGTCGAGCTCCCAGTGGCCGCCGAGGGCGGTGAGGCGATCCGTCAGGCCGCGGGCCGGGATCGCGTCCGCGACCTCCGGGCAATTGTCACGGACCGTGATGCGGAGCAGGGTTCCGTCCAGGCGCCAGGACGCTCGCAGGCGGGTGGTCGTCGGGCGGTCCAACGCGGCGAGCACCAGGCCGCGGGTCAGGGTGCGGGCCGTGTGGGCGATGTCCTGCGGGAGGGATGCGTCGCCGATCGGGTCGGCGAGGTCGACGTCGACCTCCGTGTGGCGGACCAGGTCGGCGAGCTGCGTCTTCAGCACCGCGAAGGCCGCGTCGGCCTGCTCCGCCGACAGGGCCTGGTCGCGGTCGACCACGCCCTTGAGGGCGAGCAGGGCGTCGGCGGCCACGTCGACCGCGGTGCGGCGGGCGACCGTGTCGGAGAGGCGGCCGGAGCGGAGCACCGCCAGGAGCGTGGCCAACGTCGCCGCGTGGGTCTGGCCGAGGTCGGTGATCGCCTGGGCTCGGGCGGAGGCCGCCGCGAGGCTGCTGGCCAGGACGTCGGGGCCCGGGTCCGTCGCGCGCTGGGCCGCGTCCGTGCTGACGATGTGCCACAGCTGCGCGGCCAGCTCCAGGTCGGCGGACCGCAGCTCCCCGGCTTCCGGCACCACGGCGAGCACGGAGCCCTTGCCGATCGCCGGCGTCGAGGCGAGCAGGACGATGCGGCGTTCGGTTCCACCGAGGTCGCCGTCGATGACCAGGGCCCTGCCCGGCTCGCTGCGGTCGACCAGGCGCTGAAGCTCGGCGCTGGTCACGGCCGCGGTGATCGTCTCGTCGCCGATGACCTTGAGCGGGCTGCGCGGGCAGTCGCCGGTCTGCATCGCGGCGGCGCGGTGCGGGACGAGCCGCCCCAGCTCCGTGGAGAACCGGCTTAAGAACTGGGGCCGCGGGGCCGACAGCAGCCGGTCGACGACGTCGAGCACGTGCCGCGGATCCGACCAGGAAGCGTCCATGGCCCCAAGGTAGGCGCGTCCGGCGGCGGGCGGCCTGCTCGTCCGGCTAGTGAACACTGCTCGTCCGGGGGGTTCGGTAGAGCAGGCAGGGCGAGTTGACTGCGTGCCGAGGACATTCGAAGACTCACCAACCGAGGAGTGCCGAACACCATGCGAGCGATCACCTTCTCCGCTTACGGCGGGCCGGACGTCCTGCAGCTGTCCGAGGTGCCGGTGCCGGAGCCCGGACCGGGGCAGGTGCGGCTGGCCGTGCGGGCCGCCGGCGTCAACCCGATCGACTGGAAGATCCGCAACGGCTTCATGCAGCAGAACTTCCAGGTGCCCTTCCCGCACACTCCCGGGCTCGAGGTCGCCGGGGTAGTCGACGCCGTCGGTGCGGGCGCGGACTTCGCCGTCGGCGACGAGGTGTTCGGCTGGTCCGAGACCGGCGCTTACGCCGAGTACGCGCTGGCCAAGACGCTCGCGCCGAAGCCCGCGAGCCTTTCGTGGGCGGACGCCGCCGCGTTGCCGGTCGCCGGGGAGACCGCGCTGCGCGTCCTCGGGCTGCTCGGCGTCCGCGAAGGCGAGACGCTGCTGCTCCACGGCGCCAGCGGCACGGTCGGGCGGTTCGCCGCGCAGGTCGCCGTCGCGCAGGGCGTGACCGTCATCGGGACGGGTGGGAGCCGGAGCCTCGACGACCTGAAGTCGCTGGGCGTCGTTCCGGTGCTCTACGGCGACGGCTGGCAGGAGCGGGTCCGCGAGGCCGCGTCCGAGCCGATCGACGCCGTGTTCGACGCCGCCGGGCACGGGGTGCTGCCCGGGTCCGTCGAGCTGCGGGGCTCGCAGGAGCGCGTCATCACGATCGCCGACGCGGCTGCCTTCGAGCTGGGGATCCCGTTCTCCAGCGGGGGCGAGCAGACCCGCGAGGTCCTGACCGGGATCGCCGGCTGGGTGACCGAGCGCGGGGTCGGCCTCGCGCACGGCAAGAGCTACCCGCTCGCCGAAGCGGCCGCCGGGCAGATCGAAAGCGAGGGTGGGCACCCCGGCGGGAAGCTCACGATCACCGTCGGCTGAGGACGCCGGCCGACCCGGGCCTGTCGCCGGATCGCGGCGACAGGGCCCGGATCACTTCGCGGGAGGCGAAGCCAGGGGCGCCGGCTGACGGCGCGGCGTACGGCGGCGCTGCTGGGCCGGGATCCGGACCGTGCCCAGCGCGGAGTGGACCGCCGCCTCGGCGAGGGCCGCCAGCTCGCGGCGGTCCTCCGCGCGGCCGGGGGCGATCTCCGGGCAGATGTGGAGTTCCAGGACCAGTCCGCGCAGGGCCGCGACCCGGCGCAGCGAGGCGATCAGCGACTCCGGGCCGATGAACGCCGGGCGGCTGGTCTCGCGGCCGTCGGCGAGGCGGTACCGGAGCGCGATCGGGCGCACCGGGACACCGCCGTCGATGGCCGCCTGGAACGTCGCCGTCGTGAAGCGGCCCGAGGCCAGGCCGCACCAGGTCGTGCCTTCCGGGGTGACGCTGACCAGCGAACCCGTCCGGAGTGCGTCGGCGAGCGACGCCATCGTGGCGGGCAACGTCTTCAGCCGCTCGCGGTCGAGGAAGATGCTGCCGCCGCGGCGGACCAGGCCGCCGAGCACCGGCCAGCCCGCGATCTCCTTCTTGGCCAGCGCGCGCATCGGGCGCAGCGCGTTGATCGCGACGATGTCCAGCCACGAGATGTGGTTGTTGACGACCAGCGCGCCGCGGCCGGCGGGCGCGGTCAGGAAGTCGGCGCCGCCGTGGACGTCCAGGCGGACGCCGAACGCCCGCAGCACGCCGCGGAAGATCAGCCGGATGCGGCGTTCGCGGCCCCACGGCACCAGGAGCAGCGGCGCCGACAGCAGCGCCGCGAGCACGGCGGTGATCGCCGCCGCGAAGCGCAGGACCCGGCGTGGGAGGCCGACGACCGCGTCGCCGTCGGTCAGGCAGCCGTCGCCGCAGGGGGACGTCGGCATCCAAGCGTGGCTCATCCCTGGGTCCCGAGGAAGAACTTCAGGTACCGCTCGTCGACGTTGTGCAGGTCCAGCAGGACGAAGAAGTCCGCGACACCGAAGTCGGCGTCGAGGGCGGGCGGTCCGCAGACCTTGGCGCCGAGCCGGACGTAGCCCTTGATCAGCGGCGGCAGCGTCGCGCGCGCCGGGCGTTCGATCGCCGACGCGTCCCACGGGGTCAGCGGCGAGACGCGGGTGGCCTCGTCCGAGTAGTGCTTGGCCTGCAGGAGGTCCCACACGCCGGCGGCGAAGGACCCGTCGCCGGCCAGCGGGACGGACGCGCAGCCGGCGAGGTACCGGTGGCCGGAAAGGAGCATGTAGCGGGCGATGCCGGCCCAGACCAGGCTGACGACGGCGCCGCTGCGGTGGTCGGGGTGCACGCACGAGCGGCCGGTTTCGACCAGGTGCGGCCGGATCCCGTCGAGCGCGCCCAGGTCGAACTCGCTGTCGGCGTAGAGCTTCCCGGCCCGCGCGGCGCGCTCCGGCGGCAGCATCCGGTAGCAGCCGACGATCTCGCCCGTGTTGTCGTCGCGGACCACCAGGTGGTCGCAGAACTCGTCGAACTCGTCCACGTCGAGACCGGGCCGGAGCGAGTGCAGGCGCGCCCCCATTTCCTCGGCGAAAACGCGGTACCGCAGCTTTTGCGCGGCGACCACTTCATCGTTCGCGTGAGCGACGAGGAGGGAGTACCGAGGAGCGTCCGCGGGGAGCTCGGCACCCGCCTGATCAGTGCTGACGAGGAGCTGTGACGTCGTCATGGTCAAGGTGTACCCGCGCGTCGGAAGCCGCGGAGAGTGCCATCCGATGACCGATTGGTGCACGTTCAGTTAATGGCGGGTTCTCAGGCTTCTCTCAGGTCCCGGAAACGCGAAAAGGGCCTCCCGGGGACGTCCCGGGAGGCCCTTCCGACGTGCAGGATCAGCCCTTGCGCTTCTCGACCGCTTCGGTCAGCTGCGGCGCGACGTTGAACAGGTCGCCGACGATGCCGAAGTCGGCGATCTCGAAGATCGGCGCCTCCGGGTCCTTGTTGACGGCGATGATCGTCTTCGACGTCTGCATGCCGGCGCGGTGCTGGATCGCGCCGGAGATGCCGAGCGCGATGTACAGCTGCGGCGACACGGTCTTGCCGGTCTGGCCCACCTGGAACTGCGCCGGGTAGTAGCCGGAGTCGACCGCGGCACGCGAGGCGCCGACAGCCGCGCCGAGCGAGTCGGCCAGCTTCTCGACGACGTCGAACTTCTCCGCCGAGCCGACACCACGGCCACCGGAGACCACGATCGAGGCCTCGGTGAGCTCCGGACGGTCACCGCCGGTCACCGGCTCGATGCCGGTGATCTTGGTGGCCTTCGCCGCGTCGACCGCGGGGATCTCGACGGTCTCTTCGGCCGCCGCGCCCTCGGCCGGCTCGGCCTCGACCGCGCCCGGGCGGATGGAGACGACCGGCGCGCCCTTCGCGGACTTGGACTTCACCGAGAACGCGCCACCGAAGATGGACTGGTCGATGACGCCGTCGCCGTTGACGCCCACGGCGTCGTAGATCAGGCCGGAGCCCAGGCGCACGGCCAGGCGGGCGGCGACCTCCTTGCCCTCACCGCTGGCGGTGACGAGCACGGCGGCCGGGGACGCCTGCTGCGCGAGCGCGGCGAGCACGTCCACCTTCGGCGTGACCAGGTAGTTCGCGGCGTCGTCACCTTCGGCGACATAGACCTTGGCGGCGCCGTGCGAGGCCAGCGCCTGCTTCGCCTTGGCGGCGGTCCCGGTCGGGCCGACGACGACGGCCGACGGCTCACCGAGCGCGCGAGCGGCGGTCAGCAGCTCGAGCGTGACCTTCTTGACCTCACCGTCGACGTGGTCGACGAGGACGAGTACTTCAGCCATGTTCTTGTTCCTCCTCGAAGAGCCGTTGTCAGATGAGCTTCTGGCCGACCAGGTACTCGGCGACCTTGGTGCCGCCGTCACCTTCGTCCTCGGCCTTCTCACCCGCGGTGCGCGGCGGCTTCGGAGCGGACTCGGTCACGGCGGACCACGCGTTGCCGAGACCGACCTCGCCCGCGTCGACACCCAGGTCGGCGATGGTGAACGTCTCGACCGGCTTCTTCTTCGCGGCCATGATGCCCTTGAAGGACGGGTAGCGCGGCTCGTTGATCTTCTCGCCGACGCTCACGATCGCGGGCAGGCTCGCCTCGAGGTGCGTGAGGCCGTCCTCGGTCTCACGGGTCGCCTTGATCGTCGAGCCGTCGACGCTCAGCTCGCGCACGTAGGTGACCTGCGGCAGGCCGAGCAGCTCGGCGAGGATCGCCGGGACGGCGCCGCCGCGGCCGTCGGAGGACTCGTTGCCGGCGATGACCAGGTCGAAGCCCTCGACCTTGCCGATCGCGGCGGCGAGCACCTTGGCGGTGGCGATCGCGTCGGAGCCGTGCAGCGCCTCGTCCGAGACGTGGATGGCCTTGTCGGCGCCCATGGACAGCGCCTTGCGGATGGCGTCGGTCGCGCGGTCCGGGCCCACCGAGATCACGGTGACCTCGCCCTCGCCGGCTTCCTTGATCTTCAACGCCTCTTCGACGGCCTTCTCGTTGATCTCGTCGAGCACGGCGTCGGCGGATTCACGGTCAAGGGTGTGGTCGGTCCCGTTGAGCTTCCGCTCCGAGTAGGTGTCCGGTACCTGCTTGACCAGGACAACGATGTTCGTCATGGGTCTGCTTCGACCTCCCGGTTGTGCCCCGCGGACGACCACGGGTCAGTGCTCTACTGGCCGGTAGATTAGGGCCATTCCGCCCTGAGTACCCGCCGAGGTGACGCCATTCACCTGGATGAGCAATCTAATGGGACTATCGTCCCGGTAGTCGACCGGTTACCCCGCTTGAACTGCCGTTCGTCCGATCGGACCAACCACGGCCTACTCGCGGTGGGTGTCAGGCATTAACCTCCCCCACCATGCCCGCGCGCATCGCCGTCATCACCGACTCGAGTTCCTGCCTGCCCGACATCGTCGCGTCCCGCTGGGCCATCGGGGTCGTCCAGATCCAGCTGAACCTGGGTGGTCACCTCGACGACGAAAACCGCTACGACCGCGGCGAGGTCATCGACGCGATGAGATCGGGACAGATGATCACCACCGCGCCCCCGGATCCGGGGGCGTTCTTCTGGACCTACCAGGAAGCGGCCGCCGCCGGCGCGACGGCCATCGTCAGCATCCACATCTCCGGCCGCATGTCCGACACGGTCCGCGCGGCCCGGGACGCCGCGCAGCAGGTCCGCATCCCGGTGCACGTCCTCGACAGCCGCACCACCGGGATGAGCCTGGGCTTCGCGGTGGTGTCGGCGGCCCGGGCGGCCGCGGCCGGCGCGGACGCCGCGCGCGTCATCGAAGCCGCCGAACGCCGGTGCTCCACCAGCACCGAGTTCATCTACGTCGACACGCTGGAGTACCTCCGCCGGGGCGGGCGGATCGGCGCCGCACAGGCGATGCTCGGCACCGCGTTCTCGATCAAGCCGCTGCTCACGGTCAAGGACGGCGAGGTCGCGCCGCTGGCCAGGGTCCCCGGCACGCGGCGGGCGCTGGCCAAGATGGTCGACCTCGCGGTGAAGAAGTCCGGCGGGTTCCGCGCCGACATCGCCGTGACCCGGTTCGGGGCCAGCGACCACGAGCTGGAGATCGGCAGGCAGATCGAACGCCGGGTGCCCGCGATGGCCGAGAGCATGGTCGTCGAGGCGAGCACGGTCATCGGCGCGCACCTCGGCCCCGGCGCGCTCGGCATCACGGTGTCGCCGGTGGGCTGACGCGCCGGCCCGGGACCAGCAGGACCACGAGCGGCACGACGACGCCGAGCCCGGTCGTCGCGATGATCAGCACCTGGTCGATCCGCTCGAAGTGCGCGACGTGGCCGAGGTGGTAGAGGAAGTGCGGCAGGCCGAACAGCAGCCCCGCCACGCCGGCGAGCCGCGCGACCGCTGTGGTGCCGATCACGGCGGCTCCGACCAGCAGCGCGGCGAGGGTCAGGGTGAGGCCGCCGAAGTCGCGCAGGAGGTGCTCGTTGAAGGCGCCGTCCATGGCGACCCAGCCGGTGCGGAAGCCGGGAAAGTCCTGGTAGAAGCCCATGGGCGACACCAGTGGCCATATTCCGACCACGGCCTCGACGAGGCCGGAGAAGACGAGCAGAACGCGGGTGATGGTCCGTTGCATGACCACGGAACGAGCCGGCCGGGCCGGACGTGACACCAGCTATGGTCGCGCAGGTGACCACCCCAGCCACCCGGTCCGAGGCGCTGCACCTGACCGGGGAACGGACCGTCCCCGGCATCGCCGGGGAAAATTACTGGTTCCGGCGCCACGAAGCCGCGTACGCCGCCCTGCTCCCCCACTGCGCGGACGCGACGGTGCTCGAAGCCGGCTGCGGTGAGGGCTACGGCGCCAGTCTTCTCGCGACCGAAGCCCGCCGGGTGCTCGCGCTCGACTACGACGTCCCGACCACCGAGCACGTCGCCCGCCGCTACCCCGAGCTCGCCGTCGCGCGGGCGAATCTGGCGTTCCTGCCGGTGCGGGACGGCGCGGTCGACGTCGTGGCCAACTTCCAGGTCATCGAGCACCTGTGGGACCAGGCGGGGTTCCTCGCCGAGTGCCGGCGGGTGTTGCCGGAAAACGGCAAACTGCTGGTCACGACGCCGAACCGGCTGACGTTCACGCCGGACAGCGACACGCCGCTGAACCCGTTCCACACCCGCGAGCTGGCGCCGTCGGAGCTCGCCGGACTGCTCGAAGACGCCGGTTTCGACGTCGAGACGCTGCACGGGCTGCACCACGGCGAGGCCGTGCGCGCGCTCGACGAGCGCTACGGCGGTTCGATCATCGACGCCCAGCTCGACGTCGTCATGGGCGAGCTGCCCGGCCAGGCCGTCTGGCCGGCGGCGCTGCTCGCCGACGTCGCCGCGATCGAAGCGTCCGGGTTCGACGTCCACGGGGACGACCTCGACGCGAGCCTCGACCTGATCGCCGTGGCGGTGCGCCGATGAGCGAAGGAACTTTCTGCCTCGTCGTGCACAGCCACCTGCCGTGGCTGCCGCACCACGGGACCTGGCCGGTCGGCGAGGAATGGCTGTACCAGGCGTGGGCGCATTCGTACCTGCCGATGGTCGACCTGCTCGAGCGCTTCGCCGCCGAAGGGCGCCGGGACGTGCTGACGCTGGGCGTGACGCCGGTGCTCGCCGCGCAGCTCGACGACCCGTACAGCATCCGCGCGTTCCACGACTGGCTCGGGCACTGGCAGCTGCGCGCCCAGCACGCGGCGACGTTGTGGGGCGGCGACCCGCTGCTGCGCGAGCTTGCGGCGGCCGAGCACCGGACGGCGGTCCGCGCGGCCGAGGAGCTGGGCACTCGCTGGCGGCACGGCTTCTCCCCCATCCTGCGGTCCTTGGTCGAAAACTCGACCATCGAGCTGCTCGGAGGCCCGCTGGCCCACCCGTTCCAGCCGCTGCTCGACCCGCGGGTGCGCGAGTTCGCGCTGAACGCCGGGCTCGACGACACGGCGCTGCGGCTCGGGGCGCGACCGGAGGGGATCTGGGCGCCGGAGTGCGGCTACGCGCCCGGGATGGAAAACGACTACGCCGCCGCCGGCGTCCGGCGGTTCATGGTCGACGGCCCGTCGCTGCGCGGCGAGACCTGGGCCGCGCGCCCGGTCGGCACGAGCGACGTGGTCAGTTTCGGACGAGACCTCGAAGTCACCTACCGCGTCTGGTCGCCGAAGGCCGGCTACCCCGGGCACGCCGCGTACCGCGACTTCCACACCTGGCAGCACGAGGTCGGGCTGAAGGCGGCGCGGGTCACCGGCAAGACGGTCGAGCCGCAGGACAAGGCGCCGTACGACCCCGCGCTCGCCGCGGACGTCCTGCAGCAGCACGTCAAGGACTTCGTCGAAACCGTCGTGGCGCGGCTGCGTTCGCTGAAGAAGCAGCACGGGCGTGAAGCGCTCGTGGTCGCCGCGTACGACACGGAGCTGTTCGGGCACTGGTGGCACGAGGGACCGGCGTGGCTGGAAGGCGTGCTGCGGGCGCTGCCCGAGGCCGGCGTCCGGGTGACGACGCTGAAGGGAGCGATCGAGGCCGGCCACGTCGGCGAGCCGATCGACCTGCCGGTGTCGTCGTGGGGCTCGGGCAAGGACTGGCGCGTCTGGGACGGCGAGCAGGTCAAGGACATGGTCGAGGCGAACGCGGCGCTGCAGCGGCGGCTGCTCGACCTCGTGGCCGATTTGGGGACGACGGCCCGGGACACCGTCGCCGACCAAGCTGTCGCCGAGGCGATGCTGGCGCTGGAGAGCGACTGGGCGTTCATGGTCACCAAGGACTCCGCCGCGGACTACGCCCGGCGCCGCGCGGCGGTGCACACCGAGCGCTTCGACGCGCTGGCCGGGCTGCTGCGCCGCGGTGACCGCGCGCGGGCCGCGGAACTCGCGGCCGTCTACCGCGCCGACGACGGACCGTTCGGGCACCTCGACGCCCGGGCGCTGAAGCACGACTGAAAGGGATCCATGGGAATCCACGAAATTCCGGTCAAGACCCTCGACGGGCAGGACAGCTCGCTGGGCTCCCTGGCCGGCAAGGCGCTGCTCGTTGTCAACGTCGCGTCGAAGTGCGGCCTGACCCCGCAGTACTCCGGCCTCGAGCGGCTGCAGGAACGGTTCGGCGGCCAGGGCTTCTCCGTGGTCGGTTTTCCGTGCAACCAGTTCGCGGGGCAGGAGCCGGGCAGCGCGGACGAGATCCAGACGTTCTGCTCGACGACCTACGGCGTCACGTTCCCGCTGTTCGAGAAGATCGACGTCAACGGCGACGGGCAGCACCCGCTGTACGCGGAACTGACCAAGACCGCCGACGCCGAGGGTGCCGCGGGCGACGTCCAGTGGAACTTCGAGAAGTTCCTCGTCGGCGCCGACGGCGAGGTCCTGGCGCGGTTCCGGCCGCGCACCGAGCCCGAGGACGAGACGGTCGTCAAGGCCATCGAAGCGGCGCTCCCGGCCTGACACCACGGCGGGGGACGCCGGTCCCCCGCCGTCGCCGGGATTCACCGGATCGGGTCAGGCCCGCCACTGCCCGCTGCGGTGCGGCGGCCACCACCATCACCACGGGCACATCCACGTGCTGGGGCTCTGGCTGCACCTGTAGCGGGCCCGCCGCGCCGGGGCGATGGCCTTCGCCCGGCGTGGCATCCGTTCACAGCCCGAGCTGGTCGCGTCCGACGGCGTCTAGATCGTCGATCGTGGCCCGGCCGGTCCAGTTCTTTTCGTAGTCTTCGGGGGCGAAATCGCCCGGGCTCGCGCCGGTCAGGAACGCGCGGCCGCATTTTTCCGCGTACGCGGCGTTCTTCGCGCAATGCGGGCTCGCGGGGATGTACATGACGTTTCCCCAACGGTCCGGATTGGTGCCGTCGGCGACCGCGTGGACGACGTCGCCGTGCCACCAGACCGTGTCGCCCGGCTCGACGTCGGGGATCGACGTCAACGCCGGCAGCAGGTCGTCGTGGTACTTGTCGCTGACGGGCAGCGCCTGGCCGTTGGCCGCGCCGCAGAGGTCGTCGTCGGGGATGTCGTCCTGGAGCGCGCGGAGCAGGATGTACGCGATCGCCGACGGGATCGGCACCACGTGCAGCACGCCGTCGCCTTGGCGCATTTCCGACAACGCGGTCCAGCCCTGGAAAGTGCGGAAGGCCGAGCACATCACCGTGGACGGGTACTCGTCGACTTCGGTGCGGTGGGCGCCGTCCCACGGGTCGTACGCGCGCCAGTCGCCGTCGAAGACGTGGCGGAAGACCTGCTGGTAGGCGGGCAGCAGCCAGCGTTCGACCGAGCCGGAGTCGGTGTGGGCGGACAGGCCGAGCGACGCCGAGCCGGGTGCGCGGCGGCGGATGCGGTCGGGGTAGGCCGTGTCGCGATCCGGGTCGAACCAGACGCGGCCCTCGGACTCGTGCCGCCAGAAGGAGTTGAGGAACCGCCGGACGGCGACCATGTGCTCGTGCTGGCGCGCCTGGATCTGGGGCTTCGACCAGTAGACGGGGTAGATCTGCGGCTGGCCGGAGGCGAGGCCGGCGAAGACGTCGTCGGCCGGACCCTGGTAGGTGCCGCCGAAGTCGTTGTCCGCGAGGTAGGCGGCGAGCTCGGCGTCCCAGGTTTCGGCCGTTTCGCGCGCGAAGGTGCCCTTGACGACGGCGCAGCCGCGGCGCCGGATCGCGTCGGAAGTCCGCTGCGGCACGGTTCCGTCGGCGATGTCGCGAAAACCGACCACGGGGAAGGCGTCCGGATCGGCGGCGACGGCGTCCACCTCCCGCCGCATCCAGTCCCGGACCCCGGCGAACGCGCCGGCGACGTCGCCGATCCGGGCGCGCAGCTCCTGCTTGGTCCGGGTGACGGCCTCGGCCATGTTCGCGGGCAGTTCGGTGGTGGTCATCGACGTCCTCCGCTTTAAGTTAGGACTCCTTACTAGAATGTCCCGGCTACGGTAACCCCAGTTCCTTCCCCGCCACAAGAGGTGCGATGTCCGACCCCGACCGGCCGCTCCCGCGCCTGGCGATGCTGCGGGCCATGACCGACCGCGCGGTGCTCGACCAGGTCTTCGTCCACGGCCGGACCACGCGCGCCGAGCTCGCCGCGGCCACCGGGATCTCGAAGCCGACGATCTCCGAGTCGGTCCGGCGGCTGGAGACGGCGGGCGCGCTGCGGGCCACCGGCACCGACCAGACCGGCCGCCGCGGCCGGATCGCCACGTTCTACGAGCTGGCCGCGGACGCCGGGCGCGTCGTCGCCGCGGAGGTGAACCAGCAGGGCGTCCGCACGGTGACGACCGACCTGACCGGGGGCGTCCTGGCCACCGAGCGGCACGCGCCGGACGGACGGCCGATCACCGACGCCGTCCGCGCGGCCGTCGCCACGGCGAGCGCCGCGGGAACCGGGCCGGTGCGGGCGACCGCGGTCTCGGTGGCCAACCCGGTGGACCCGGTCACGCACGAGGTGGTCGCGCTGCCGGGGTCGCCGTTCCCCGAGGGCAGGCTCCGGGCCGGGGAGGTCGGGGCCGACGTGCTGCTCGACAACGACGTCAACTTTTCGGCGCTCGCCGAACGTCGGGAGGGCGCCGCGCGGGAGGTCACGAGCTTCGTTTACGTCTACGTCGGTGCCGGGCTCGGCGTGAGTCTCTACGTCGGCGACCAGCTCGTCCGGGGCGCGCACGGGCTGGCGGGTGAGATCGGGTACCTGGACAGCTCGGGGTCGACGCTGGCTTCGGCGCTCGCTGACCAGGGGTTCGGCCGGCCGGATGCGCCTTCACTGGACGTCGGCGAAATTTTGACCACGCTCGACCGGGCCGCCGGGGACACCGTCGCCGCGGGACGGCTGCGGCTGCTCGGCGCGACGCTCGGGCGGGCCGTGGCCGCGATCTGCACCATCGTCGACCCGGACCTCGTGCTGCTGGGCGGGCCGGCCGGGAGCCGGGCGGACCTCGTTGCCGAAATCCGGCGAACGGTCAGTTCGATGACGCCCGGCCCGGTCCGGGTCGAAGCCGGCGAGGTGACCGACTCGGCGGCGCTGCGCGGGGCGCTCTTGTCGGCGCTCGACCACGGGCGCGACGGGCTGCTCCGGGCGGTTGCCGAAAGTTGACCACGGGCCTGGGCGGGGTCGACTCCGGAATGAAAGCGCTGGTCAGCGACGTCGCCGAAAATCGACCAGGGTCCGGCGTGGCTCAGGCCGAGCCAGCCTCGATCACCGCCCTCGCGCACTTCGCGACCACGGCCGGGTCCATCTTCACCACCCGGCGGTCGTAGGTCAGGAGGCCGTTGACCTCGTTCTCGACATCGGTCGTCTGGGTGTACACGGCACCGGACAGCCCGCGCTCCGCCACCACGTGCTCGAGAGCCGCACTCACCTCCGCGTAGCGCTCGGTGAGCCGCTCGCGCGTCGGCGTCATTTCGTACGCGTTCGGTGGGCCCGGCCAGCGGTGGTCGTCGAGGACCAGGCCGAGGCCGCCGTACTCACCGTCGACGATCGCGCGGGCGTCTTGGACCGTGGGAGCGCCCGGGCCGACGTACGTGTGGTCGTCGTAGACGTCACCCGCGCCGGTGTCCGGGCGGGAGAAGCAGCAGTTGACGCCGCTGTTCGCGATCACCAGCCGGGTCGGGTCGAGGGATTTGACCAGTTCCGCGACACGGGCCGTGTCGAACTCGCCCCAGCCCTCGTTGAAGGGCACCCAGCCGACGATCGACGGGACCGCCTTCAGCTGGGTGATCATTTTGATCAATTCGGCTTCGAACCGCTCGCGCGCCAATGGGACCGGGTCAGGCGCGATCCCGGGTGGGCCGTCGAAGGACACCGTCAAGGACGGCATGTCCTGCCAGACGACCAAGCCCAGCGTGTCGGCCCAGAAGTACCAGCGGGCCGGCTCCACCTTGACGTGCTTGCGGACGAAGTTGAAGCCCAGTTCCTTCGTCTTCTCGAGGTCGAAGCGGAGGGCTTCGTCGGTGGGCGCGGTGGAGATGCCGTCCGGCCAATAGCCCTGGTCGAGCGGTCCGTGCAAAAAAGTGACACGGCCGTTGAGGGCGATCCGCGGGCGGCCTTGCTCGTCCGGGACCAGGCCGATCGTCCGCAGGCCCGCGTAGCCGCCGACCTCGTCGAGGAGGGCGCCCTGCCGGTCCTGGAGCTCGACGCGCAGGTCGTAGAGGTGCGGGTCGTCGGGGGTCCAGAGGCGCGGTGAGGCGACGTCCACGCGGACCGATGTCCCGGCCGGGCCTGATGCGCGTGCCACCTCCGCGCCGTTTGCCGAAAGAACGACAACGACCTCGGCGCCGCCGGTGACCTGGGGGAACACCGTCACTCCGGTCAGGTCCGGGGTCAGGTCGAGCCGGTCGACGCGGTCAGCGGGCACCGGCTCCAGCCAGACCGTTTGCCAGATTCCGGACGATGCCGTGTAGCAGATGCCGCCGGGGGTGTTGCGCTGCTTGCCGACCGGGAAGGGCTCGATGTCGGTGCGATCTTCAGCGCGCACAGTCAGCTCCTGCGGGCCCGACGCGCGCAGGACGTCGGTGATGTCCGCGCTGAACGCCGTGTAGCCGCCTTCGTGCGTCGCGACGAGCTGGTTGTTGACCCACACCTTCGCCGTCTGGTCGACCGCGCCGAAGTGCAGGAGGACCCGCGAACCCGTCCAGTCGGGTGGGACCTCGAAGAGCCGGCGGTACCAGAGGACTTCGTCGCGTCGTCGAATTCCGGACAACGCCGACTCCGGTGGGAACGGCACCAGGATCCGCTCCGCGTAGCCGGACGGCCGTGGTTCGTCCGGCGACGAAGGCCAGCCCGCGTACTCCCAGACGCCGTTGAGGTTCAGCCAGCGGGGCCGGGTCAGCTGGGGCCGCGGGTACTCGGGCAGCGCGTTGTCCGGAGCGACCTCGCCGCTCCACGGGGTCGGCAGGGGCGGGTCGAGCCGGCGCCAGCCGGGGTCCTCGGGAGAAGTCATCCCGGCCGATGGTGGCAGAGTTCGACGCGCCCGCCAGTGATCGGGATCACATGTGAACACTTCGCCAGCACGGGCGCGCCGGGCGTTCTGACTCGCGAGTAACCTCTGCGCATGCGTGTGCTGATGCTGTCGTGGGAGTACCCGCCAGTGGCCATCGGAGGCCTGGCCCGGCACGTGCACGCGCTCGCCACCCACCTGGTGCGCCAGGGCCACGAGGTCGTCGTGCTCTGCCGGCACGCGGCCGGCACCGATGCCGGGACGCACCCGCGCACCGACCGCGTCGTCGAAGGCGTGCGGATCGTGCGGGTCGCCGAAGACCCGATGCACGTGACGTTCGAGCGGGACCTCGTCGCCTGGACGCTGGCCATGGGGCACGCCATGATCCGCGCCGCGCAGGACCTGCTGCGGACGTGGCAGCCCGATGTCGTCCACGCGCACGACTGGCTGGTCGCGCACCCGGCGATCGCGATCGCCGAGGCCGCGCGGGTGCCGTTGGTCGGCACGATCCACGCGACCGAGGCCGGCCGGCACTCGGGCTGGCTTTCGCACCCGCTGAACCAGCAGGTGCACTCCGTCGAGTGGTGGCTGGCGAACCGCGCCGACGCGCTGATCACCTGCTCGCAGGCCATGCGCCGCGAGGTCTCCTACCTCTTCGAGGTCGAGGCCGCCGACGTCACGGTGATCCACAACGGCATCGAGGAGCGCGGCTGGCAGGTGCCGGCGAAGGAGATCGCCCGGGCGCGGGAGGTCTACAGCCCGGCCGGGGCGCCGCTGTTGCTCTATTTCGGACGACTCGAGTGGGAGAAGGGCGTGCAGGACCTGCTCGCCGCGCTCCCCCGCATCCGGCGGCGCCACCCGGGCACCCGCGTGGTCGTGGCCGGAAAAGGACGACACTTCGACGAGCTGGTCGAACAGTCGCGGAAGCTACGGGTGCGGCGGGCGGTCGACTTCGTCGGGCACCTCTCCGACCGCGATCTGCGGGCGGCGCTGGCCGCCGCCGACGCCGTCGTGCTGCCGAGCCGGTACGAGCCGTTCGGGATCGTCGCGCTGGAGGCCGCGGCCGCGAAGGCGCCGCTCGTGGCGTCGACCGCCGGTGGGCTCGGTGAGGTCGTCGTGCACGGCGAAACCGGGCTCGCGTTCAGTCCCGGCGATGTCGCGGAATTGACCACTGCCGTGACGGCGGTGCTCAGCGACGCGCCGGCCGCGGCGAAGCGGGCGAAGGCGGCGCAGTCCCGGCTGGCCGCGGACTTCGACTGGGGCCGGATCGCCGAGGCGACCGCCGACGTCTACCGGCGGGCGAAGCCGGCCGAACCGGTGGAGCTGCCGCGGCCGAAGATCGCCACCGGCAACGCGTTCGAGCCGGTCGCGGCCGGGATCCCGGAACTGTAGGTAGCGGACGGCTCAGAAGCGGCAGGGCCGGACGCAGTCGGGCCGCGCCGTGGAGGGGGCGGCCGTGATCACCACGGCGCCGGACGAAAACGACAACACGACGAAGAGGACGGCGACGGCCGTTCTCCACTTGCTGGTCATGGGGACTCCTCGGGGTGACGGCGCGACGGGCGCCTCGCAGCGAGCATCCGCGCCGCTCCCCGGCGAAACAATAAGCGGAACAGTAGGGGTGCCTACGCATTCGCCATGAGTGACCGTTCACCGGGTTCCGGTGAGGAGCCGCACCCGGACCGCCTCGCGGAGCGGTGCGTGCGGGGCCACCGCCGCCCGGACGCGGTCGGTGAACGCCGGTCGCGCGTCGAGGGCCGCAGCTGGCCGGGGCTCATGGCCGAAAAAACGCCACCGACGATTTCCTCGACGGTCAGCGTCGTCGCGTATTCGACAACCCGCTGGTCGACGGCATATCCGGCGGCCGAGAGCGCGGCCGCGTACCGCTCCTGGCTCGCCGTGTCGGTGCCGCACGTGCTGCGCAACGGGGTCCCCAGATACGCCGAAACGACGTCCCGGAGGGTGGCCGACCACGCGGTGTCCTGGAGCCACAGTGGCTCGCCGTTGGTCACCACCGCGATCCCCCCGCCGGGGCGCAGCAGCGGGCGGACGGCCGAAAACAGCCGTTCGTGGTCCATCCAGTGCAGGGCCTGGGCGACCGTCACCGCGGCCAGGCGGCCGTGGCCGAAAAGCGGCGACAACGCGCTGACGTCGGTGTCCGCGCCGAGCAGCCAGCCGACGTTCGGCGCCGACGTCGCCTGCCGGGCCTGCGCGAGCATCGCCGGCTCCGGGTCCATGCCGAGCACCGCGCCCGTCCGGGCGGCCAGGACCCGGGTGAGCCGGCCGGTGCCGCAGCCGAGGTCGAGGACGACGTCGTCGCGGGTCAGCGTGAACGCCGCGGCCGGCTCGTCCGCCGCTTCGGGCGGGTAGCCGCGGCGGAACCGCTGGTAGAACTCGCTCACTTCGCCGCCGAACGCCGGTGTCGTCATTTTTCGACCACGCCCCCGGCGCTGGGCGAACGGGGCCCGTTCCGCTCGAGGCGGACTCAGAACACCGGCAGCAGGAGGCCGTGCTCGGACTCCGGACGAGGACCGAAGATGCGGCGGTCCGCCGCCGCGATCGGGACGTCGTTGATGCTCGCCTCGCGCCGCCGCATCAGGCCCTCGTCGCTGAACTCCCACAGCTCGTTGCCGTAGCTGCGGAACCAGCGGCCCTCGGCGTTCCGCGATTCGTACTGGAACCGGACGCCGATGCGGTTGCCGCGGAAGCCCCACAGCTCCTTGCGCAGCGCGTACTCCAGCTCGCGCTCCCACTTCGCGGTCAGGAACTCGACGATCCGGGCGCGCCCGACGACGTGCTGGTCGCGATTTCGCCAGACCGAGTCCTCGGTGTAGGCGAGCGAGACCTTCTCCGGGTCGCGGGTGTTCCACGCGTCTTCGGCGGCCTGGACCTTCTGCCGGGCGGTGTCTACGTCGAAGGGCGGGAACGGGGGTCGCGGGGTCATGGCAGCTCCTTCCGGACGCGGAGAACGTGCGTTCTCTGCTACGTCCGCTACCCTAGAGAACGCTCATTCTCCGCGCCAGGGGCAGGTGACGTGAATTCCACGGAAGCGACCGACCGGCTGCTCGAAGCCGCCGAAGACCTCTTCTACGCGCACGGCGTGCAAGCGGTCGGGATGGACGCCGTGCGCGAGCGCTCCGGCGTCTCGCTCAAGCGGCTCTACCAGTGCTTCCCCGCCAAGAACGACCTGGTCGAGGCCTACCTGCGACGCCGGGACGAGCGCTGGCGGAAGTCGTTGCGCGAATTCGTCCACGCCCGCGGCGACGATCCCCTCGCCGTCTTCGGCTGGCTCGCGAACTGGTTCGCCGAACCCGGCTTCCGCGGCTGCGCGTTCATCAACTCCTTCGGCGAGTTCGGCGAACCGGCGCCGGGCATCGCCGCCGCGATCCGCCTGCACAAGGACGAAGTCCGCGCGTACCTGCGTGGTCTGGTTTCCGGCCACAGGCTCGCCGACCAGCTGTTCGCGCTGGTCGAGGGCGCGACCGTGCTCGCCGCGATCACCGGTGACCCGGGCGAGGCGAACACGGCCCGCGAAGCCGCGAAGGTGCTGCTGGCCGCTCAGGGGTAGAGCGTCAGCCCCGGGTCGAGCGCGATCTCCGTCAGCTGAGCGAGGCTCAGCGGCGGCGACGGCATGTCGGGCGCACCACCCCGCTTGGCGTCGCCGGCGACGTTCTCCGCCTCGAGGATGATGCCGGTGCCGTCGGGCTTGGTGACGTTCGATTCGTTCACCGTCGGCCCGCCGCCGCGCAGGGTGAACGTGATCTCGACGATCGTTTCGCCGTGCGGCCCGATCCGCCGCTGGCACGAGCCCTCGGTGCGCTCGGGCGGCGGACCGCACTGGGTGGTGGGCGTCGCGTTGCCGCCCAGCCGGGTGACGATCGCCAGCAGGTTGCCCTTGCGATTCCCCTTCGCCGTCGTGGCCGTCGAAGTGAAGTAGTCCTCGCCGCCACTGCAGGTGCTTTCGTGGGGCACCGGCGCCGAAAACACGTGGTAGAAGGCCAGCGGCCCGTGCTCGACCCCCTTCGGGAAGTCACTGCCGTCGTGGGTGCTGAGCGTGGTGCCCGCGGCCAGCCGCTGCTGGGCGGCGGCGGTCAGCACGGCCGTGAGCCGGCTCGACGCGGCCGCCGACGTCTCCGGGATCGGCGCGCCGGTCTGCGGCGGGTACGGCAGCACCGCGCAGGGATCTTCCGACGGCGGCTTGCTCGCCGCCGGCGGTACGAGCACCGGCGCGGGATCCCCGGGCACGAACGCCACCGCCACCCCGGCCGCGATCGCCGTCACCCCGGCCCCCGCGGCGGTCCACGGGTTCACCACGCGGCGCACCCGCGCCCGGCGGCGTTCGCGGTCCAGCACCGCCTCGACGTCCACTGTGGACGGTGGTACGACGCCGATCGCCGCGTCGAACTGGTCCTTGCTCATGGCGCCTCCTTCAGCTCTGGCTCGCGGCGACGAGCGCGCGCAGCGAGTCGAGCCCGCGCGCGGTCTGGCTCTTCACGGTTCCGGGTGAACAGTCGAGGACCTCGGCGGTCTCCTCGACGGAAAGGTCGCAGTAGTACCGCAGCACGACCGCGGCCCGGCGCCGCGGCGGCAGCGCGTCGAGCAGCTCCAGCAGGCCGAGCCGCTCGACGACGTCGTCGGTCGGCAGCACCGCCGGCTCCGGCAGCGTGTCCGCCGGTTCCTCGCGCCGCCACGCCCTGGCCTTCTCGTCCAGCCACGTCCGCACGAGGATGCGGCGAACGTACGCGTCGAGGTGCTCGACGTGGCGGGCCCGCGGCCAGTGCCGGTACAGCTTGCCGATCGTGATCGACACCAGGTCGTCGGCGAGGTGCCAGTCCCGGCACAGCAGGTAGGCCGTGCGGCGCATGACCTCCATCCGCGCCGTCACGTAGTCGCGGTACCCCGCTTCTTCGGACCGTTTCACCGATTCCTCCTCGTCGCCCCCACACCCGGTGGAACGGGGTGCGCGGCCTCCCGGGTTGCTCCGGGATCGAAATCCGGGCAACCCGCGGGCGCGCCGGGGCCGTTCCACGAGCCGAGGACCCCGACAGTGAGGAACGATCCCATGAGGAAACCGATCATCGCGTTCGTCGCGGTGGCACTGGGCGCGGGCGTGCTGACCGCACCCGCCGCGGCAGCCGTCCCGACCGGCGGTCCACCCGTTGCGCCGACGAAGATCACGCTGGTCACCGGCGACCAGGTGCTGGCGGGAGGCGCGGACGTCCGCGTGCTGCCGGCCCGCCGCGACCGGCCGGTGCCGTTCCGCCAGTACGTCCGCCACGGCGACCAGTACGTCCTGCCCGGCGACGCCGCCGAGCTGGTGCGCGCCGGACGGCTCGACGAGCAGCTGTTCAACGTCACCGGCCTGCTGCGCCAGGGCTACGACGACGCGCACACCCCGCGCGTGCCGCTGCTGGTCCGCCAGGCGGGGCCGGCGCTCGCCGCGCGGACCGGCGTCGCCGCCCACGCTTCCGCACTCGGCTACACCGCGCTCGACGAGCCGAAGTCCGGCGCCGCGGCGTTCTGGAACCGGCTCGCCACCGAACCCGCCACGCTCGCCGCGGGCGGCGCGAAGGTGTGGCTGAACGCGAAGGTGCGCGCGAGCCTCGACCAGAGCGTGCCGCAGATCGGCGCGCCCGCGGCGTGGCAGGCGGGCCTGACCGGCCGCGGCGTGCCGGTCGCGGTGCTCGACACCGGCATCGCCGCCGCGCACCCGGACCTGGCCGGCCGGGTCGCGCTGGGCAAGGACTTCACCGGCAAGGGCAGCTTCGAGGACGGCCAAGGGCACGGCACGCACGTCGCGTCGACGATCGCCGGCTCCGGCGCGGCTTCCGGCGGGAGGTACAAGGGCGTGGCGCCCGACGCGTCGCTGGCCGTCGGCAAGGTCCTCGACGACTCCGGCGACGGCACGCTCGCCACGGTCCTGGCCGGCATGCAGTGGGCGGTGACCGAAGCGCACGCCCGCGTCGTGAACATGAGCCTCGGTGGCGACCCGTCCGACGGGACCGATCCGGTGTCCGAAGCCGTGAACACCCTGACCCGGCAGTACGGCACGCTCTTCGTCGTCGCCGCGGGCAACTTCGGCGCGGACGAATCCGTGGCGAGCCCGGCCGCGGCCGACACGGCGCTCGCCGTCGCCAGTGTGTCCAAAAAGGACGTCCGCAGCCCGTTCTCCAGCCGGGGCCCGCGGGTCGGTGACGGCGCCGCGAAGCCGGACGTCGCGGCGCCCGGCGAGTCGATCACCGCGGCCTGGCCCGGTGGCGGTTACCAGGAGCTGAGCGGGACGTCGATGGCGACGCCGCACGTCGCGGGCTCGGCCGCGATCCTCGCCCAGCAGCACCCCGACTGGCGCGCGGACCGGCTCAAAGCGGCCCTCACCAGCACCGCGGCCCCGGTCGACGCCGGGCCGGCCGCGGTCGGCACCGGCCGCGTCGACGTCGCCCGCGCGACGGCCACCGCGGTCACCGCCACCGGCAGCGCGTCGGCCTACCTCCCGTGGCCGAACCGCGGAGCGACCGGGAAAGCCACCGTCACCTGGTACAACTCCAGCGCCACGCCGGTCACGCTGACGCTCGGTGCGTCCGTCGACGGCGTGAGCTTTCCCGCCAGCGTCACCGTTCCCGCCGGGGGAAGCACTCCCGTCGAGCTGACCTTCACCGCGCAGGACGGCCACCCGGGCACCCGCTCCGGCGTCCTGACGGCGAGCGGCGACGGCGTCACCACGCGGACCGCGTTGTCGCTGCGGCAGGAAGCCGAGACCTACGACCTGACCGTCGGCCTCGCCGACCGCGACGGCCGGCCGTGGGCGCCGACGGGCTACCCGCCGGTGACGATCGTCGACCTGGACACCGGCACCCTCACCCACGGCGAGCCGGGCACGTTCCGGCTGCCGCGCGGCCGTTACGTCGTCAACGGCGTCATCGAGACGCCGCGGCCGGGACAGGAACCCTCGTACAGCTTCCTCACCCGGCCCGAACTGGTCCTGGACCACTCGGTCACGCAGACCCTGGACGCGCGGGACGGCAAGCCGGTGTCACTGGAACCGGACAACCCGGCCGCGCGCGCGGGGGCACGCAGAGCGTCGAACGGCTGAGCCGGATCACGAGCTGCTCGTGCGTGTTCGCCGACGGCTTCGACCTCGACCCGCGGTTCCAGGAGGCGTTCGCCGCGACCGTCCCGGGTACGTCGTCGGCGACCTTCGCCTTCAGCCAGGAACGCCGCGCCACCGAGCCGGACCTGGAACTGACCGCGGACGACGGGCAGCCGTTCGCCGTCCGGGGCGTCTGGCTGAATTCGGCCGCCCCGGCCGGGACCAGCACGCTCCCGGTGGTGTCCGGCGGCGCGGGTACACCCGGGGACCTGGCCGGGATCGACGCGCGCGGCAAGCTCGTGGTCGTCCGGCTGCCGCCCGGCATCCGGATCGACGAGGCGTACCAGCGGCTGGTGAACGTCGAAAACGCCGGCGCGAAGCTCGGCTTGGTCACGCTCGACGGCGGCGCGGCCGGGACCACGGTCCTCGGCGGCGGGCTGCCCACGCTGTACCTGCCGGTCGTCTGGGGCGGGCAGAACGTCACCGCACAGCGGTTCGCGGAGCTGGCGAAGACCGGCCACGCCTCGGCGACGGTCGTCAGCCGTCCGTTCCCGCGCTTCCGCTACGAACTGGGCGACGGCGTCGAGGGGCAGGTGACGGCTCCGCGCGTGCAGCGGCCGAAGACCCGCGACCTCGCCGAAGTGCGCACCGCCTACCACGACAACGCACCCGGCGAGGTCCGGTACGTCGCCGGGCGCGAGTTCTTCGGCCGCATGGTCGGCTACGGCTACACCCAACCCGTTGCCGCGCAACAGGAACGCGTCGAGTACTACTCCCCCGGCAAGTGGGATTCACTGTGGACGGGCGGCTTCCGCGGCGAGCTGGGCGAACAGCTCGACTTGGCCGCGGGACGCAAGTACCGGCTGAGCTGGAACGAAGCGGTCGCCGGGCCGTCGCTGCGCGGGCTGACCGTGACGCACACGGGTGAGCAGCCGCGGCCGTGGGCGTGGCGCGAGGACGGCGTCTTCGACGTGTGGCTGCCGCTGTTCGGCGACGCCGCCGGCCGCCCGCGCAAGCCCGAATCCGTGGCCGGGGACACGGGTTCGGTGACCCTCGCGAAGGACGGCGTCGCGATTCCCGTGGAGCCGTCGGGAGAACCGACGCTGGCGCGGATCCCGGTGCCGGACACCGGCGGCGCGTACCGGCTCACCGCCGAGGCGCACCGGCACACCGACTGGTGGCCACTGTGGACGGACGTCTCCGCGGAGTGGGGGTTCCGTTCCTCGGCCGCCGCGGACGGTCAGGCGCTGCCCCTGCTGACGGCCCGGTTCGCACCGGCGGTCGACCTGCGCAACAGCGCGCCGGCCAACCGGGTCGTCACGTTCCCGGCCTTCGTCGAGCGGCAAGGCGGTGGCAGCGGGACGAAACTGGCCGTCGAGACGTCCACCGACGACGGACGCAGCTGGCAGCCCGCTCCGGCTGTCAAGACCGGCGACCACTGGACGGTCGTGGTCCGGAACCCGGCGAGCGGGTTCGTTTCGCTGCGGGCGAGCGCGGCCGACGACCGCGGGAACACCGTGCGGCAGACGGTGGTCCGGGCGTACGCGGTGGGCTGAAAATGAACTGGTCCGGCGACGGGGAGCCACCGTCGCCGGACCAGTTCGACCACACCATCCCAACAGTGTGGAATCCACCCGCCCCTCGTCAGGTAGGGGCGGGCGGGGCCCCTGCTACCGGGCGTCCGTGAGGTACCGCGCGTAAGCACCCGTGGTGAGGAAGCTCGGCAGCTTCTCGCCCAGCGCGGTTTCGGTGAAGATCTCGTACGCGTCGGCGAGGCGGTTGCCCGCACCCAGCTCGGCGCGCACCGACGCGAGTTCGTCGTCCAGGAATTCGACCGCCAGCTCGCGGGTCAGCGCGGTGCCGTCCTCGAGCTTCGTGCCGTTGCGGATCCACTGCCAGACCTGGCAGCGCGCGATCTCCGCAGTGGCCGCGTCCTCCATCAGGTTGTGAATCGCGGCGGCGCCGGTGCCGCGCAGCCACGCGTCGACGTACCGCAGCGCCACGTTGATGTTCGCGCGCACGCCCGCTTCGGTGACCTCGCCGCCGGCGCTGGCCACGTCGAGCAGGTCCTCGGCGGTGACGTGGACGTCCTCGCGCAGCTTGCCGAGCTGGTTCGGCCAGCCGCCGAGCACGCTGTCGAAGACCTCGCGGCAGATCGGGACCAGGCCGGGGTGCGCGACCCACGAGCCGTCGAACCCGTCGCCCGCCTCGCGTTCCTTGTCGGCACGGACCTTCTCGGCGGCGGTCGCGTTGACCTCCGGGTCCTTGCTCGGGATGAACGCGGCCATGCCGCCGATGGCGTGCGCGCCGCGCTTGTGGCAGGTGCGCACCAGCAGCTCGGTGTAGGCGCGCATGAACGGCACGGTCATGGTGACCTGCGCGCGGTCCGGCAGCACGAAGTCGGCGCCGTGCGCGGCGAAGTTCTTGATCATGCTGAAGATGTAGTCCCAGCGACCGGCGTTCAGGCCCGCCGCGTGCTCGCGCAGCTCGTAGAGGATCTCGTCCATCTCGAACGCGGCGGTGATCGTCTCGATCAGCACGGTGGCGCGGATCGTGCCGCGCGGGATGCCCAGCTCGCGCTGCGCCATCAGGAAGACGTCGTTCCACAGCCGCGCTTCGAGGTGGTTCTCCAGCTTCGGCAGGTAGAAGTACGGGCCGACGCCGCGCGCGACGAGCTGACGCGCGTTGTGGAAGAAGAACAGCCCGAAGTCGACCAGGCTCGCCGAAACCGGGCGGCCGTCGATGCGGATGTGCTTCTCCACCAGGTGCCAGCCGCGGGGCCGCGCGACGATCGTCGCCGGGTCGTCGCCGATGGTGTAGTGCTTGCCGGCCTCGGTGGTGAAGTCGATGTTGCGGCGGATGGCGTCGAAGAGGTTGAGCTGACCGTCGATGACGTTGTGCCACGTCGGCGAAGTCGCGTCTTCGAAGTCCGCGAGCCAGACCTTCGCGCCGGAGTTCAGCGCGTTGACCGTCATCTTGCGGTCGGTCGGCCCGGTGATCTCGACGCGGCGGTCCTCCAGGCCCGGCGCCGTCGGGGCGACCTGCCACGACTCGTCGTCGCGGATCCGGCGGGTCTCCGGCAGGAAGCCGAGCGGCTTCTCGCCGGACTGCAGTTCCTCGCGCCGCACGCGGCGGGCGTCGAGCAGCTCGCGCCGGCGACCGGCGAACGTGTTGTCCAGCTTGGCCAGGAAGTCGAGTGCCGCCGGGGTCAGGATCTCCGCGAACCGGCCCTCGACCGGCCCGGTGACCTCGATGCGGTAGTTCAGCCGATCAACCATGGGGTGCCTCCACGAGCTGTGCAGGGAAGGGAAGAAGGGGAGGGACGCGGCCTGACGGCGGAGGGGGGTGCCGTCGTCAGGCCGCGACCGGGATCAGTGGAACTGCGCTTCTTCGGTCGAGCCCTTGAGCGCGGTGGTCGAGCTCTCCGGGTTCAGCGCCGTCGCGACGTTGTCGAAGTAGCCGGTGCCGACCTCGCGCTGGTGCTTGGTGGCGGTGTAGCCGCGGCTCTCCGAAGCGAACTCGCGCTCCTGCAGGTCGACGTACGCGGTCATGCCTTCGCGGGCGTAACCGTGCGCCAGGTCGAACATCGAGTAGTTCAGCGCGTGGAAGCCGGCCAGCGTGATGAACTGGAACTTGTAGCCCATGTGGCCGAGCTCGCGCTGGAACTTCGCGATCGTCGCGTCGTCCAGGTGCTTCTTCCAGTTGAACGACGGCGAGCAGTTGTAGGCCAGCATCTGGTCCGGGAACTTCGCCTTGATGGCCTCGGCGTACTTGCGCGCCACCTCGAGGTCCGGCTCCGAGGTCTCCATCCAGAGCAGGTCGGCGTACTGGGCGTAGGCCAGGCCGCGCTCGATGCACGGGTCGATGCCGTTGGTGACCTCGTAGAAGCCCTCGGCGGTGCGGCCGCCGGTGAGGAACTGCCGGTCGCGCTCGTCGACGTCGCTGGTCAGCAGCGTCGCGGCCTGCGCGTCGGTGCGCGCGACGATCAGCGACGGCACGTTCAGCACGTCCGCGGCGAGGCGGGCGGCGTTCAGCGTGCGCTCGTGCTGCTTGGTCGGGATGAGGACCTTGCCGCCGAGGTGGCCGCACTTCTTCTCGGACGCGAGCTGGTCTTCCCAGTGCACGCCCGCGGCGCCGGCCGCGATCATGCCCTTCATCAGCTCGAACGCGTTGAGCGGGCCACCGAAGCCGGCCTCCGCGTCGGCCACGATCGGGGCGTACCAGTCGATGTCGGTGTTGCCCTCGGCCCAGTTGATCTGGTCGGCGCGGCCCAGCGCGTTGTTGATGCGGCGGACCACGGCCGGGACCGAGTTGGCCGGGTAGAGGCTCTGGTCGGGGTAGGTCTGGCCGGAGAGGTTGGCGTCGGCCGCGACCTGCCAGCCGGACAGGTAGATGGCCTGCAGGCCCGCGCGGACCTGCTGGACGGCCTGGTTGCCGGTCAGGGCGCCGAGCGCGTGGACGTAGTCCTCGGTGTGCAGCAGGTCCCACAGCTTCTCCGCGCCGCGGCGCGCCAGGGTGTGCTCCTCGACCACGCTGCCGCGCAGCTTGACGACGTCCTCAGCCGAGTAGGAGCGCTGCACGCCCGCCCAGCGGGGGTCGTTCGCCCACTGCGCCGCCAGCTCCGCGGCCGCCTGCTTGGCCTGTTCCGTCATCGGTACTCCCGGTGTTGCGAAGTTTGCGATTGCTCGCCTTGCCTGGAACGACCCTCGCACGCCAGGGAAAACTCGGTCCAGTTGGCCAAGTTGCCAATTTGTGCGAAGGGTACGTACGCTCTTTGCAAAGGTTGCGAATAGCCCGGTTCGCAACTGATCGAAAATCCGCGTTCTTGACCGTTCACGTAACCGTTCAGGGCCGGAAACCTTCCGGGAAGGAGGGCTCGAATGGAGAAGACTTTCGCCGGCGCGCGGTTGCGGCACCTCCGCGAAAGCCGCTCGATGAGCCAGGCGGACCTCGCTCGTGTGCTGGAGATCTCACCGAGCTACCTCAACCAGATCGAGCACAACTCACGGCCGCTGACCGTCCCCGTGCTGCTGCGGATCACGCAGGCGTTCGGCGTCGACACCGAGTTCTTCGCCAACAACGACACGTCCCGGCTGGTCGCCGACGTCAAGGAAGCGCTGCTCGACGAGGTGCTCGGCGTCGACGTCACCACCGGCGAGCTCAACGACCTGGCCACGAACCTGCCGGCGATCGCGCAGGCGCTGGTCAAGCTGCACCGCAGCTACCGCAACGCCGTCGAGAGCACCGCCGCGCTGACCACGGAAAACGGCCTGGGCCTGCACGGCAGCGCCGCCGCGCCGCTGCCGCACGAGGAGGTCCGCGACTTCTTCTACGAGCGCGAAAACTACGTCGCCGAGCTGGACGACCGCGCGGAGAAGATGGCCGCGGAGATCCCGCTGCAGCGCGGCCAGGTGCTGGGCGCGCTGAAGGAACGGCTCTGGCAGCGCTACGGCGTCGAGGTGACCAGCGACGGCATCGACGAATCCGCCGGTCAGCAGCACCGCTACGAGCCGGTGACGCGGGTGCTGCGGCTGGCGCCGAGCCTGCGCGTCGGGCAGCAGGCGTTTCGCATGGCTTCGCAGATCGCGCTGCTCGAGTACGACGACCTGATCACCGAACTGGCCGACTCGTGGGCGTTCTCCGGCCCGGCCGCCCGCTCGCTCGCGCGCGTCGGCCTGGCGAACTACTTCGCGGGGGCGCTGATCCTCCCTTATGGACCGTTCCTGGCGACGGCGGAACGGTTCCGCTACGACATCGAGCGGCTGTGCGACCACTTCGGCGTCGGCTTCGAGACCGTGTGCCACCGGCTGTCCACCCTGCAACGGCCGAAGCAGCGTGGCGTGCCGTTCTCGTTCGTGCGGGTGGACCGGGCCGGGAACATGTCGAAGCGGCAGTCCGCGGCCGGGTTCCACTTCTCCCGCGTCGGCGGCGCGTGCCCGCTGTGGAACATCTACGAGGCGTTCACCCAGCCGGGCAAGATCCTCACGCAGATCGCGACGTTGCCCGACGGCAAGAGCTACTTCTGGATCGCGCGCACGATCTCGCGCAACATCGGCGGCTACGGCAGCCCGGGCAAGACGTTCACCGTGGGCCTGGGCTGCGAACTGCGGCACGCCGGCCGGCTCGTCTACTCGACCGGCCTGGACCTGGACGAACCCGCCGCGGCGACGCCGATCGGGATGGGCTGCAAAGTCTGCGAACGCCCGGCGTGCTCGCAGCGCGCGTTCCCGACGATCGGCAAGCAGCTCACCGTGGACGAGAACACCAGCACCTTCGTCCCGTACCCGGCGGTGCCGAAGGGCTGATCCTTCTCAGCCGGCCGGCTTGCCGCGCATCTCCAGGGCGATCTGCGACGCGTCGAGGTTGACCAGCGCGTTCGCGAGGACGTCGGCGTCGAACGTGCCGTTGTCGCGGGCGTCGAGCAGAGCGGTGCGCTGCTTGTCCAGGACGGTCAGCTGGTAGCGCATCGCCGCGTCGAAGTCCGCCTGGACCGGATCGCCTTCGCGTTCCGGCGGCTTCGGGACGTCGTCCACGCTCGACCGCAGCAGCTCGAAGATCTGGGTTCGCTCGGCTTCCGCCTGCTTCGCGGCCTGCTCCGGATCGGTTTTCGGGGAGAGCCGGCGCAGCAACGGGCCGATCGTGCTGCCCTGCAGCAGCAGCGACAGGACCGCCACGGCGAACGCGATGAGCACGAGCGCCGAGCGCTGCGGGGTGTCGTCGGGCAGGGTCTGCGCCGCGGCCACCGTCACCGCGCCGCGCATGCCCGCCCACACGACGATGACTCCCTCGCGCCAGCCGAGCGGCTCGCGCAGGAAGTAGTCGATGGTGGCCAGCCCCCGGGTGACCCTGGCCGAAAAGCGGTCGAGGTCCCGCTCCGACACCTTGCGCCCGCGCGAGTTGGCCGCTTCGAACGCCCGCTGCTTGCCTTCGGGCGTACCCATCCGCTCCGACATGTCCCGCAGCCGGGCCTGCATGCGCTCGCCGTGGCGGACGCGCGCGATGAGGTACCTGAGCAGCGGGGCGACGTAGAGGGCACGCACCAGCACCGTCACCGCGAGCGCGACGGCCGCGATGACCACGGCCGTCCCGACCCCGCCGTGGTCGTGCTGGACGTTCGACACGATGGCCTTGATCTGCAGGCCCATCGTCAGGAAGACCGCGCCCTCGAGGACGAGCTCGACCGTCCGCCAGTTCTGCGCGTCGGAGAGGCGGTTGCGCGGCGACAGCTCCCGCGGCGCGCGGATGCCCGTCACGAGCCCCGCGACCACGGCCGCCACCAGTCCGGACGCCCCGAGCAGCGTGGCGGGCACGGAGGCGACGAACGGCACCGCGAACGAGATGACCGTGTTGACGGTCGAGTCGGTCACCCGGCGGCGGATCAGCAGGTTGAGCCGTCCCACGGCCCAGCCGAGGACGGCCGCGACGGCGACCGAGTAGGCGAAGGTGCCGAGCGCGCCCCAGAAGGAGAAGGACGCGGCCGTCGCGACGATCGCCGTCCGCAGCACGACCAGCGCGGTCGCGTCGTTGAGGAGGCTCTCGCCGTCGAGCAGCGCCACGACGCGCTGGGACGGCGAGGTCTGCTTCACGATCGACGTCGCGACGGCGTCGGTAGGGCTGATGATCGCGCCGAGCGCGACGCCCCACGCGAACCCCAGCCCGGGCAGGACCAGCGCGAAGAACAGGCCGAGCACCAGCGAGCTGCCCACGACGAGCAGCACCGAAAGCCCGCTGATCGCGCCGAACTCGCGCCGGAAGTTCATCGCGGGCATCGACACCGCGGCCGAGTAGAGCAGCGGTGGCAGGACACCTTCGAGGATCCACTCGGGCTCGATGTGCGCCGAAGCGAACATCGGCAGCAGGCTCGCGGTGACGCCGAGCACGACCAGCACGAGCGGGGCGGCGACCCCCAGGCGCGGGCCGACGACGGTGGCCGCGGCGATCACGAGGAAGCCGGTCACGAGCACGACGAGCAGTTCCGTCACGCCACAACCCTCGCAGATCGCCGCCCACCGTCCACTCGGGACCGGCCGGTCAGCCGAGCACGTGCGGGGTCCACGCCTTTTCGTCGGGACCCAGCAGGGTGATCCGGCTCAGGAGCTCCTGCGCCGTCACGCCCGCGGCCTTCTCCTTGTCGATCCCGACGCACGCCTCCAGCCCGTTCTTCTTCACGCACCGGGGCACGCCGAGGCCGTCCTTGCCGGTGGACCCCGGCGGGGCGACGTTGATCGTCACCAGCGCCCCGTTCGCGGAGTACTGCAGCACCAGCTTCCAGGGGACGCCGTCCTGGTCCGGCCGCCGCGACGTGTAGGCGTCGGACAGGTGGAACGACGGCGGCAGGCTCGTGATGCGCAGCGGCAGCGGCACTCCCCGGTTCGCGAACGTCGCTCCTTCGGCGACCCGCAGCAGCGCTTGCTGCAGGTCGGGCCGCGCGAGGTAGTAGGTGTGCAGCTGGGCCCAGCGGCCGTCGGCGGTCGGCCAGCGCAGGTAGCTGTCGCCGTGGTTGAGCGGGTCGGTCGCGTCGGCCGTCACCCAGTGGCCGTCGCGGTCGCCCACGCGCTGCGGGACCTTCTTCGGCTCGCCGCTCAGATCGCGCGGCGGGGCCGGTTCCCGGTCCGAGACCGTGAGCCACAGCATCGGGGGCAGCTCACCGCGGCCGATGGCCAGCGCGGTGTCGCCGTGTCCGCCGGCGGCGTACTCGACGCCCGTGACCTCCTCCGGGAGCCAGCCGAAACTCGCCTTCGCCACCAGCGGGTTGTCGGTGGGCGCGGGCGCGACGGGCTGGGGCTGGGGCTGGACAGCGGGCGGCGCGGGAGCGGGCTGGGGCCGCAACACCGACACCGCCGTCAGCCCGCCGGCCGTCACCACGGCGGCGCAGCCCACGACCAGCGCGGTGGTCCGCAGGCGACGACGACGTCCCCCCTCCCGGCGCGCGCCGTCGATGTCGAGCCGGAGCGGCGGGGCGGGCACGTCGGCGAGTTCCTTCAGCTTGGTGGCCAGCTCGTGGTCGGTCATGCCCGTCCCTCCCGGATCGGTGTGCCCAGCAGCTCGCGAAGCGTTTCCACGGCCTTCGACGTCTGGCTCTTGACGGTTCCCTCGGAGCAGCCCAGCGCTTGCGCGGTCTCCGAGACCGGCAGGTCGCTGAAGTAGCGGAGGACGACGGTCGCGCGCTGCCGGGCGGGCAGCCGGGCGAGTGCGGCCCGCAGGTCGAGCGCCGCGTCGACGTCCTCGCCGGGCTCGGGCCGCTCGTGCTCGGTGCCGCGCAAGTCCACCCGCCGCCACCACGACGTCCGCTGTTCGGCGAGGAACGTGTTGACCAGCGTGCGGCGCGCGTAACCGTCGAGGTTGTCCGCGCGGGACGCCCGTGCCCAGTTCGCGTAGAGCCGCGTGATCGCCGACTGGACCAGGTCGTCGGCCCGGTGCCAGTCGCCGCAGAGCAGGTACGCGACCTTGCGCAGCCAGCCCGCGCGAGCGGTCACCTACTCGGTGAAGTCGTCCACCGGCGTCCCCCATCCTGTTCGTCACCCCTTTGATGCGCCCGGGAGCCCGGCAGGTTGCCCGGGACGCGCGAGTCGTAGATTCAGCGGGGTGCACGACATCGACACGGTGACCGCGGCGACCATCGAGAAGGCCGCCGAGCGGCTGGCCGGGGTGGTGACCCGGACGCCGCTGGAACCGAGCGCGCGGCTGTCGTCCCGGGTGGACGCCCAGGTCTGGGTGAAGCGCGAGGACCTGCAGACCGTCCGGTCGTACAAGATCCGCGGCGCCTACAACTTCATCGTCCAGCTCGACGAAGCGACCCGCGCCCTCGGGGTCGTCTGCGCGAGCGCCGGCAACCACGCCCAGGGCGTCGCGTACGCGTGCCGCCGGCTCGGCGCGAACGGCCGCGTCTACGTCCCGGGCACGACACCGCGGCAGAAGCGCGAACGCATCGCGACGCTCGGCGGCGCGCACATCGAGGTCATCGTCGTCGGCGAAACGTACGAAGACGCCTTCGCCGCGGCCAACGAAGACGCCCAGCGCACCGGCGCCACGCTGGTGCCGGCGTTCGACGACATCCGCACGGTCGCCGGCCAGGGCACGGTCGCGTCCGAGGTGATCGAGCAGCTCGGCTTCGTCCCCGACGTCGTGGTCGTCCCGGTCGGCGGCGGCGGGCTGCTCGCCGGCGTCGGCAGCTGGCTGCGCGAACGGCATCCGGACGTCCGGGTCGTCGGCGTCGAACCGGCGGGCGCGGCGTGCATGGCGGCGGCGCTGGCGGCCGGTCACCCGGTGCGGCTGCCGGAGCTCGACTCGTTCGTCGACGGCGCCGCGGTGCGCGAAGCCGGCGCGGTCACCTACCCGCTGATCCGTGACAGCGGCGCCGAGCTGACCGCGGTCCCCGAGGGCGCCATCTGCACCGAGATGCTCGCGATGTACCAGTCCGACGGCATCATCGCCGAGCCCGCGGGCGCGCTGGCCGCCGCTTCGCTCGGCTCGGTCGTCCAGGTGGAACCGGGGCAGACCGTCGTCGTCGTGGTCTCCGGCGGCAACAACGACGTCAGCCGCTACGGCGAGATCCTCGAACGCTCGCTGATGCACGAAGGGCTCAAGCACTACTTCCTGGTCGGCTTCCCGCAGGAGCCGGGCGCGCTGCGGCGGTTCCTCGAGCAGGTCCTCGGGCCGGAAGACGACATCACGCGCTTCGAGTACGTCAAGCGCACCAACCGCGAGCTGGGCCCGGCGCTGGTCGGCGTCGAGATCGCCCGGCCGTCCGACCTGCCCGGACTGCTGGCGCGGATGGCCGCGAGCCCGCTTCAGGTGAAGCGGATCGAGCCGGGCAGCCCCCTGTTCCACTTCCTGCTGTGAGGGTTGTGGTCCACTAGGCGGATGGTGAAGGTCGACGGGATCCGCAGTGTCGAGGCGTTGCGCGAAAAGGTCCACGAGGGTGCGGAGCCCGAATACCTGCTGTTCTACGGGCACGCGCCCTCGACGTCCGGGCGGGTGACCGCGAGCTGCCTGAGCCAGTGGTGGCTCGACCCGTTCGAGGACGACGGCGTCGTCTACCCGACCGCCGAGCACTACATGATGGCCGGCAAGGCCGAACTGTTCGGCGACCACGAGAAGGCGGCGCTGATCCGCTCGGCGCCCGACCCGAAGACGGCGAAGGTGCTCGGCCGCGAGGTCGCCGACTTCGACTCCGCGGTCTGGGAGCGCCACCGGTTCGACATCGCCGTCGACGGCAACCTGGCCAAGTTCCGGCAACACCGCGACCTGCGGCGCTTCCTGCTCGGCACCGGCGACGCGGTCATCGTCGAGGCGTCGAAGAAGGACCTCGTGTGGGGTTCGGGGCTGGCCCGCGAGGAGAAGAACGCGACCAAGCCGGACTACTGGCGCGGGCTGAACCTGCTCGGCTTCGCGCTGATGGAGGTCCGCGAGCAGCTGCGCGCCCGCATCTGAGTCACGGGGCCGGGATCGGCGCGCCGGGGCACGACTCCGACGTCGTCTTGCCCGTGTCGAAAAAAGTGACAGCGGCGGTTGCGCAGGTCAGCGAGCTCAGGGAGCCGTGGGCGTCGTCTTCGACGGTCATGAGCGCACCGCCGACCCGCTGCTTCATCGCGAGCGCCCAGCCGATCGGCGTGACGGGCTCGTAGGCGTGGCCGACGAGCTGCAGCGGGCTCCGGCCGGCGGCGAGCGCCCACGGCCGCGCGGGCAGGGGCCAGCCGACGCAGAGCTGTTCGTAGAAGCCGTAGCCGCCCGCGACCGGCAGCCGCTTCATCCGCTCGAGCCGGTGCTGCCAGACGGTCTCGAAGTCCCGCGGGCTCGGCGACTCGTTGCAGAGCAGCGCGGTCTGCTGGAAGTGGTTGAACGCGTGCGGTTCGCCGTCCCAGCCGAGCTGCCCGGGCTGTTTCGCACTTTCGGGTGAAGTCGCGCCGCCGTCGCGGATCTGGGTGAGCTGCCGCGCCAGCCCCGCCCATTCGCGGCGCGGGTTGGCGAGCATGCCGTTGACGGTCGCGCCGTTCACGTCCCCACGCGGGTGCGCGGTGAGTTCGGCCCGGAGGTCGAGCAGCGCTTTCGCGACGGCCGGCTCCGTGGTCCCGAATCGGTAAACGGCGTCGTACCTGGCGATCCACGAGGCGAAGTCGTGAAAGGTGTTCTCGCCCGCGGTCGCCTGACCGTCGTCCATGGCGGTGACGTTCAGGTCGGGCGCCATGACGGAGTCGAGGAGCATCTTGTCGACGTGCGCGTCGAAGAGCGTCCGGTACTGCGCGCCGAGCGCGGTGCCCCACGAGACGCCGTAGTAGCCGATCTTGTCGTCGCCCAGCGCGACGCGGATCCGGTCGAGGTCCCGGGCGATGGTGGGTGTGGTCAGGTTCCGGACGAACTCCGGGTGGGCGGCGACGCAGCGCCAGTTGGCCCGGGCCGCCCGCTCCGCGGCTTCGCGGGCCTTCGCCTTGTCGGGGACGCCCGGGTCCGGCTCCTGGACGTCGACGGAACACGGCACGTCGGCGCTGTAGCCGACCCCACGGGGATCGAACCCGACGAGATCGTGGTGCACGCCGATGCCCCCGGCGCGGCTGTCGGTGATGCTGCGCGGCATGTCGAGCCCGGACTGCCCGGGACCCCCGGGGTTCAGCAGCACGGCCCCGGTCCGCACCCCGGTCGCCCGGATCCGGCTGACGGCGATGTCGATTTCCGGACCACCGGGATCGGCGTAGTCGAGCGGAACCGGCACGAGCGCGCACTCGGTCCGGTGGTCCTCGGGATCCCAGCCCTTCGCAACGGCGGCACAGGGCTGCCAGGAGACCCCCTCGGCGGCGGCGACCGCGGGCACGACGGGAAGCAACGCCACGGCGGCGAGCAGCGGGACGGCGAACCGGGTGATCGACATGGGGCTCAGGCTGCCGGGCGGGGGTCGGTGGCGAGATCGGCCGATCAGCCGATGCTGCCCGCCGAACGGCCGGGATGAGAGCGGTGGTCAGTTTGTGACCAGGGCTCGCGCGGGCAGCGTCGTGGGCGAATTCCGCCGTCCCGGAGTGCAGCCGGGGAGTGGGCGAATTCCGACCACGGCTCGCGCGGGCCCGCCCAACCGGCGAAGTCCGACCGGGCCGGAGGCACAGCCGACTCGACCCGGCCGGGAACACCACCAGGCCGTGGGCGAATTTCGACCGAGCCGGGGCACAGCCGGGTCGTGGACGATTCCTGACCATCGTCCAGCGCGAAGCGGAGCCGCCGCCGGATCCCTCCGGCGGGCAGCCGGGCCGTGGGCGGAATTCGACCAAGCCGCGTGGGCACCGAAGCCGTGGTCGATTCGTGGCGACGGCCGACAGCTCAGCCGAGGCCGACGAACATCGTGCGGTGGAGGCCGCCCACGTGCTTCCTCGTCACTCGGGCCGCCGCGTTCGGGTCGCCCGCCGAAAGGGCTTTCACCAGGCTCGCGTGCTCGCGGTTCGACTCGCGCAGCTTCTCCATCGGGTACGGCAGGTAAAAGCGGTACAGCTCCGCCAGCACCGTCTCGTACTGGGCGACCGCCGCGGCCGGGCCGGGGGCGGCCACCGTTCGGTGGAACTCCGCGTCCAGCTCGTGGAACTCGGCCCAGTCCGGCACCGTGTCCATCCGGGCGACCAACGCACGGAGGCGCACCAGGTCCGGCGGGCGTTTCGCCGCGAATTGGACCAGCCCCGACTCCAGCACCAGGCGGTGGTCGATCAGCTCCCGGACCTCGGCCGCCGACTCGCGGTAGGCGCCGACCTCGCTCACCCGGGACGCCGGTGGGTGCTCGGCGACCAGCGTTCCGCCGGCTCGGCCGCGGCGGCGTTCGATCAGGCCGTCCTCGGCCAGGGACTCCAGGGCCCGGCGAACGGTGATCTCCGCGACGCCGAGCGCTCGCGCGATTTCGCCGTTCGGCGGCAACCGCTCCCCCGGCTTCAGCAAGCCGAGCTCCACCGCGAGGGCGATGCGGGCGCGGACCGTATCCAGTGCGGACAGCCGCCGGATTCCGGTCAGCGCGGGGGCGCTCAGGTCTGCCGTCGCCATGAAACGACCGTACCGCACAAACTGCTCATCTTGAGCACTCTTGTTTAACTGTTCAAGATGGACTATTTTTCGTCCATGCCGCGACCACTGCCGATCGCCCTGGTGCAAGCACCGCCCCGACCGGCCGGGGGCGCCGGGTTCGCCGGTGAGGTCGAGGACGTCCTTCGCCGTTTTCCGGACACGCGCCTGGCCGCCTTCCCCGAGCTGCACCTCTGCGGCGTCGGCGGCGAGGGCGACGACCGCACGGCCCAGCTGCGGGCCGCCGCCGAGCCGCTGCGGGGACGACGAACCCAAGAGCTCGCCGAACTGGCCGGTGACCTGGGGATCTGGCTCGCGCCCGGCACCGTTTGCGAAAAAGGTGACCACGGCGAGCTCTTCAACACCGCCCTCGTCTTCTCCCCGCGAGGCGAGCTGGCCGGCTGGTACCGCAAGGTCTTCCCGTGGCGGCCGTACGAGCCGTACGACCCCGGTGACCGGTTCGTCGTCGCCGACCTGGCCGACGCCGGGCGCGTCGGGTTCTCCATCTGCTACGACGCCTGGTTCCCCGAAGTGACCCGGCACCTCGCCTGGATGGGCGCCGAGGTCGTGCTCAACCCGGTGCAGACGACGACCCGGGACCGCGCCCAAGAGCTCGTGCTGGCCCGGGCGAACGCCATCGTCAACCAGGTCTTCGTCGCCAGCGTGAACACGGCCGGCCCGATCGGGATGGGCGACAGCCTGCTCGTCGGGCCCGAAGGGGACGTCCTCGCCGCGTTGCCGGGAAACGACCACGGCGTCCTCGCCCACACGATCGACCTCGACGAGGTGGCGCGCGTTCGCCGGGAAGGCACCGCGGGCACCAACCGCGTGTGGGCGCAGTTCACGCCGGACGACGCGCCCCTGGACCTGCCGCTCTACCAGGGCCGGATCGAGCCGGACCGCTGGCGCCCACGAGAAGGAGACGACCGATGACCTCCACGGCCGCGGCCCCCGCCGCGCTGCAGCGCCGGCTCGGGCTGCCCGGTGTCGTCCTGTTCGGGCTCGCCTACATGGCGCCGCTGATCGTGCTCGGCACCTTCGGGATCGTCGCGACGACGACCGAGGGCACCGTCCCCTCCGCGTACCTGCTGGCGCTGGTCGCCATGCTCTTCACGGCCGCGAGCTACGGGAAGATGGCCGCCACGCACCCGGTCGCCGGGTCCGCCTACACCTATGTCCGGAAATCGGTCGACGCGCGCGCCGGCTTCCTCGTCGGGTGGGCGGTGCTGCTCGACTACTTCTTCCTGCCGATGGTGATCTGGCTGATCGGCGGCGCCTACCTCTCCGCCGAGTTCCCCTCGGTGCCGAATTGGCTCTGGTTGATCACATTTATCGCGTTGACGACGATCCTCAACGTCCTGGGCATCCAGATCGCGGAGAAAGCCAACTTCGTCCTGATGGCCTTCCAGCTGCTGGTGATCGGGTTCTTCGTCGTTCTTTCGGTCAAACAGGTCCTGCACGTCGGCGGCTCGCTCGCGAGCACGCAGCCGTTCTTCCACCCCGGCGCCACGCTGGGCACGATCTCCGGTGGCGCCGCGCTCGCGACGTACTCGTTCCTCGGGTTCGACGCCGTGACGACGTTGACCGAAGAGACCACCGAGCCGCGCAAGACGATTCCGCGGGCCATCCTGCTGACCGCGCTGATCGGCGGCGGCATCTTCATCGTGCTGGCCTACTTCACCCAGCTCGCGCACCCGGGCAGCACGTTCACCGACGAGTCGTCCGCCGCGTTCGAAATCGCGACGACCATCGGCGGCAACCTGTTCGCGTCGTTCTTCCTCGCCGGGCTCGTCGTGGCCCAGTTCGCCTCCGGCATCGCCGCGCAGGCGAGCGCGTCGCGGCTGATGTTCGCTATGGGGCGGGACGGCGTCCTGCCGCGGGTCTTCGGGAAGCTGCAGCCGCGGTTCGCGACGCCGGTCTTCGGGATCGTCCTCACCGGACTGGTCGGGCTGGTCGCGCTGTCGCTGGACGTCAGCACGTCGACGTCGTTCATCAACTTCGGCGCGTTCACCGCGTTCACGTTCGTCAACGTCAGCGTGCTGGCGACGTGGCTGCGCGACCGCGCCGGGAAACGCGTGCTGACCTGGGTGGTCTTCCCGGTGATCGGCGCCGTGGTCGATTTGTGGCTACTGGTCAACCTCGACGGCATCGCGCTGGTCTTCGGCCTGGTCTGGCTGGCGATCGGCATCGTCGTCTTGGCCGCGATCACCCGCGGCTTCCGGCGGCCGCCGCCGGAGATGACGTTCGAGGAGTGACTCAGCCGCCCGGGCAGTCGTTGCCGCCGCCGCTGCGCTCGACGCAGTGGCGCGGTCCCGGCGGTGGCGGCAGGGCGTGCCGGACGTCGTCGGCCCAGGCGAGCACCGCGACCGCTGCCGCCACGGTCAGGCAGATGCCGAAGAACCACGTCCAGCCGCGGCGGCGCGTGGTCGCGGAAACGACCACGCCCACGAGCGGCAGCCCGGCGCCGAGCACCGCCGCCCACGTCAGGTAGCCGCCGGCGCCGTGGCCCGCCTCGCCGAACACCGGGATGCTCGCCAGGAAGCCCAGCAGCACCAGGAACGGGACGACGAGCAGCAGCCCCACGGCACACAACGCCAGCACGACCGTGGCCCACGCGGTCCGGATCTCTCCCACCGGACCAGTCTGTCCGGAAAAGCGACGAACCCGCTTGAGTAGATCTACTGCTCGAGGGTCTTCTGCAGGGCCTTGTTCGCCTTCCGCGCCATGTCGGCGACGGCCTCACGACGAGCCGCGTCGGCCGCGTAATCCTCTTCGCGGTTACGCACCACGCGGGCGGGCGCGCCGACCGCGATCGAGTAGTCCGGGATGTCGCCGCGGACGACCGCGTGCGCGCCCAAGACGCTGCCGCGGCCGATGCGGGTGCCCTTCAGGACGCTGACCTTCGTGCCGAGCCACGTGTCCGGGCCGATGCGCACCGGCGACTTCACGATGCCCTGGTCCTTGATCGGGACGTGGATGTCCGAAATGACGTGGTCGAAGTCACAGATGTACACCCAGTCGGCGACCAGCGTGGCCGCGCCGAGCTCGATGTCGAGGTAGCAGTTGATGACGTTCTGGCGGCCGAACACGGACTTGTCGCCGATCCGCAGCGAACCCTCGTGGCAGCGGATGGCGTTGCCGTCGCCGATGTGGACCCAGCGGCCGATCTCCAGGCGCCCGTAGCCGGGGCGGCAGTGGATCTCGACGTTCTTCCCGAGGAACAGCATCCCGCGCAGGATGATGTGCGGGTTGGCGACCCGGAACTTGAGCAGCCGGTAGTACCGGACGAGGTACCAAGGCGTGTACGCGCGGTTGCGCAGCACCCAGCGCAGCGAGTCGGCGGTCAGGAACTTCGCCTGCCGCGGGTCCTGCCGGGCGCGGCGCCAGGCCCGCACCCGCGACAGCGCGGGTGCACCCCACATCGACGTCATGCCCGTGACCGTAACCTGTGTACGGGACGGGTTCACAGGCAAGGGGAGCGTGGATGGGCACGAAGCTGATCATCGACACCGACCCGGGCGTCGACGACGCGCTGGCGATCGCGCTGGCGGCGCTGTCACCGGACGTCGACCTGCTGGGCGTGACGTCGGTGTTCGGCAACGTTCCCCTCGACCGCACGACGTCGAACGCGCGCCGGCTGCTGGAGCTGTTCGGCCGCGCGGACGTGCCCGTGGCCGCCGGGTCGGCGCGCCCGCTCGTGTACTCCAAGCCGCGCGACGCGAAGGAAGTCCACGGCGGCGACGGCCTGTCGGGCCACTCCTACACGCTGCCCGAGGCGAGCCGTCCGCTCGAAGAGCGCGACGCCGTCAGCCTGATGCTCGACCTGCTCGAAGCCGCCGGCGAGCCGGTGACCATCGCCCCGATCGGGCCGCTGACGAACATCGCCGCGCTGCTCGCGGCCCACCCGGGCGCGGCGGCGAAGATCGCGCGGCTGGTGATCATGGGCGGCGGGGTGACGTTCGGCAACAGCACGACCGCCGCCGAGTTCAACATCTGGAGCGACCCGGAATCGGCGCGGCGGGTGCTCGTCGAGGAGGACGTGCCGGTCGTGCTGGTCCCGCTCGACCTGACCCACCGCTGCGCCGTCGACGCCGAATGGCTGGCGAAGCTCGCGGCGTCGGGCCCGGTCGGCGCCACCCTCGAAGGCCTCACCTCGACCTACCGGCAGCACTACACGCGCGTGTTCGGCGAGGACCGGATGGTCATGCACGACGCCGTCGCGGTCGCCGAGGCGATCTCACCGGGGATCCTGCGCACGGAGACCTACCGCGTCGACGTCGACTGCGGGCTCGGCCCGGCGCGCGGACAGACCCTCGTCGACCGGCGGCGGCTCGGCGAAGACGATCCGCAGTTCTCCCCCGGCCGCCCGATCGAGGTCGCGGTGGACACCGACCTCGACGGCCTGCGCGGCTTCGTCCTCGACCGGCTGACCGGGGCCGCGCGGTGAGCGACGAGCCCGAGATCGTGCCCGAGGAGACGCCCGAGCCCCGTCGCCGGAAGACCGCGGTCGTGGTGGCCGCGGTGGTCGTGGTCGCCGCCGCGCTGGTGGTCGGCGTGCAGTTCGCGCCGAAGCAGCAGGAGACGACGAACGCGGCCGCGACAGTCACGCCCCCGCCGTCTGTCGTGAAAACGACCACGCCGCCGCGGACGTCCGCGCCGCCGAAGGTGCCGGAGGCGAGCGAGTTCGACGCGTGGGCGTCCAAGACCAGCCAGTGGCTCGACATCCCGCTGCGCGCGATGGTCGGCTACGCGAAGGCGACGACGAAGCTCGCCAAGGACGTCCCCGGCTGCCACCTGTCCTGGGTGACGCTGGCCGCGGTCGGAAAAGTGACCACGGACCACGGCCGGGCGCAGGGCGGGCAGTTCGGCACCACCGGCGTGCTGGACAAGGCGCTCGGCACCATCGAGGTGCGCGACTTCTACAACAAGGTCGTCTCGACGGCGAACGCCGCCGGGCCGCTGCAGCTGGCGCCGTCGATCTGGGGCAAGTACCAGGCGAGCTACGCGGGCGGGAAGCCCGATGTCCAGAACATCGACGACGCCGCGTTGACCACCGGGCGCGCGCTCTGCGCCGACGGCCACGACCTGTCCCAGGGCCAGGTGTGGTGGGACTCGGTCAGCACGCTGCAGGCGGCGCCGCTGTTCCTGCACCGCACGCTGGCCACGGTCAACGTCTACGGCACGGTCGGCCAGGGCGCGTCGGCGCCGAACGCGGCGGTGCTGAGCGCGGTGAACTTCGCCATCGACAAGATCGGCCTCCCCTACATCTGGGGCGGCAACGGCACCGGCGGCAACGACCCGGGCTTCGACTGCTCGGGCCTGACGACGGCGGCGTACGCGAGCGCGGGGGTCAAGCTGATGCGCACGGCCGACACGCAGTTCCGCAGCGTGCCGCACGTGACCGACCCGCAGCTGGGCGACCTGATCTTCTACGGCGAGCCGGCGACGAAGATCCACCACGTCGGGCTCTACATCGGCAACCAGCAGATGATCGACGCCCCGCAGACGGGCCAGGCGGTCCAGGTCCACTCGTACCGCAAGGACGGCGACGACTACGCGGGAGCCGGCCGCCCGACGGCCTGACGGGTGGTGGCGATGCAGTCGTTCCGGACTCCCGAGGGCGTCACGCTCGGGGTCGAGCACTTCGGCGACGCGGCGGCGCCCCTCGTGCTGCTCGCGGGCGGCACGACGATGCTGTCTTGGCCCGACGCGCTGTGCGAGGCGCTCGCTCGGGGTGGACGCCACGTCGTCCGCTACGACCTGCGTGACTCGGGCGGGTCGACCACCGTCGATCCCGAGGCGCCGGACTACACGCTGCGCGACCTGGCCGCGGACGCCGCCGCGCTCGCCCGGGGGCTCGACGATCGGCCTGCGCACCTGGCGGGCTTCGGCGTCGGCGGGATGGTCGCCCAGGTCGCCGCGCTCGACCACCCGGAGGCGTTCTCGGCGCTGACTCTCGCCGGGACGCGGCCGGTCGCGCCGGGACCGGTCGACGACGATCTTCCCGACCACGACGGGCCGACGATGAAGCGGCGGTTCGCGCTTCCGATGCCCGACTGGTCCGACCGTGCGGCGGTGGCGGAGTTCGCCGCCGCCGGGGCAGCGGTGCTCGGCGACGACCCCGGTGTCGCGCGGGCGACAGCCGAGCGGATCTTCGACCGGACGCCGGGGACGGTGGCTGCCGTCCAGGCGGCCAACCAGCTGGGCATGGTGTTCTCCCGGCTGGACTGCACGCCGCGCTGGCGGGAACGGTTGCCGGGGCTCGCGGTACCGACGCTCGTGGTGCACGGACGGCACAACCGGTTCTTCCCGGTCGGCAACGGCGAGGCGCTCGCGCGCGAGATTCCCGACGCGCGGTTGCTGGTGCTCGAGGAGGCCGCGATCGCGATCCCGGACGCCGCTGCCGGCGAGGTGGCCGCGGCGATGCTCGCGCTCTGAGCGCCGGGCACGGTCAGCCCAGGCGGCCACGATGCTCAGCCCCGCCGACAACGGGATTCGGTGGGGGTAGCCAAGCATGGACGTCACCCAGCCGCGGCTGGGCCTTGAAGCTCAAGCCGGGCCGGCCAAGCCCACCAGATTGCCCTGCGGGTCGGTGAACTGGGCGACCACCAGGTCGCGGCCCGGCGCGCGGGCCGGGCCCAGGCGGCGGGTGCCGCCGAGGCGCTCGGCTTCCGCCAGTGCCGCCGCGACGTCCGGGACGCCCACGTAGAACACCACGTGGCTTTCGTACCCCGCGCCGCCGCCGACGCCGCCCGGGATGGTTCCGGATTCCACGAAGCCGTAGCCGGGTTCCGATACCGCGGCGGACACCGGGGCCGAGGTGTCGAATTCCCAGCCGAACAGCTCGCCGTAGTACCCACGCAGGGTTGCCGGGTCGGTTCCGATGATCTCGAAGTGCACGACAGGTCGGCTCATACCGGCACCGTACGCCGCTGTAGTTGTTAAAAACAACCTCAAGGTTGTAGTTTGAAAGCATGCCGACGAGCCGGAGCTACGGGGACGCCTGCACGATCGCCCGCGCGCTGGACGTCGTCGGGGAGCGGTGGGCGCTGCTCGTCGTCCGCGAGCTTCTCCTCGGGCCGCAACGGTTTTCCGACGTCCGGCGCGCGCTGCCGGGTGCCAGCTCCAACCTCGTCACCGACCGGCTGCGGGAACTCGAAGCTCACGGCGTTGTCACACGGCGGAAACTGCCGCCGCCGGCCGGGTCCACCGTCTACGAGCTCACCGGCTGGGGTCGCGAGCTGGAGCCCGTCGTGCTCGCTCTCGGGGCTTGGGGCGGCGGCCTTCCGCGGCCACCGGACGCGCACCTCGGCACGACGTCCGTGCTGCTGTTCCTCCGCGGTGGCGCGCGTCCCCGCCGCGCCGCCTGCTACCGCGTCGAACTCGACGCTCGTGTGTGGACGGTCCGCACCGAGCCGGGCCGGCTCACGGTCGAGCCCGGGGCGCCCGAAGCGCCGGACGCCACGATCCGCACCGATCCGCCGACGCTCAACGCACTGCTCGAGAAGCCGTCGGACCTCGACGCCGCGATCGCGGGTGGTCTCGTGGAGGCGAGCGGCGACGGCAAAGCCGTCCGGCGGCTACTGCGCGAGCGGCTGGCGTGACCGGACCCGCAACGACGGGGCGAGGAAGACGATCCCGAACGTGACCACGACCGCCGACGACAGCGCCCAGTGCAGGCCGATGCGGGTCGCCAGTGCGCCCACCAGCACCGGCTCCACCAGGAAGCCCAGGTAGCCGCAGGCCGCGACCGCGGCGACCGCGCGGCCCGGTGCGTCCGCCTGCTTGCGGCTCGCCGCGCTCCACGCGATCGGCACGATCCCCGCCACGCCGAGCCCCACCACCGCGAAACCGAGGACGCCCGCGACCGGCCACGGCACAGCCAGGACCACCGCGAACCCGAGCACCGCGACCGCGGCCGCCACGCGGACGAACCGGACCGGGCCCGTCCGCGCCACGACGCGGTCGGCGACCAGGCGGACCGCGATCATCGTGGCCGAGAAGGCGAAGTAGCCCAACGAGGCCAACGCGGGCGTCGCGCCGGTGACATCGGCGAGGTACACCGCGCTCCAGCTGTTGACCGCGCCTTCGGCGACGAACCCGCAGAACGCGATCACCCCCAGCGGCACCAGCGCGCGGCTCGGCCACGCGAACGCCGCCTCACCCTGGCCGCGGTCGGCGCCGGTCAGGAAGCGGGTGCGGGAGGCCCACAGCGCGAGCGCGAGCAGCACCGCGCCGGCGAGCGGGAAGTGCACCGACACCGGGACGTGCGCGGCCTCCATCAGCGCGTCGACGCCGGAACCGGCGAGGCCGCCGATGTTCCAGAACGCGTGGAAGCCGGCGAAGATCGGGCGCCCGTAGCCCTCCTCGACGCGGGCGGCGTGCGCGTTCATCGCGACGTCGAGCAGGCTGTTGCCGACGCCGAGCACGACGAGCGCCGCGACGAACACCGGCGCCGACCAGGCGAACGCGACCAGCGGCAGCCCCGCGCACAGCACGACCGCGCCCAGCCCGACGGCCGCGCGGCTGCCGATCCGGGTCAGCAGCGCACCCGCACCCACCAGCGCGACGACCGACCCCAAGGCGAGGCCGAAGAGCCCCGTCGCGAGCGCCCCCGTGCTCAGTCCCAGCTGCTCCTGCACCGCCGGCACCCGGGCCAGCCAGGTCGCGAACGCGGCGCCGCAGACCGCGAACACGACCGAGACCCCCAGGCGGGCGCGCTTCAACTCACCCGTCACCCCGCCACCTTACGAACGGCGGGTGTGTAAGGTCCCTGACATGGATCACCCCCAGACCGGCGACCGGCCCGGTTACCTGCTGAAACGCGCCCAGCAGGCGTTGCACCAGGTGTGCACCGACCGCTTGCGGCCGCTGGGCCTGTCGATGTCGCAGTACGCCGTGCTGCGCGCGCTCTACGACCACCCCGGCGCGTCGTCGGCCGATCTCGCGCGGATCACCTTCGTCACCCGGCAGTCGCTGCGGGACGTCCTGGTCGGCCTGCGGTCGGCGGGGCTGGTGACCGTGGCCGAACAGGCGTCGACGGGCCGCGCCCGGCCGGTGGCGTTGACCGATCAGGGACGCACCCAGATGGGGGTCGCCGAAGAGGTGGTCGCGCAGGTCGAAGCCCAGATGCTCGGCGACCTGCCGTCCGATCAGCGACACCTGCTGGCCGAGCTACTGCGGGCTTGCGTCGACAACCTGGCTTGACGAATGCCGTATAGTCGGTTCCGATTGATAGGGAGCGACTAGTGGCGCGCAAGATCCGCAACACCCTCGCCCTCGCGCTGCTCGGCCTGCTGCTGGAACGCCCGATGCACCCGTACGAAATGGCGTCCACGCTGCGCGAGCGGTACAAGGACACGAGTTTCAAGCTCAACCCCGGTTCGCTCTACGACACCGTGGAGTCGCTGGCGAAGCACCGCTGGATCGAGCCGGTCGAGACGGTCCGCGAGGGCAACCGGCCCGAGCGGACCGTCTACGCGCACACCGAACTCGGCCGCCAGGAGTTCGTCGCGTGGCTCGACGAACTGGTCCGCGAACCGGTCGCGGAGTACCCGAAGTTCGTCGCGGCGGTGAGCTACCTCGGCGCGCTGGGCCCGGACCGCGCCGCCGACGCGCTGGAGGAACGGGCGCGCCACCTGGCCGACCGCATCGAGGGCGCCGACACCGCGCTGGCCGACACGGTCGGCAAGGGCGCACCGCGGCTGTTCATGATCGAGGTCGAGTTCGTGCGGCACGCGTGGCAGGCGGAGCTCGACTGGGCCCGCGCCACGGCCGCCGAAATCCGCGCCGGCTCGCTGTCCTGGCCCGACCACTTCTGAGGGGAAGTCCCGTGCTCGAAACCGAAGTCCTCATCGCCGGCGCCGGCCCGGCCGGCCTGCTGCTCGGCGCGGAACTCGCGCTGGCGGGCGTCCGGACCACGATCGTCGAACGCCACCCGCAACGCCCGCCGTACTGCCGCGGCTTCAACCTGAACTCGCGCTCGCTCGACCTGCTGGCCCGGCGTGGGCTGGCCGACGGGCTGGTCGCCGAAGGGCACCAGGTGCCGCACGCCCCGGTCACCGGCCTGCCCGGCCCGCTGCTGCTCGACGGCGCCGCGACCGACCACCCGTTCTCGCTGGGCATCCCGCAGACCCGCGTCGAGGAGGTCCTGGAAGCGCGAGCGCTCGAACTCGGCGCCGAGATCCTGCGCGGCCACGAGCTGCTTTCCTTCACCCAGGACGATTCCGGCGTGACGACCGAGCTCCACAATGGACTGTCCGTCCGGGCGCGGTACCTGGTGGGCTGCGACGGCGGGCGCAGCACCGTGCGCAAGCAGGCCGGGATCGGCTTCCCCGGCGTGAACGCCCGGTGGTTCGCGCTGCTCGGCGACGTCGAATGCGAGCTGCCGTACGGACCTTCCGCCGGTCCGGACGGCCGGACGGTGTTCGTCATCCCGCGGCCCGGGTACGTCCGGATCATCGTCCGGGAGGACGAGCCGCCCGCCGACAAGGACACGCCGGTCACGCTGGAGTCGTTGCAGGCACAGGTGGACGCGGTGCTCGGGCGGCACGTTCCGCTGCGGAACCCGCGCTGGCTGAGCCGGTTCGGCGACGCGGCACGGCTGGCGTCGCGCTATCGCGAAGGCCGGGTGCTCCTGGCCGGCGACGCGGCGCACATCCACCCGCCGGCGGGCGCGATCGGGGTGAACGTGGCGCTGGACGACGCTTTCAACCTCGGCTGGAAGCTGGCGGCGACGGTGCGCGGGACGGCTCCCGAGGGGCTGCTCGACACCTACCACGCCGAGCGACACGCCGCGGGGGAACGGATTCTGGCCAACACCCGGGCCCAGGTCGCGTTGGAAGAAGCGGCCGGGGAGCCGTGGGCGGACCTGATGCGCCGCGTCGCCGCGCACCCCGACGGCAACCGGGCGCTGGCCGAAATCATCACCGGGCTGGACGCTCGTTACGCCGACGGCGGGCACCCGTGGCTCGGGCGGCTGGCACCGGACATCGCGTTGACGGTCTCGGGCCGATCGACGCACTTGGCGGAGTTGCTGCATCCCGGCCGGCCGGTGCTGGTGGACCTCGCCGGGACCTTCGGCGGCTGGGCACCGGGCCTCGACGTGGTCGCGGCTTCGTCCACTTCGGACACGGGAGCGGTGCTCCTGCGGCCGGACGGGCACGTGGCCTGGGTGACGACAGGCACGGACGACACCGGGCTCGCGGAAGCCGTGCGGCAGTGGATCGGCGACGTGCCGATTCCGGCGTCGGCGTAGCACCGGGGTCAGCGCGGGCGGTCCAGCACCGCCCGCTGCTCGACCCGGCCGTCCAGGGTGAACTTGCTGTGCGGCGTGAACCCCAGCTTCGCCACCACCCGGGCCGACGCGGTGTTCACCGGTTCGTACACCGCCAGCAGCCGATCCGCCCAGCCGGCCGCGAAAGCCTTGTCCCGCACCGCCGACGTCGCTTCGGTCGCGTAACCCCGGCCCCAGCCCGAGGGGGCGATCCACCAGCCCATCTCCACCGCCGGCGCGGCCAAGCCCGACTCCGCGGCGCTGCGGCGGACCAGCGAAACCACGCCGTCGAACGAACCCGGGGACGCCGACACCGCGAACCAGCCGAAGCCGTGGGACGCCCAGTGCGCGAGCGTCGCCTGGTGCTTGCCCAGGGTGTACTCGTGGCTCCACGGCTCGCCGGTGCCCACGTACCGGACCGTCTCCGGAAGCTGGGCCAGCGCGAACAAGCCGTCGAAGCAGTCTTCGGACCACGCGCGCAGCGTGAGGCGTTCCGTGGTGATCAGCACCGGCCCACTCTAGGCGTGCTGTTCGCCCAGCAGCACGGCGATTCCGTCGAGCTGGCGGCGCAGCCCGAACTCGAACGCCTCGTCGAGGTCGACGTCCTCGACGCCGGTCATCACCTCGGCGAGCACCGGGAAGCGGCCCGAGCCCAGGTAGTCCGCGAGCAGCGTCATGTCCGCCGCGAGCCGCTGGTCGCCGGTGATGCCCGTGTCGTGCTCGGCCTGGACCTCGAACGCGTTGCTCACCGCCAGGCCGCCGACCCAGCCGTTGAGCGTCATGACGACCTGCAGCTTCACCCGCCGCCGCAGGCCGGTGCCGGCCAGCGCGCGCAGCGACCAGTCGAGCAGCCGCAGCCCCGCCGCCAGGACCGGCGGCCGGACCAGCGAATTCAGCAGGATCGGCGCGAGCCACGGGTGCCGCCGGTAGGCGCGCCACTGCGAACGGGCGGCCAGCTCGAGCCGCGGCCGCCACGGCACCGGGCCCGGCTCCGGCAGCTCCGCCTCGCCGAGCGCGACGTCGGCCATCAGCCGGAGCAGCTCGTCCTTGTCGGGCACGTGCCGGTACAGCGCCATCGGCCCGACGTCCAGCTCCGCGGCCAGCCGCCGCATCGACAGCGCGGCGATCCCCTCGGCGTCGGCGAGCGCGATCGCCGCGCGCACCAGGCCGTCCCGGCCCAGCGGCGGCCTCACGGGCGTCCGGTCGGCGACGACGGTGCCGCTGCCCGGCACCGCGCGCACCCAGCCCTGCTCCCCCAGCGCGGACAGCGCTTTCGCGGCCGTCGCCATCGCGACGCCCCACTCGCGGACCAGCGTGCGCGTCGACGGGACGCGGTCGCCGGGCCGGAGTTCGCCGGCCGAGATCCGGCGGCGCAGGTCGGCCGCGATCCGCAGGTACGGCGCCGTCTCGGCCACGAACACCCCGATCCGTACTAGAACACTTGCCATTGTCGCCTAGAACGGTTTCAGGGTACTCCCCCAATGTCCCCAGGAAGGATTGCCGCTGCCTGGCCCGGTTCATACGGTGCGGATACAGCGTCAAGAAACAGGGGGATCCCATGAGCACGACTCAGACCGCGACGAGCATCGGTGAAGCCAAGCGGGCGACGCCGTGGTGGCGCCGCCCGTGGGTGTTCCCGCTGGGGCTGCTCGTCACGGTGTTCCTGGTGTACTCGCTGCCGCCGTACCTGGGGCTGAACCCCGCGGAGTCCCGGATCCCGGCGCCGACCGGCTGGTACTACCCGGTGCTGGTGACGCACATCGGGTTCGCGACGATCGCGATGGTGACGTGCGCACTGCAGATCTGGCCGTGGCTGCGGCAGAAGCACCCGGTGGTGCACCGCCGCACCGGCCGCGTGTACGTGTTCGCCGGCGCGGTCCCGGCGTCGATCGCGGGGCTCGCGATCGGGCTCGCGGCCCCGTTCGGCCCGGTCGGCGCCGTGTCGAACGTCCTGCTCGCGACACTCTGGTTCACCTGCACGGTGCAGGGTTACCGCAGCGCGCGAGCCCGCCGGTTCGGCGACCACCGCCGGTGGATGATCCGCAGCTTCGCGCTGTGCATGTCGATCATCAGCAACCGCGTGTGGGCGATCGTCTGGGCTTCGGTGCTGCCCGGGCAGCTGGACACGACGTTCGGCGGCAGCGAACTCGCGATGGGCCAGGCGATCGCGGGCCTGACGACGTGGACCGGCTGGGTGCTCCCGCTGCTGGCGGCCGAGTGGTGGCTGGGCCGGAGCCGGGGACGCCGCCGCGCGCCGTCCCCGGCCTGAGCCCTCTTCGGAGACGAGGCTCAGCGCACGGCACCGTTGAAGTCGAAGCGCGTCGGCGCGGCAGCGTTATCGACGGCCGCCGTTCGCCCACAGTCGCATAGCGCCCGAACTCTCCCTCCCGCATGCACCGGTAGCCGGCGATACGCGCACCCGTCGACCGCATGAGCCCGCAGCATTTTGCGGATTCACCGCGACCTTGGCTGCGTTTCGCCGATGTCCAGGTCCGCATTCCCCGAGAAGGCCGTTGTTCGGCAAGATCTTCGGCGGCTGCCCGGGCTGAGTCACCAGCGGGCGGCGTCCGCGAGCAGTGCGTCGCGCACCGCCGCGGGCCCCGCTCGGCAGGGCTCGGCGCGCGTGACCGCGAAGAGCGTGTTGATCGGGGGTTCCTCCGGCTCGAGCAACGCGATCAGCGAGCCCGCGGCCAGCTCCTCCGCGCACAGGTACCGGGGGAGCACGCTCACGCCGAAGCCGGCGAGCACGCACGTCAGGACGCCGCGCAGGTCCGGTACGACGACCGCGGGGCCGGGTGGTGGGCGGACGCCCAGCACCGACCGCCAGTAGCGGCGGACGATCGGGAGGTCCTCGGCGTAGGCCACCAGCGGCGCCGTGCGCGGGTCGCCCTTGAAGTCGCGGGGGCCGACCAGGACGAACTCCTCGTCGGTCAGCGGGGTTGCCGCCAGGCCTCGGCGGCGGGGGCGGATCGTGGAGACGACGAGGTCGAACCGGCGTTGCGCGAGACCCGCGAGGAGGTCGTCGGCCAGGCCGAACGTCACGCGCAAGCGAAGTCCGGACGCGACCAGGCCGGCCAGCGCCGGGAGGACCCGGGTGGTGGTCAGCTCGGCGGGTCCGGCCAGGTGCACCGGGGCCGCGAACGGGTCGTCGCCGACGGCCACCGTCGCCAGTGCGTCCACGTGCGGGGCGATGCGGGCGGCCAGCTCGTCGGCCGCCGACGTCGGGGTCACGCCCCGCGCCCGGCGGACGAACAGCTGCTGCCCGAGCTCTTCCTCCAGTGCTCTGACCTGCGCGGTCACCGTCGGCTGGGACAAGCCCAGCGACGGTGCCGCACCGGTCAGCGAGCCCGCGCGGTGAACCGCGAGGAAGGTGCGAAGCAGGTCGAGGTCCAGCTCAGTCCTCGACCAGCTCGATGGAGTCCACGACGTTCGGGTAGAACGCCACGTGGTCCTTGATCGCCGCGACCGCGTCGTACGGCTTCTCGTACGTCCAGATCGCGTTCTCGGCCCGCACGTCACCGACGTTCAGGCTGTAGTAGTTGCTGTCGCCCTTGTACGGGCAGTACGTCTCGTGGTCGGTCCGCTCCAGCACGCTGAAGTCGACGTCCGCCCGCGGGATGTACTGCGCCGCCGGGTACGTGGATTCCTGCAGCGTCAGCGCGTTGCGGCTGTCCGCAACCACGCGCCCGCCCGCCTTGACCACCACGCGGGCCCGGGTCGGCTCGACGGTGATGGGGTGGTCCGGGCCCGGGACCAGAACCTTCTTCTCCGGCATGTCCGCTCCTCGAAAAGGTCGTGTACCAGGAGCAGCACCCCGGACCCGGCGGTTATTCCGCGTCAGGGCAGGTAGTACATCGGGTTCGGCAGCTTGACCGGGCGCAGCGCGTAGCCGCCTTCGAGGTCGCTGAACTGGTCACCGACGTTCAGCACGATCTTCGCGCCGGTCGCCTCGATGTGCGCCCGCGTGCCCGACTTGTACTGGACGGTGGTGCAGGTCAGCCCGCACGGCAGGTAGTCCGGCGCGGTCACCTTCGGCTTGAAGAACGCGCCGGCCGGGGCCGGGTAGCCCTCGTTGGCCAGGTTCTTCAGCGACTGCGGGCCCTGCAGCTCGTTGCGGCCGGTCAGGAAGTACACCTTGACGCCGTGCTGCGCGGCCCAGTTGGCCAGCTCCAGCACCGGCTTGTTGGCGACGAACGTGCCGTTGTCGATCGCCTGCTGCTGCTTGACCGGGTCGAAGCCGAAGTCGTTGTCGGCCTCCCAGCCGTAGGTGACTTCGGAGGTGTCGTCGACGTCGAGCACCACCGCCGGGTTCTTCACGCGGCCCAGCTGCTGCTGGAGAAAGCGCTTCGCGTCGGAGACGACCCGGCCGGTGTCCTTCACGAACCGGCTCGTGTCCGAGTAGTGGTGCTTGCCCGCGGCGTCGAGGTAGTCGCCGTAGTAAGCCTTGACGTCGTTCTTGACCTGGCCGATGTTGGCCGGTTCCTTGGCGCGGGCGGCGGTCGCGTCGTCCGAGCCGGCGAGCGCGGTGGCTCCCGAAGCGACGGTGGCGCCGATGGCCGCGGCGGCGGCGAGCTTGACGAGACCTGACCAGTTCCGGAGCACGGGAACCTCCCACGAAGATGCGAACGACCCGGGAAACCTACGTCACGCGTTCGGCTCGGCAGACGAAAGCCGTCGGCGCGCGGCCGATCCGCGTCAAAACCACCGAAGCTTCCGTTTCGCCGCGCGGCTTCAGTCGGCGGCGCAACGCGTCCGGGTCGACGTCCAGGCCGCGGATCAGGATCTCCAGCCGCCCGACGTCGTGTCGCTTGAGGACGGCTTTGAGCGCCTTCTCGCTGTAGGGCGCCTGTTCCAGCACCCGGAACGCCCGCACGCCCGGCGGCGGGGTGTCGCCGGTGAGGTAGGCGATGCGCTCGTCCAGCTGCCACAACCCGTGCCGTGCCGCGTAGTGGCGGACCAGCCCGGCCCGGACCACGGCGCCGTCGGGGTCGACGATCCACTCCCCCGGTGCCCGCGTGGGCAGTTCGTCCGGTTCGGCGTCGGTGACCGTCCACTGTGTCCCGTCCGAGCGCAGCACGGTCGCCCGGCGGGTGACGCCCTCGCCGAGTCCGCGCCAGAGGCAGGACTCGCGGACCTGGCCGTCCAGGGAGACCAGCTCGACCTCGTCGGCCCACGGCGTCAGCGCGAAGTCCAGGCCGGGCGCGCACTTGATCGCCAGCGGACGGCCCGGGTAGGCCTCGACCAGCCCGTCGAGCGGCGGGGCGAAGTCGGCGGGCTTCCACGCGCGGCGTCCGGCGGAGTCGCGGCGGGCGGGGTCGGCGACGACGACGCCGGAGCGGCTCACCGGCGCCAGCGCGTCGGCGCGCGCGAGTCCGAACGGGACACCGGCCGTCGTTCCGTTGTGCCGGGCCATTTCCAGGCGCACCGGGTCCACATCGGACCCCAGCGCACGCCGGGCCACCCGCGCGATTTCGACGAGGTCGGCGCCCACCGAGCAGGTGACGTCGTGGACGTCGAGCCCCGCCAGCCGCGCGGCCCGGTGCCGGGCGACCGGGGTGGCGCTCGCCTGCTGGAGCGCGTCCGAGGTGAACAGCCAGCCGCCGGCATCCACTTTGGACACCGATTTACGCCGCAGCAGCACCGTTTCCAGGACGGCGGCCGCGCGCTCCTCGCCGACGACGCGGCGCACCTGCGCGACGGACGCGATCCGGTCGGTCAGCGGCAGCGACGAAACCTCGGCGAGCGCCGCCGTCCCCGCGCCGGAGCGCAGGTAGGCGACGTCGCCGAGGCTGAACGAATATCCCAATTCAGGACGGCCGCTTGGTCCCGGTGATCATGACGTTGTAGAACAGCTCGCGCGGCAGGACCTTCGCGAGCACCTTCTTGTCCACAGCGGACAGCCGCAGCCACAGCTTGTAGGCGAACAGCCGCCAGCGCACGGTCAGCTTCTCCGGCGGCACCGCGGCTTCGAACGTCCGGATCGGCCAGCCGGCGAGCGCCGCGGCGAACTCTTCGGTGACCGCGTGGACGTCCTGCGCGCCGGCCCCGCGGGCCCACGACTCCAGCTCCGACGGGTCGAACGTGTGGATGTCGACCACGGCTTCCAGCGCGGCCGCGCGCGAGGACTCGTCGAGCTCCTCCTGCGGGCGCCGCCAGCCGCTCAGCACCGGCAGCTTCGTCACGCGGGTCGTCAGGAACCAGGTGAACTGGCCGAGCTTGCGCGCGTAGAAGTCGCCGATCTTGGTCGGCTCGCCGGCGAAGACGAACCGGCCGCCCGGCTTGAGCACGCGCAGCACCTCGCGGAACGCCGCCTGGACGTCCGGGATGTGGTGCAGCACCGCGTGCCCGACGACGAGGTCGAACGTGTTGTCGTCGTAGGGGATCCGCTCGGCGTCGGCGACCCGGCCGTCGACGTCGAGGCCGAGCTTCTCGGCGTTGCGCAGCGCGACCTGGACCATGCCGGGCGAGAGGTCGGTGACCGAGCCCTTCTTGGCGACGCCGCCCTGCATCAGGTTCAGCAGGAAGAAACCGGTGCCGCTGCCCAGTTCCATGGCGTGCTGGTAGGGCTGGCCGTCCTCGCCCGCGACGGCGTTGAACACGTCGGTGGCGTAGGAGATGCAGCGCTCGTCGTACGAGATCGACCACTTCTCGTCGTAGGTGCCGGCTTCCCAGTCGTGGTACAGCACGTTCGCGAGCTTGGGGTCGGCGTAGGCCGCCTGGACCTCTTCCGCGGTGGCGTGCGGGTTCGGGGCCGGGTCGTTCACGTCGGTCAAGGCGTCATTTCCCTTCGAAAGTGGCCTTGCCGGGCCCGTTTTCGATGAACGACTTCATGCCGTTCCGCTGGTCTTCGGTCGCCCAGAGCGCGGCGAACAGGTGCGATTCGAGCTTGAGCCCGTTCGCGAGGTCGGTGTCGAGACCGCCGTCGATGGCCGCCTTCGCGGCGCGCAGCGCCACGGCGGGACCGTTCGCGAACTGGGCCGCCCACTTGTGCGCGGCCGCGTAGACGTCGTCCGGGGCGACGACCTGGTCGACGATCCCCAGCCTCAGCGCCTCTTCGGCCTTGACGAACCGTCCGGTGTAGACGATGTCCTTGGTCTTGCTCGGGCCGATCAGGCGCGCCAGGCGCTGGGTGCCGCCCGCGCCGGGGATGACGCCGAGCTGGATCTCCGGCTGGCCGACCTTGACGTTGTCGCCGGCGACGCGCCAGTCCGCGGTCAGCGCCAGTTCGAGGCCGCCGCCGAGGGCGTAGCCGGTGACGGCCGCGACGACCGGCTTCGGGATGTTCGCGATGGCCGCGAGGGTGCCGGTGAGGGTGGCGCCGAACTTCGCGATCTCCGGGTACGTGCGGGTGGCCATCTCCTTGATGTCCGCGCCGCCCGCGAAGGTCTTCTCGCCGCCGTAGAGGATCACCGCGCGGACGTCGTCGCGCTCGGTGGCCTCCTTCGCCAGCTCCGCGAGCTCGGCGGTGACCTGGGCGTTCAGGGCGTTGACCGGCGGCCGGTCGAGCCGGATCGTGCCGACCCCGTCCTTGACCTCCAGGGTTGCGAACTCTCCCACGCCCATCCTCCTCGTTGACGAAGTGCCAGCAGGCTACCGGCCGGTAAGCGTCAGCTTAGCGACGGCGGGCGAAGAAGCGATCCCCGGAGCGCTCCAGCACGAGGTCCTGGTCGAACGTCTTCGACAGGTTTTCGCTGGTGATGACGTCGTCGACGAGGCCGGAGACCACCGCGCCGCCGTCGCGGAGGAGCAGCGCGTGGGTGAACCCCGGCGGGATCTCCTCGACGTGGTGGGTGACCAGCACGAGCGCCGGCGCGTCCGGGTCGAGGGCCAGCGCCGAGAGCCGCGCGACCAGGTCTTCGCGGCCGCCGAGGTCGAGGCCCGCCGCCGGCTCGTCGAGCAGCAGCATCTCCGGGTCGGTCATCAGGGAGCGCGCGATCAGGGCCCGCTTGCGCTCGCCCTCCGACAGCGTCCCGAAGGTGCGCTCGGCGAGGTTGCCGATGCCCATCGCGTCCAAGAGCTCGGTCGCGCGGGCGGTGTCGAGGGTGTCGTATTCCTCACGCCAGCGGCCGAGCACCGCGTAGCCGGCGCTGACCACGACGTCCTTGACCAGCTCGTCGCCCGGCACGCGCTGGGCGATCGCCGCCGACGTGAAGCCGATGCGCGGGCGCAGGTCGAAGATGTTGACCCGGCCGATGCGCTCGCCGAGCAGGTCGACCTCGCCGGTCGTCGGGTGCAGCTCGGCCGCGGCGAGGCGCAGGAGGGTGGTCTTGCCCGCGCCGTTGGGTCCGAGCACCACCCACCGCTCGTCCAGTTCCACGGACCAGTCGAGGCCCTTGAGGAGGTCGTTGGTCCCCCGGCGGACGCCGACACCGGCCATCCGGACCACGAGGTCGTCAAGTTCGCTGGGCTGGATCGGCTCGCTCACGAGCCCCATTCTGTCTGTCGTCGCGCGCGCGTGCGCACCCGCCCGGGTGAGTGGGCGATCCGGCAGGTCGGAGCGTGCCCACTTCGTGGAACGCAGCATCGCGGGAGAGCAGCTCGCGCCCGAGTTGTGGCACGATCACTGGCATGTCAGCCGACGCGCCCGCCACTCCGGTCACCCGGGGTTCGTTCTGGCGCCGTCGCACCATCGACCTGCTCCTCGTGGCCTCGGCCGGGTGTACGCGGGCGCGGCTCCGCTGATCCCACGCGTCCTCTTCACGGCTTCTCGACGCGTGCGCGTGCCGCGCTGCCCCCGTGTCCCGAATCACCTTTCGCGTCCGAGGAGCACCCGCGTTGACCACTTCGATCGTCCGCCCGCCCGTCGAGATCCACCCGCAGCTGACCGACCCGCTGCTGCCCGAGCTGCTGCACCCGTCGCGGCTGCTCTGGACCCCGCGTGAGCTGGCCGACCTGACCGCCACCGTCACCACCGAGCTGACCGCGAACCTGCGGAGCATCTTGCGCTTCGACGAAGACCGGCGGTGGTGGGCCCGGCTGGCCCTCACCGACGGCGTCGAGCTGTGGCTGCTGTCGTGGCTGCCCGGCCAGCACACGAAGCCGCACGACCACGGCGGCGCGTCCGGCTCGTTCACCGTCCTGCAGGGCGAGATCGGCGAGGAGTACCGCTACCCCGGCGGCCCGATCCGACGCCGCACGCACGTCGCGGGCCAGGGTCTCGGCTTCGGCGCCGGCCGCGCCCACCAGGTCACCGGCGCCGGCGACCAGCCCGCGGCGAGCGTCCACGCGTACTCGCCGCCGCTGGTCGCGACGCGGGAGTACGCCACGCTCGCCGACGTTCCGGCGGAAATCCCGCCCCTGCCCGCTATCGTCCGGCCATGAGCGCTGTCGATACGTTCCTCGCCACGGCCCGCTCCGGCCTGGACCGGGTGGCTCCCGCGCGCGCCCGCGAACTGCAGGAAGCGGGGGCGCTGCTGGTCGACATCCGGCCGCACCAGAACCGCCAGGCCGAGGGCGAAATCCCGGGCGCGGTGATCGTCGAGCGGATCCACCTGGAGTGGCGCCTGGCCCCGGACAGCGAATGGCGGCTGCCGTCGGTGACGGCCGGCTCGACGGTGATCGTGCTGTGCAACGAGGGCTATTCGTCGAGCCTCGCGGCGGCCGACCTCCAGCGGCTGGGCCTGCCGAACGCGACGGACCTCGAAGGCGGCTTCCGCGCGTGGGCCGCCGCCGGCCTGCCCGTGCAGACCGGCGGCAGCCCCGCGGTGCCCTAGGCGAGCGCGGGTGCGACCTTCTCGGTGAACAGGTCGATGCCGGAGCGGTCGTACGCGGCTTCGGGGAAGTTGAAGATCGCGTAGGACATACCGAGCTCGCCCATCGCGGCGAGCTTTTCGGTGACCTGCTCGGGCGTGCCGGTGGTCGGGCTGTTCACGAAGTTGCCGTGCCAGCGCTCGGCGGCTTCGGCCGGGGCGTACTGGTCGAGGTGCGACTTCAGCCAGGCCAGCTTGTCCTGGACGTCCTTCTCGGTCTCCCCGAGCACGACGTTGTGGTTGGCCGAGCGCACGATGGCGTCGTAGTCGGTGCCGACGTCCTTGCAGTGCTGCGCGAGGATTTCCGACTTGCGGGTGAACGTCTCCGGGTCGGCGGCGAAGTTCGTGTACTTCGCGTACTTCGCGGCGATCTTGAGCGTCTTCTTCTCGCCGCCACCGGCGATCCACAACGGGATCCCGCCTTCCTGCGGCGGCAGCGGACGCAGGATGGCACCGTCGGTCCGGTAGTGCTTGCCGTCCAGTGTGGACGTTCCGGTCGTCCAGAGGTCGCGCATGATCCGCACGCCCTCGTCGAGCTGCCCGAGCCGCTCACCGGCGCCGGGGAAGCCGTAGCCGTAGGCCCGCCACTCGTGCTCGTACCACCCGGCGCCGATCCCCATCTCGACCCGCCCGCCGGCGATGGTGTCGGCGGTGGCGGCGACCTTGGCGAGGTAGGCCGGGTTGCGGTACCCCATGCAGGTGCACATCTGCCCGAGCCGCACGGTCTCCGTCGCGGCGGCGAAGGCCGAGATCAGCGACCAGGCCTCGTGCGTGGCCTCCTCGGTGGGGACCGGCACGGTGTGGAAGTGGTCGTAGACCCAGATCGATTCGAAGGGCCCGGCCTCCGCGTGCTTCGCGAGGCCGAGCATGGTCTTCCAGTGGTCCGCGGGATCGATGCCGGCGAGGTCGAGCCGCCAGCCCTGCGGGACGAAGATTCCGAAGCGCATGCAGCCAACCTAACGCCGGGGGAAGCGGAGCGCGCAACGATTTCGGGCTGGAGCAACTCCAGGTCAGGCGGCCGAAAGGTGGTCGAGCACGGCGTCGCAGAGCTCCTGCAGCGCGGAGCGGTACCCGGCCCGGTCGACGTCGCCGAGACGCGGGTCTTCGCGCTCGCGCTCGGCACCGGCCGGCCGCCTCTCCCGGAGGAACGGCAGCCCGCCCCGGTCACCCGCCGGTCCGGGCGGGGCCGGTACCGCGGCCGCGGCGAGTTCGGGCAGCGCCGGGCGCACCCCGTCGAGCTCTTCGGCAGCCTTCCGGCAGGCCTTCTCCGCCTGCGCGGCCGCTTCGACCCGCTGCACCTCCAGCCGGGCGAGGCCGTCGGAAGCCTGCTCGTACCGGCGCCGCTCGGCCAGCTCGGCCAGGGTGTCGGCGTAGTCCTCCAGCGCCTGCGACGCCGTCTCGTGCGCATCGGCGACCGAGCGCGCGTGCTTGGCCAGCCGGCCGCGCGTGTCCGAGAAGGTGTCGTACGCGCGGCCCGCCCAGCCTTCGGGCAGGAGGAGCCGCAGCTCGGCGTCGAGGGCGTCGAACGCGCGCGCCAGCTCCCCCAGCCGCGTGGCTTCGCCCCGGACCAGCTTGATCGTGCCCGGCGACCAGCCGGCGTCCCACATCACGGTGCTCGCCCGCCGCTCAGCCGAGCTCGGTGCCGGTAGCGGAGCGGCCGAGGATGTCGCGGACGTTCTCGTCCTGGCGGGCGTACTGGCCCGCCGCCCGCTCCAACCGCGCACCGAGCTCGCGCGCCTCGCCCAAGACGAGCTTCGCCGCGCGCGCGGACGCCTCCTGCAGGTCGGCGAGCGCGCGGCCGAGCAGGACGTCGCCGGCCTGCTCCGGTTTGGCCTTGTACCCCAGTTCGGACCGGCCGGTGCCGGCCGCCTGGGCGCCGATCCGGAGGCCGGCGGCCCGCAGCAGCGCGGGGTCGGCTTCGAAGCCGTTCATTCAGGTCGTCCTTCGGGTCAGCCCGGGGAACCGGGGCTCAGCTCGGCGATCAGCGATGGGGGCAGCGAAAACGACCGCTCGGCGCCGGTGCCGCGGCGGGCGCTCGGGTCGACGAGCAGCCCGGTGGGCGTGGCGCGCCGGCCGGCGCGGCCGACGAACTCGCGGCCGGTCGCCTGGAGCCCGCTGGGCCAGTGGCACCCGACGGCGTCGCGGTAGCCGGCCAGGGTGTGCTCGTCGCGGAAGACGCAGAGCCAGGCCCCGCGCGGGCCGAGGTCGACGACGATCGGTTCCCGCGCCAGGTCCGCCGGCGCGCACCAGGACTGGTCGAGGAACCACCGGACGACGTCGTCCGCGTTGGCGTGGAAGCCCTCGATGGGACTGGGCGGCGGCACGGTCCGGCCGGCCAGCCGCTGCTGCGCCCGGATGATCTCCCGCTCGCCGAACGGGGACTTGGGCGTCCGCAGGCTCAGGTACAGGGCCTCCTGGAAGTGCTCGAGGTCGCGGGTGTGGCTCCGGGCCGAGCGGCCCGGGAGGCTCTCGAGCCGCGTGCCCAAGTTCGCCGACAACGGCTCCGGCCCGATGTTGTAGGCGGCGTGCACCAGTTCGGGCTTCGGCTCGACCATCGAGTCGAGCACCTGCAGCAACCGCAGGCACACGATCGCGCAGACCCGCACGGGCGGGGCCTCGGTTTCGATCGCCCAAATCCGGCGCAGATCGGCACCGAGCTTCCCCGGCAGGCCCGCGCCCCGGACACCGGCGTTTTTGTGCAACCGGCTGGCGGCGTTTTCCGCGCGCAGGAGTCCGGGGTCCTTGCCCCCATCCGCAGTCGGGTGTCGCCCGGCCATCGTCACTCCCCAGCATCCAGAACGGAGTCCGCATCATAAAGGTCGTGCAAACCGCGCGCACAACTCCATTACCCACGCGTGTCGCCACTCAAAACCGGGCACCACCAGGGTTTCCGCCAACTTCTTGACAGATCTTGGACAACTTTCCGGCACCACTCTCGCCAAAAACTCGTCAAGCGGAATAGCGCAAGAGTCCAAACCGTACGGTCGTCCTTGACTTGTTTCTGGCGAAAGCGCAGATCAGCGGCCCGACAATGGATCACCACACGTACGTTGGTTTCGACGGCCCGTTCTCCGGCGGCCGCAAGACAACGGGAGCACCACAGTGGAATTGATCTTGATCGCGATTCTCGCGTGCTTGGTCGGCAGCCTGGTCACCGCACGCGTGTCGGCGTGGCTGCCGCGGCCGAAGGAGCACGAAAGCGACCGCAAGGTCGCCGAACTCGAAGCCCGGCTCCAGGCCGTCGAGTACGCCTACCGCACGGGCCGGCCCGTGCTTCCCCCGCCGCCGTCGGGGCCGCACCGGATTCCGCCGCCCTTCGCCGGGCCCGTGGTGCCGCCGCCGTACTGGTGACTCAGGCCAGCACGACCCGCGCCAGTTCCGCCGGCGTCGCCAGCAACCCGTGCTTCGGCAGCACCCGCACGGTGTACCCGATCGACCCCGGCCTCGGCAGCTTCAAGCGGGCCGCGAACGCGCCGATGCCGTCCTCCGTCATCGGGACCGTCACCGCGTCGCGGAGTTCGTCGTCGTCGGCCACCTGGCCGACCACCGCTTGGATGTCCACTTCGGACGGGTTCAGGCCGGCCAGGTCGATGCGGGCGCGGATCGTCACCTCCGTGCCGACCACCAGCGGCTCGGTCTGCTCCACCAGCAGTTCCGAGTCGAAGATGCGCAGGCGGGGCCAGGAGACCTCGAGCTTCGTGCGGTAGTCCGCCAGGGACAGCGCGCCGCGGTAGCCGTCGCCCGTTGCCTCGGCCACCATGCGGGAAGCCGGGAGGTAGCCGTTGTCCACGTACTCGCGGACCATCCTGGACGCCTGGACGCGCGGGCCGAGCGTCTCCAGCGTGTGCCACACCATCGACAGCCAGCCGGTCGGGACGCCGTCGGCCGAGCGGTCGTAGAACAGCGGGGCGATCTGCTGGCCGAGCAGCTCGTACAGCGCCGCCGCCTCGAGGTCGTCGCGGCGCAGGGGGTCGGTGACGCCGTCCGCGGTCGGGATCGCCCAGCCGTTGCTGCCGTCGTAGCACTCGTCCCACCAGCCGTCGCGGATCGACAGGTTGAGGCCGCCGTTCAGCGCCGACTTCATGCCCGACGTCCCGCACGCCTCCAGGGGGCGCACCGGGTTGTTCAGCCAGACGTCGCAGCCGCGGTAGAGGTAGCGCGCCATCGACATGTCGTAGTCCGGCAGGAAGACGATCCGGTGCCGGACGTCCGCGCCGTCGACGAAGCGGACGATCTGCTGGATCAGCTGCTTGCCGTTCTCGTCGGCCGGGTGCGACTTGCCGGCCACGACGACCTGCAGCGGCCGCTCCTCGTTGAGCAGCAGCGTGCGCAGGCGCTCGGGGTCGCGCAGCATCAGCGTCAGCCGCTTGTACGTCGGGACGCGGCGGGCGAACCCGACCGTCAGCACGTCCGGGTCGAAGACCGAGTCCACCCAGCCCAGCTCCAGCGGGGACGCGCCGCGCTGCAGCCACGCCGCGCGCACCCGGCGCCGGACCTCGTGCACGAGCTTCTCGCGCAGCTCGCGCCGCAGCCCCCACAGCTGGGCGTCCGAGACGCCGTCGCGCAACGGCCCTTCGCCGACGTCGAGACCCCACTCGCGGCCGAGCAGCGTGCTCAGCTCGCGCGCCACCCACGTCGGGCCGTGGACGCCGTTGGTCACCGACGAAATCGGCACCTCGTCGTGGTCGAAGCCGGGCCACAGCCGGGAGAACATCCGCCGCGTGACGCGCCCGTGCAGCTGGGAGACACCGTTCGCGCGCTGCGCCAGCCGCAGGCCCATGTGCGCCATGTTGAACAGGCCGGGGTTGTCCTCGGCGCCGAGCGCGAGCACCCGTCTCGGGTCGATGTCCGGCACCAGCCTGCCGTCGTTGAAGTAACGCTGCACCAGGTCCACCGGGAACCGGTCGATGCCCGCGCTGACCGGGGTGTGCGTGGTGAACAGCGTCCCGGCGCGGACAGCGGGCATGGCTTCGTCGAACGCGAGGCCGTCGGCCTGCACGATCTCGCGGGCGCGCTCCAGCCCCAGGAAACCCGCGTGGCCTTCGTTCGTGTGGAACACCATCGGCTGCGGGTGGCCGGTCAGCTCGCAGTACTTGCGCACCGCGCGGAACCCGCCGATGCCGGCCAGGATCTCCTGCCGCAGCCGGTGGTCGGCGTCGCCGCCGTAGAGGCGGTCGGTGACGCCGCGCAGGTCTTCGTCGTTGGCCTCGACGTCGGTGTCGAGCAGCAGCAGCGGCACGCGCCCGACGCGGGCCTGCCAGATCTGGGCGCACAGCTCGCGCCCGCCCGGCATCGCGACGCCGATCAGCACCGGCCGCCCGCCCGCGGTCAGCAGCTCCAGGGGGAACGCGTTCGGGTCGATCACCGGGTAGTGCTCGACCTGCCAGCCGTCCAGCGAGAGCGACTGCCGGAAGTAGCCGTTGCGGTAGAGCAGCCCGACGCCGACCATCGGCACGCCCAGGTCGGAGGCAGCCTTGAGGTGGTCGCCGGCCAGCACGCCGAGGCCGCCGGAGTAGTTCGGCAGGGCTTCGGTGACGCCGAACTCCATCGAGAAGTAAGCGACCGCGGGCGGCAGGTCCGCGTCGCCGCGCTGCTGGTACCAGCGCGGCTCGTCGAGGTACCGCTGCAGGTCCTCGGCCGCGGCGCGGGCGCGCGCGAGGAAGCCGTCGTCGACGGCCAGCTCGTCGAGCCGGGCCGGCGGCAGCGCGGTGAGCATCCGCAGCGGGTCGCGCACGGCGTTGAACAGCTCGGCGTCCATCGACGCGAACAGGTCACGCGTGGGCGGGTGCCAGGTCCAGCGCAGGTTGGTGGCCAGCGCGCCGAGGCCGGACAGGGACTCCGGGAGACTGGCGCGGACGGTGAACCGGCGGACTGCACGCATGGGAAGCGACGATATCGGGCCGCGGCCCGTCGTGCGCAGGCAGTAGTTCGGGGATAACGTGCACGCTCCGCGTAAGCCCTGGGTATGGTCCTGCCCGTCGGGTCCGGGTGGGTACGAGAGCGAGTGAACAGATGATCCATGGGGGAGGACGGCGCGCGCTGGTCGCGTTGCTCGCCGTCGCGGCCGTGGCCGTGAGCGGGTGCAACGACAAGGGCGGTTCGGGGAGCGGTCCGGTCCGGGACAACGGCGCCGGTTCGGTGTCCGGGCTGCCGGTGACGCACTTCGAGAGCGGCCTCAAGCCGGACGCGCCGTCGCCGGATCTCGACGTCCGCAACGCTGACGGCGGCGAGGACGACAAGCTCGCCACGGCCGCCATCGCCGACGTCCAGACGTACTGGGGCGAGCACCTGAAGGCCGACTTCGGGCAGCAGTTCGAGCCGGTGAAGTCGCTGCTGTCCTACGACGCGCAGACCGACACCGAGAAGACCGGCTGCGGCAGCGTGAAGAAGCTCGTGAACGCGTTCTACTGCCCGGTCGACGACTCGGTGGCGTGGGACCGCGGCGTGCTGCTGCCGATGCTGCGCCAGCGGTTCGGCCCGATGTCGGTGGTCGTCGTGCTCGCGCACGAGTTCGGCCACGCCGTCCAGTACCGGCTCGGCGACAAGGCCGGGATCACCAAGAGCACCCCGACCGTGGTCAAGGAACAGCAGGCCGACTGCTTCGCCGGCGGCTACTTCCGCTGGGTCGCCGAGGACAAGAGCAAGTTCTACCGGGTGTCGACGTCCGAGGGCCTGAACCAGGTGATGGCGTCGATGTTCCTGATCCGCGACCAGGCGGGCACCAGCGCCGCCGACAAGGGCGCGCACGGCACGGCGTTCGACCGCACGTACGCGTTCCAGGCCGGGTTCGAGAAGGGCCCGAAGGAGTGCGCGGCGATGAACGCCGACAACGTGAAGGCCCGGCTCACCGAGCGCCCGTTCGACAAGGGCGACACCGGCAAGGGCGACGCGAAGTTCACCGACCAGGCCGTCGAGCTGCTGAAGAAGAGCCTCGACGAGGCCTTCAAGGGCGCCGGCGTCGCCGGCCCGGAGATCACCGACGGCGGCAGCTGCCAGACCACCCCGCCGGCGTCGTACTGCCCGGGCGACAACACGGTGAGCATCGACCTGGCGAAGCTGTCGCAGCTGGCCCAGCCGATCGACCGCGAGGCCGAGATGAAGGGCGAGGACCCGGGCGGCATGGGCGACTTCGCGGCGTTCTCGGAGGTCGCTTCGCGGTACGCGCTCGGTATCCAGAAGGGCGTCGGCGCGTCGATCGACAACGCGAACGCGGGCCTGCGCACGGCGTGCCTGGTCGGCGCGTGGGCGGCGTTCACGAACCGGCCGGGCGACCTGCGGCTGTCGGCTGGTGACCTCGATGAGGCCATCGCGGATCTGCTGCAGCCGGAGAGCCTGGTGTCGGCGGACGTGAACGGGAAACGCCCGGACAGTGGTTTCGACCGGGTCGAGTCGCTCCGGAAGGGTTATCTCGAGGGCTCGTCGGTCTGCTCGAAGCAGTACGGCTGAGCGGAAGCGTGAAAGAGGCCCCCACCGCGCGGTGGGGGCCTCTTTCGTGAGTTCTCAGAAGAGGGCGCTCGCCAGGTCGCGGCGGGCCTTCATCACGCGGTCGTCGGCCGGGTCGAAGAGGTCGAACAACGCCACCAAGTGCTCGCGGACCCGGTTGCGGTCCTCCCCCGCCGTGCGGCGGACCGCGTCGATGAGGCGCTTGAAGCCCGCCTCGACGTCGTTCGCCGCGATCTCCAGGTCGGCCGCGTCGAGCTGGGCCGTCAGGTCGGTCGGGTCGGCGTCGGCCTTGGCGAGGGCCTCCGGGTCCGCGCTCTCCGCGCGGGCGGTGAACTTGACCTGGGCCAGGGCGTTCTTCGCCAGCTCGTTGGCCGGCTCGACGTCGAGGATACGCTCGTACGCCGCCTGGGCCGCGGCGAAGTCGCCGCGCTCGAAGGCCTCTTCCGCTTCGGTGAAGCGCGGGTCCTCGGGCTCCTCGACCGGGCCGCCGCCGTTGGCCTCCGCCTCGCGGATCGACGGGAGCTTGTCGCGCAGGGCGTCCAGGAGCGCGTTGATCCACTTGCGGATCTCCGGCTCGGGCAGCGCGCCGGAGAACGCGTCGACCGGCTGGCCGCCGCCGATGGCGACGATCGTCGGGATGGACTGGGCGCCGAACAGCTGCGCGATGCGCGGGTTGGCGTCGACGTCGACCTTCGCCACGACCCACGCGCCGGCGGATTCGGCGGCGAGCCGCTCCAGCACCGGGGACAGCTGCTTGCACGGGCCGCACCACTCGGCCCACAGGTCGACGATCACCAGCTGGCGCAGGGACCGCTCGACGACCTCGGTCTGGAAGGTCGCCTCGGTGACATCGATCACGGCGTCGGTCGAGACGGGCGGCGGCGGCCCGTCGCCGCCGGGCGGGCCGGCCTGCGGGGCCGGCTGGCGCTGCGCCGAGTCGGCGCGGGCCTTGAGCGCGGACAGGTCGACCGCGCCGGAGAGGGCGGCCGACAAGGCCGCTGACTTCGCTGCAGATCCGCGTGGCTGTGTCACGCCCTCCATCCTGGCACGCGCGCCGGAGGAGTTTCACCGGGTGCCCCGGCCGGTCCGCTTGGCAGGACGGCCCCCGCTGGGGCAGGCTCGGCCGGTGCACATCCGGCGTGACGTGAAGGTGGGGCTGTCGATCGCCGCCGCCGTCGCGTGGATCGGCGCGGTGACGCTGCTCATCGTGCACGAGCCGGACCCGGGCGCCGCCTCCCCGGCCGAGCTGCGCGATCGCCTGGCCACGGCGCTTTCCGGGCACGACGCGGACGCGCTGGGCGGCCTGCTCGACTACCCCGGCTCCGGCGGCGGCGACTTCGCGAAGGACTACGTCGCGGTGCTCGCCGACCACGGCGCCCACGACGTGCGGGTGGCGCTGGGGCCGGACGCCGCCGCGCCCTCGCGCGCCACGGTGACGGGCACGCTCGGAGACGGGCAGCCGTTCAGCTACCCGCTGACGGTGACGAGCGAAGACGGCCGCTGGACGGTCGCCTTCACCCCGCCACTCCCCTAGTCCGCGTCGCGGAGGTGCGCTTCGATCCGGTCCACCTTGGCTTCCAGCTGGCCCTCGAAGCCCGGCCGGATGTCCGCCTTGAGGACCAGCCCGACGCGCGCCGAGCCTTCGCCCGCGGCCTCGACCGCGCGCTTGACGACGTCCATCACCTCGTCCCACTCGCCCTCGATGTTCGTGAACATCGCGTTGGTCGAGTTGGGCAGCCCGGAGTCGCGGACCACCTTGACGGCCTTGGCGACGGCTTCGCTCACCCCGCCGTCGGGCTCCCCGCCGGACGGGCTCACGCTGAACGCGACGATCATGGTCGGAAGTCCCTTCTTCGGTGCTCTTTCCGCCGGTCGGGCGACACGCGCCGGTACCCGCTGGTAACTTCGCGTGTCATGAACCGTCCGCTGCCGTTCGACCCGATCGCCCGCGCGGCCGCGCTCTGGGAGGACCGGATCGGCCCCTCCGGGACCATGGCCGCGGTGACCGGGGTGATGCGGGTCCAGCAGATCATCCAGTCCGCGGTGGACGGCGCGCTCAAGCCGCACGGCCTGACCTTCGCCCGGTACGAAGCACTGGTGCTGCTCACCTTCGCCCGCAGCGACAGCCTGCCGATGCGGGTGATGGGCGAGCGGCTCCAGCTGCACCCCACCAGTGTCACCAACATAGTCGACCGGCTGGAGCGCGACGGGCTCGTCAAACGCGTCCCGCACCCGACGGACCGCCGCACCACGCTCGTCGAGATCACCGACGAAGGCTGCAAGCGCCGCGAGACCGCGACCGAGGCCGTGACGACCATCGACTTCGGACTGTCCGGGCTCACCGAGCGGCAGACCGAGCAGCTGACCGACCTGCTGACGAAGGTGCGCCGGGCGGCCGGCGACTTCACGGAATGACGAAAAAGGCCCGCACCGGGCGGTGCGGGCCTTTCTCACGTCTTGGGATCAGACGGCGACGGGTTCGCGCACCTGGAACAGGCCGACACCGCCGTGGGACAGCCGCTGCGGGCCGTCGAGCTTGCCGTTGCGCAGCGCCCACTTCTCGAACAGCCACGTGAACAGCGGCGGGATACTCGCGAGCAGGGCGAGGACCAGCGTCTTCGGGCGCCAGCCGAGCGGCTTCGCCACGGACAGGGAGACGACCACGTAGAGGACGAAGATCACGCCGTGCACCATGCCGATGACGGGCACGCCGCCCTCGCCGGAGGAGTGGACGACGTACTTGAGGAACATCCCGACAAGCAGCGCCGCCCAGGAAAGGGCTTCGGCTACTGCGGCCACGCGGAATACTAGAGCGGCCTTGCTGGACACGTCTTCCTCCTGTGGGGTCTCACCACGTTGGTCACTGCACACGAGCTGTGTTCACAAAAAAACGCCCGACACACCGTCCAAGGCGGACTTGCCTTGTACGTCAACGGCGTCGTCGGACGTGCTGATACCAGTGTGAGGCGTGACGGCCCTCACCGGAACACCGGGTCCCGTGACGATGCTCACGAACGTGGTCCATTGTGGTCAAGACCACGTCCGTGAGCGCCGCTGTCTAGTCAGAACACGGGGAAACCGGTGCTGCGGACGGCGAAGTCCCCCACGTCGCCTTCGCGACGTCAGCAGTCAGGGAGAAGTCCAGCGTCGCGCCGCGCTCGAGTTGGCCGAAGCCGACGTACACCTTGTCGCTCGGCTTCGAACCGACCTTCAGCCCCGCGACGTACTGCAGCTTCGCGCCGTCCGCGCCGGGGGCCTTGATCGTGATGTCGCGCCCGTTCTCCAGGTGCAGCACGGACTTGGCGAACCGCGGCGCGTTGAGCACGAAGTTCCCAGTCCCTGGGACGGCAGGGTAGAGACCGAGGGCGCTGAAGACGTACCAGGCCGACATGGTGCCGAGGTCGTCGTTCCCGGTGACACCGTTGGGCGCGTTCGTGAACAGCGTGTGCGCGGCCCGCACGACCGTCGACGTCTTCGCCGGCTGCCCGGTGAGCGCGTACATCCACGGCGAGTGCAGGTCCGGCTCGTTGTTCGGGTTGTAGCGGAACTGGTCGTAGTAGTCGTACGGGCCGACGACCCAGTTCTCGCGCACCGCGGTCGCCGGGTTCTTCACCAGTTCGTCGTAGGCGAAGAAGTCGTCGAGGCGCTTCCCGGTGGCCGCCGGACCGCCCATCCGCTGCTCCAGGCCGGGGACGTCCTGCTGGACCAGCCACTGGTACTGCCAGGCCGTGCCCTCGTGGAAGCCGTCCTGGCTCTGCGGGCTGTACGGCTTGTCGGCCGGGCTGAACCAGGCACCACCGGCCACCTTCGGCCGGAAGAAGCCGGTGAAGCCGCGGTCGGCCTGCGTTTCGTCCCACAGCGTCCGGTAGGTCCGGCCCTTCGCGGCCAGCGCGGCGGCGTCGTCCTTCTTGCCGAGCGCGGCCGCCATGACCGACAGCGAACAGTCACCGAGCGCGTACTCCAGCGTCGCCGACGCGCCGTGGTTCGGGTCGGTGTCCTGGCCCTTCTTCGGGAAGTCCGGGTCGTACTGCACGAAGCCGTCGGCCTGGTAGCTCGCGTTGCCCGAGCGGCCCTGGAACGGCGACGACGCGGGCGGGATCTGCGTCGAGTTCTGCAGCAACGCCTGGTAGGCGCGCGCTTCCTCGCCCGAGAGCGCCCCGAAGCGCCAGAGGTCGACCAGGAACGGCGTGACCGGATCGCCGGTCATCGTGTTCGTCTCCTGGCTCGCGTACGCCCACCGCGGCAGCCAGCCGCCCTGGTCGTGGATGGCGAGGATGCTCTTGGCGATGTCCTTCGCCCGGCTCGGCCGCAGCAGCGCGAGGAGCTGGTTCTGGGAGCGGTAGGTGTCCCACAGCGAGAAGAAGTCGTAGTAGGTCCAGCCGACCGCGCGGTGGACTTTCTTGTCGAAGCCGTAGTAGCGGCCGTCGGCGTCGTTGGCCGTCAGCGGCTGCAGCAAGGCGTGGTAGAGCGAGGTGTAGAACACCGTGCGGTCGTCGGTCGCGCCGCCCTTGATGTCCACAGTGGACAGCTCGTGCCGCCAGGTGCGCTGGACGTCGGCCTTGGCCGCGTCGAACGACCGGATGCGCTCCGACGCCAGGTTGACCCGCGCGCCTCGGGCGTCCACCTGGGAGGTGGCGGTGGTGGCGGTGACCTGGCCGCCGCCCGCGAACGTCAGCCACGCGCCGCGCAGGCCGGCCCCGCCCGCGGAGGAGCGGGAGCCCGGCGTGCCGCCGGTCGGCGACCACGTGCCCGAGGACTTGAAGGGCTTGTCGAACTTCGTCGTGAAGTAGGTCGTGTAGGCCTTGCCGCCGCAGAAGGCCTGCGACTCCACGGTTCCTTCGACGGTCCGGTCGTCGACGACGCGGATGCTGCTGCCCGTCACCGGCTCCTTGTCGTTGGCCTGCCCCACGTTGACGAAGACGTTGGCATCACCGGGCTTCGCGAACGTGTAGCGTTCGACGCCGGCGCGGGTGGCCGCCGTCGTCTCGACGTCGACGCCGCCGTAGCCGGTCAGGTGGACCTTGTAGTAGCCGGGCTTGCCGACCTCACCGTCGTGGGTGAACGGCGCCGCGTACTGCTTCTGGTCGAATGTTTCGGGCGCACTCGTGTCGAACGCCTTGCCGGGACCGACTTCGCCGGTGGTCGGCAGCGTCGAGACGAGGCCGCCCTGCTCCCAGCAGCCCGCGCCGGACAGGAAGAAGTGCCCGAACCCGCGGATCGCGGTGTCGGTGTAGCGGTAGCCGGCGTAGTGCGAGGTGATCGGGCTGACCTGCGTCATCCCGAACGGCGCCGAGGCACCCGGGAAGGTGTTCCCCTCGTCCTGCGTGCCGATGAACGTGTTCACGGCGTCGAGAGCGTCCCCACCGGACGCCGAAGCGACCGCGGGACTCACCCCCGTCGCCACCACGGCGAGCGTCAACGCGCCCGCCAGGACCTTGCTCTTCACTGAGCTTTCCTCTCGATGCCAGGAAAGGCCGCCCGCGCGAGGCGGGCGGCCTTTCACAGGGGGATCACTACGCGCCGATGCCGATGGCGAACACGTGCAGGGCGCCGCCGCTCACGTTCGAAGGCAGCGTCACGCTCGCCACGGTCTTGCCCGCGTCGAGGGTGATCGGGTTGGTGCCGAACACCATCGTGCGGATCTGCTGCGGGTCGCTGCCCGAAGCGTTGCGGTACGGCGTGGACAGCACGATCCGGTTGCCGAACGCCGGCTGCGCGCCGCCGCCACCGAGGGTCCAGTCGGAGAACCCGATGGTCGCGGTGGAGGTGGTGCCGTCGGTGTAGGTCACCGTCAGCGTGCCGGACGCGTTGCCGTTGGACGCCGAGCCGAGCAGCGCGAGCCGCCCGGAACCGGTCACGTTCACCTTCTGGCCGCCGGCCACCACGTTGTCCGGGTCGCCCACCGGGAAGGACGGCCAGGTGAACTTGATGCCGTCACTGGTCACCGTGCCGCCCGGGGTGGCGCCGGCCGCGGCCAGCGCGTCGGCCGAGTAGCTCCAGCCGCCGCCGTCGAAGTTGGCCGCGCCCGAGTTCGAATCCGGGGAGATGCCGGCGTTGTCCACCGTGGCGAGCCAGCTGTTCGGCTGGGCCACCAGCACCGTCAGCACGGCCTGCGTGCTCGCGAGTCCCGGGGACGAGAACGTCACCGGGATGCGGCGGGCGCCGTCGGCCAGTCCCGCCGGCACCGAAACCGTCAGATCGGCCTTCCCCTTGCCACCGGCCGGGACCGCGATGCTGCCCGCCGCCGGGGTCAGCGTGATCCCGTCGACGCTGCCCGCGCTGTAGGTCCAGCTCCGGGCGGTGCCGGAGAGGTCCTGGACGCCCACGGACGCCTTCGACGTCGACCCCGCGGGCGTCACCGCGCGGGCCGGGTCCACAAAGGACAGGCTCGGCTTCTCCTGCTCGCGGAACGACGGCGGGGCGTCGGCCGCCGCGCTGCCCCACGCGGTCGCCGTGGCGGACCGCGTGTAGTCGAGCGTGCCGCCACCGGAGATCAGTGCCTCCGGCAGCCACGCCTTCGCGGCCGTGCCGCCGTTGACCTTCAGGCTGCCCACGTAGTCGCCGGTGCCCGGCGCGTTGACGGTGACCTTCTTGCCCGCGCCGGTCGTGAGCACGGCGTGCTCGAAGCGCGGGGTGACCAGCAGCGTCTCGGCGCGGCCCGGGATCTCCGGGTAGATGCCGAGCGCGGACCAGACGTACCAGGCCGACATCTGGCCGAGGTCGTCGTTGCCGATCAGGCCTTCCGGACGCGGGTTGTACAGCTCGTCCATCGAGCGGTGCACGATCGACTGGGTCTTGGCCGGGGCGCCCGCGTACGAATACACGTACGGCGCGTTGGAGTTCGGCTCGTTGCCCATGAAGGCGTACGGCTCCTGCGTACCCGCGTTCAAGTCGGTGAAGAAGGTGTCCAGCCGGGACTGGGTCGCGGTGTTCCCGCCGAACGCCGTCACGACGCCGCCGAGGTCGTAGGGCACCATCCACTCGTACTGCGCGCCGTTGCCCTCGACCCAGCCCTGAGAGCTGGCGGGGTCGTAGGTGCCGGCGAACGAGCCGTCCGCGTTGCGCGGCTGCAGGTGGCCGGTCCCGGGGTTGTAGAGGTTCTGCCAGTTCTGCGCGCGCTTCATGAACGTCGTGTACGTCGCGCTGTCGCCGAGCCGCTTCGCGAACTGGGCGATGGAGAAGTCGGCGCTGGTGTATTCGAGCGTGTCCGCGCCGGCGCCCGGCACGTACCCGAGCTTCTGGTAGTCCTCCAGGCCCGGCCGCTCGGTGTAGCCCTGCGTCGGCTGGGTGGCGCCCTTGATCATGAGCAGCAACGCCTTCTGGGCGTCGAAGTCACGCGCGCCGAACGCGTACGCACTGGACACGATGATGTGGTACGGGTCGCCGTTCATGACGCCGGTGTAGTCGTTGGCCACCGTCCAGCGGTCCCACGAGCCGCCCTGCTCGGCGTAGGCCATCATCGACCGGACGATGTCCGACGTCTCCTTCGGGTCGATCGTCGCCAGGAGGGGGACCTCCGAGCGGTAGATGTCCCAGCCGGAGAAGTTCGTGTACATCGCGTGGCCCTTGTCGGCCTTGTGGATCCGCCCGTCGAAGCCGATGTACTGACCGTCCACATCGGAGAAGACGTTCGGCTGGATCAGCGAGTGGTACAGCGAGGTGTAGAACGTCGTCAGGTCGGCGTCCGAGCCACCGGTGACGGCGATCTTGCCGAGCTGGTCGTTCCACGCCTTCCGCGCGCCGGCGGCCACCTTGTCGAACGACTTCCCGGTGTTCTCCGCCTTCAGGTTGGCCTTGGCGCCGTCCACGGATACGAAGGACAGTCCGACCTGGACGTTCACCTGGGCGCCGTTGAGGTTGGCGAAGGTGACGTACCCGCCGCTGCCCGGGCCGGACACGGTGGTGTTCTGCTGCTTGGCGGTGGTGGTGCGCGCGATCGAGGCGTTCACGCCGTTGGGCTGCGCGACCTTCGCCTTGGCACCGCCGGTTTCCGCGGCCTTGCCCGGCGTCACGGCGCCGTTCTTCCAGGTGCCGATCGAGGCGAACGGCGTGTCGAACTTGGCCGAGAAGTAGACGCGGTAGCTGTTCTGCGCGCCGCAGAAGCGGCCGCTCGTGGCCCAGCCGCTGATGGTGTCCTTGCCGATGGTGATCGACGCGTCGTCGGTGCCGTTGACCGAGCCGGAGGTGTTGACCAGCAACGTCGAGGACGCGCCCGCCGGGTAGGTCAGCCGCGCGGAGCCGGTGCGCTGGGTCGCGCTCAGCTCGACCTTCGCGCCGCTGTCGAGGGTGACGTCGTAGGCGCCCGCGGTCGCGTGTTCGTTGGTGTGCGAGAACTTCGAGGTGTAGTGGGACGGGTCGGTCGCCGGGGAAGTCGTCACTTCACCGACATAAGGGATGAACGGGATGTCCTCATAGGTCGAACAGCCCGCGCCCGAAAGGTGCGTCAGGCTGAACCCGGTGAGGGCGTTGTCGTCGTAGAAGTACCCGCCCGGCTGGGATTTCACCGTGTCGGGGCTCCACTGGACCATGCCGAACGGCGCCACCGCGCCCGGGAACGTGTTGCCGGCACCGCCGCCGGTGCCGTGGTCGGCGCCGCCGGGGCGGGTGCCGACGAAGGGGTTGACCCACTTCGCGAAATCGGTGCTCGTGGCTGCCGCGGCGGGCAAAGCGGGAGCCACCGCTGCCGTCACCGCCAAGGTCAAAAAGGTCAAACCGGCTCTTAAGCGCAATCGCGCCATGGCCATCGCCTCTCACGTCGTCAGCGCGACCGAAATGACAACCTTGTCGCGCAGTCGGTCGAACCGGGTCACCTTGGGCAGCGGCCCACCGGACAGTCAAGGTTCTCGTCAAGACCTGTCCACTTAAGGACACCATGATCAGCCGTCTGACCTACGACGTCGGTAGCCGAATCGGCACAATCCACGCAGCAGGCGTTGACAAGCCACGGGCGGGTGGCGTTCAATCCCGGTCACTATGACAACGTTGTCTCCACCCGGCCGCGACCGGGACGGCGCCGCGCGCACCGCGAGCAGGCGCGCCACCATGAGTGACGTGGCCCGGCTGGCGGGCGTCAGCATCAAGACCGTCTCGCGCGTGGTCAACGACGAGCCGGCGGTGCACCCGGACACCGCCGAGCGGGTCATGGCGGCCATCGAGCAGCTGGGGTTCCGGCGCAACCTGGGCGCGCGCAACCTGCGCCGCGGGTCGACCACCGGCACCATCGGGCTGATCGTCGAGGACGTCGGCAACCCCTTCTACTCCGAGCTGAACCGCGCGGTCGAGCGCATCGCGACGTCGTTCGGGCGCCAGGTGCTCACCGGCTCGTCCGAGGAGAACTCCGACCGCGAGCGCGAACTCGTCCTCGAGTTCTGCGCGCGGCGGGTGGACGGCATCCTCGTCGTCCCGGCCGGTCTGCAGCACGGCTACCTGGTGCCGGAGATGCGCGCGGGCACGCCGGTGGTGTTCATCGACCGCCCGGCCGGCGACATCGTCGCCGACACGGTGCTGGTCGACAACCTCGGCGGCACCATCGAAGCCGTCACGCACCTGGCGAAGCACGGCCACCGGCGGATCGCGTTCCTCGGCGACAGCCCGGACATCTTCACCGCGGCCGAGCGCCTGCGCGGTTTCCGCGAAGGCTGCGTCCGCAACGGGATCTCCTACGACGAGTCGCTCGTCTCCATGCGCACGCCGACGCCGGAGTACATCGGCGACGTGGTGAAGCGCCTGCTGCACGGCCCGGACGCGGCCACCGCGGTGATCGCGGGCAACAACCGGATCGCCGTGCACGTGCTGCGCGCGCTGGCCCACGCCGAGCAGCGGCCGGCGATGGTCGGCTTCGACGACTTCGAGCTGGCGGACCTGCTCGACCCGCCGGTCACCGTGATCGCGCACGACGTGAGCGCGCTCGGCCACGCCGCGGCCGAGCTGCTCTTCGCCCGCGTCCAAGGAGACCAGTCCCCGCCCAGAAAGGTAGTCCTGCCCGTGCATCTCGTCGCCCGTGGTTCCGGTGAGGTCGCCCCGTGACCCTCGAACCGATCCGCCTCCCGGCCAACCAGCCACCGCAGTTCTACCGCGGTGGCGACGCCATCGCGGCGCTGCGCGGGGCGTCGTCCGACAAGAAGTTCGGCCCGGAGGACTGGGTCGCGTCGGTGAGCACCATGTTCGGGCAGGACACCAACGGCCTCACCCGGCTCCCGGACGGCGCCTGGCTGCGCGACGCCGTCGAGCGCGACGCCCCGGCGTGGCTCGGCGCCAAGCACGTCGAAGCGCTCGGGACGTCGACCGGCCTGCTGGTGAAGCTGCTCGACGCGGGCCAGCGGCTGCCCGTGCACTTCCACCCGGACGACACGTTCGCGAAGCGGCACTTCGACTCGCACTTCGGTAAGACCGAAGCGTGGATCGTGGTCGGGACCTACGGCGACGACCCGCGCGTCTACCCCGGGTTCAAGGAGACGCTGTCGAAGGCCACCGTGTCCGAGTGGACGCGCGAGCAGGACGTGCCGTCGATGCTGGGCGCGCTGAACAGCGTGCCGGTCAGCGCGGGCGACACCGTCTACATCCCGGCGGGCCTGCCGCACGCCATCGGCGAAGGCGTGTTCGTCGTCGAACTGCAGCAGCCGACGGACTTCTCGCTCACCATCGAATGGCGGGACTTCCTCGCCTCGCCCGAAAAGGGCCACCTCGGCCTGGGCTTCGACACCGCGATCGAGGCGCTGGACACCTCGGGCTGGGACACCGGGCGGCTGGACACGATCATCAAGCGGACCGCCGGCGACAGCGGTTCGACGGTCGACCTGCTGGCCACCGGTTCGGAGCGGTTCTTCCGAGCCGAGCAACTGCGCACCGACAAGGCGACAACGTTGTCATTGGACCCGTCCTTCGCGGTTCTGGTCGTGCTCGACGGCGAAGGCACCCTGCGCACCGAGCACGGCGGCGAGTACGCGCTGGCCAAGGGCGACACCTACGTCGTGCCGTTCGACGCCGGCCAGACCGAGCTGTCCGGCACGGCGACGGCCATCCGCTGCCGCCCGCCGGCGCCGGAAGAGAGGAACGGATGAGCGAAATCCTCCTGGAAGCGGTCGGCCTGACCAAGCACTACGGCTCCGTAGAAGCTCTGCGCGGCGCGTCCTTCCAGGCCCGCGCGGGCGAAGTGACCGCGCTGATCGGCGACAACGGCGCCGGCAAGTCCACCTTGGTCAAGTGCCTCTCCGGCGCGGAGCAGCCGACGTCGGGCAAGATCCTCCTCGACGGCGCCGAAGCGCACTTCGACTCGCCGACCACCGCGCGGCGCCTGGGCATCGAGACCGTCTACCAGGACCTCGCCGTCGCCCCCGAGCTCGACCCGGCCGCGAACCTGTTCCTGGGCCGCGAAATCCACCGCAAGGGCATCCTCGGCAAGCTCGGCATGCTCGACAAGGCGGAGATGCGGCGGCGGGCCGTCGAGGAGTTCCAGCGCCTCGGCGTGACGCTGCAGAGCACCGACGTCCCGATCGGCTCGCTGTCGGGCGGGCAGCGCCAGAGCGTCGCGGTGGCGCGCTCGGTCGTGTGGGCGTCGAAGGTCGTGTTCATGGACGAGCCGACCGCGGCGCTGGGCGTCGTGCAGCGCGAGCGGGTCCTCGACGTCATCAAGAAGGTGCGCGACAAGGGCATCGCCGTGGTGCTGATCAGCCACAACATGCCCGAGGTGCTGTCGGTCGCCGACCGCGTCGAGGTGCTGCGGCTCGGCAAGCGCGTCGCCCGCTTCACCGGGGCGGACACGAAGCTCGAAGACCTCGTCGCCGCGATGACCGGCGCACTCGTGCAGGAGGAAGCCGCGTGAGCGTGTCCACTCCCCCGAAGGACATCCAGGAGTCGCCCGAAGCGGGCTTCGGCAAGCGGCCGCTGGGCAAGCGCCTGGTCGAGGCCAACACGTTCTGGATCGGGCTGGTCCTGCTGGGCCTGGTCGTGCTGTTCAGCGTGATCGCGCCGGACACCTTCCCGACGCTGTTCACCTTCCAGACGCTGTTCATCGAATCCGCGGTCCTGCTGATCCTTTCGGTCGGCATGACCTTCGTGATCATCACCTCGGGCATCGACCTCTCGGTCGGCTCGGTGCTGATCCTCTCCGGCATGGTCGGCGGCAAGACGATGGAGGCGCTCTCCGGCGGCGACGCGTCGAAGGCGGGCTGGGGGGTGATCGCCGTCGGGTTCGTCGTCGCCGTGGTCACCGGCACGATCTGGGGGCTGATCAACGGCGCCCTCGTCGCGCTGGCGAAGCTCCCGCCGCTGATCGTCACGCTCGGCACCATGGGGGCGGCGCTGGCCACCGCCTACCTGCTCAACGGCGGCTCGGACCTGCGGACGGTGCCGGCCGCCCTCACCCAGACCCTCGGCTACGGCACCTCCTTCGGCATCGTGCCGAACCTGGTGATCGTGGCGATCGTGATCACCGTGATCGGGGCGTGGCTGCTGCGGACGACGAAGTTCGGGCGGTACACGTTCGCGGTCGGCTCCAACGCCGAGGGCGCGCGCCGGGTGGGCATCGGCGTCACCGCCCACCTGCTGAAGGTCTACACGCTCACGGGTGTCCTGGCCGGGATCGCCGGGTTCCTGTCGCTGGCCTACTACAACTCGACCACCATCTCCGGGCACACCACCGACAACCTCAACGCCATCGCCGCGGTCGTGATGGGCGGCACGAGCCTCTTCGGCGGCGTCGGCACGATCCTCGGCACGGTGATCGGGGTGTTCATCCCCGCGGTGCTGCGCAAGGGCTTCACCATCATCCACGTCCAGGACTTCTGGCAGATGTTCATCGTCAGCTGGGTCCTGATCGCCGCGGTCTGGTTCGACCAGCGCCGCCGCCGTCGCCGCAACTCCCGCTGAGTCCCCCCGAGTACAAAGAGGTGCTTACGCATGAAGCTGACCAAGTCTCTCACCGCCATGGGTGCCGTGGTCTCCGCCGCGGCCCTGCTCACCGCGTGCGGGTCCGGCACGGTCGGGCAGACCGGGTCCGGTGACTCGGCCCAGCCGGTCGGGGGCAAGAAGCTGGCGCTGATCCCCGGCGTGCAGGCGGAGCCGTTCTACATCTCGCTGCAGTGCGGCGCGGAGGCCGAGGCGAAGAAGCTCGGCTACGAGCTGACCACGCAGGCGCCGCAGAAGTTCGACGCTCCCCTGCAGACCCAGCTGGTCAACGCCCTCGGCTCGAACCCGCCGGCGGCGCTGCTCATCGCCCCGACCGACGACACGGCGATGCTCGCGCCGATCCAGCAGGTCAAGGCCCGCGGCAGCAAGATCGTCGAGGTCGACACCGCGCTCAAGGACACCGGCGTGGCCGCGTCGTCCGTCTCGTCCGACAACGCCGCGGGCGGCAAGCTGGCCGCCCAGACGATGGCGAAGCTCGCGAACGGCAAGAGCGGCTCGGTGCTGGTGCTCGACACGATCGCCGGCACGTCCACGACGGCGGCGCGCGCGAAGGGCTTCGAGGACGAGCTGAAGAACACCCCGAACCTGAAGTCGATCGGCGTCCAGTTCACCCAGAACGAGCCGGAGCAGGCCGCGGCGAAGGTGACGGCGGCCCTGTCGTCGACGCCGGACCTGATCGGCGTCTTCGCGACCAACCTCAACACCGGCGAGGGCGCGGCGACCGGCCTGCGCAACGCGGGCAAGGTCGGCGCGGTGAACCTGATCGGCTTCGACGCCAGCCCGTCCGAGGTCGAGGGCCTGAAGAGCGGCCAGTACCAGGCCCTCATCGCCCAGGACCCGGCGTCGATCGGCACCCAGGGCGTCGACCAGGCTGTCGCCGCGATCGAGGGCAAGCCGGTGACGCGGAACCTGACCGCGCAGCTGCACTCGATCACCAAGGCGGACATGGAAGCCAACTCCCAGTACTTCTACAAGCAGTCCTGCTGATCGGTCCGTCAGGTCCCTGCGAGGGGTGCGCGCACCTCCCGTAGGGGCATTGACCAGCGGTTTCACCGCTGGTGATCGGTCACCGCCGGTCACCGCGGCGGGGCAACCGCTCACCGCACGGCCCGTTTCACGGACGGGTGCCGCCCGTCACACTCATCTGCACATGCATTTACACATGCATGATCGCAGGGAGGGTGCGATGAACTACGAACGATCGGCCGTGCACCGGACGATCTTCGCCGTGGACGTCGAGGGCTACGGCGATCGGTGCCGGACCACACCACACCGCTTGGCGCTGCGCGAGGGGCTGTACCGCGCGCTGTGCCGGGCGTTCGACGACGTGGGCGTCCCCTGGACGGCCTGCCGGAGCGAGGACTGCGGCGACGGTGTCTTCGTCCTGGCCCCGCCGCAGATCCCGAAGCGGCTCTTCGTCGAGTTCTTGCCCAACGCGCTCGCCGTGGCGCTGCACCGGCACAACCTGAACCACCACGCCGGTGCCCGGATCCGGCTCCGGATGGCGCTGCACGCGGGTGAGGTGGCCTACGACGACCACGGCGTCACCGCGCCGGCGATCAACCACGCGTTCCGGCTCCTGGACGCGGCACCGCTGAAGGAGGCGCTCAAGGCGTCGCCCGGCGTGCTCGGGCTGATCACGTCGGCGTGGTTCTTCGAGGAGGTCGTCCGGCACAGCGAGGGGCTGGACCCGACGACGTTCCGGCCGGTGCGGGTGGCGGTGAAGGAGACCCGCACGACGGGCTGGATCTCGCTGCCCGACCGGCCCTACCCGGCCGACGCGAGCCTGCTGGTGCGAGTGCCGGAACCCGCCGAGGTCACCGGCCTCGACGACTACCGGACCTGGCGCCGCTTCCGCCGCCACGCCCAGGTGCTGGCCGATCGCGGGGAACCGGGGTAGCCGTAGGATCTGTTCCCCTGGACACCGCCGCCGAGGGGAGGCCCGATGACCGTGCACCTGCGCCCGGCGTCGCGCGCCGAACCGCTGCCGGTGCTCGCCGCCGCCCGCCGGATCACCGACGACCTGCGCGACGGCCTCTCCGGCACCCGCGCGCGCCGCGCCGCGCACGGCCTGCGCCGGCTGTTCGGCTTCCCCGGGCTCGGCCTCACCGACCTGTCCGGTTCGCTGCTCTGGTCGGGACGGCCCGGGCCGGACGCGGTCGTCGCGACGGTGCTCGACGGCGTGCTGCACACCGAGGAACCCGGCTCCGCACCGGACGTCCTGGTGCTGCCGCTGCACGTCCGAGACGAACTGGCCGGGGCGCTGCTGGTGGTCGGCGACGTCCGCGAGGCGGTCGCGGCCCAGGCGGCGGACCTGGTCGTGCAGGCGCTGGAGCGCGGCCGGCTGGAGGCGTCGGCGGAACAGGCGGCGCAGGCCGAACTGCGGGCGCTGCGGGCGGAGATGTCCCCGCACTTCGTCTACAACGCGCTGACGGTGATCGCGTCGCTGGTGCGCTCGGACCCCGACCGCGCCCGCGACCTCATGCTCGACTTCGCCGACTACACCCGCTACAGCCTGGCGCGCCACGGCGAGTACACGGTGGTGGCGGAGGAGTTCCGCGCGATCGAGACGTACCTGGCGCTGCAGCGCGCGGTGCTCGGCGAACGGCTGCGCGTCCAGGTGCGGGTGGCGCCGGAGATCCTCGCCGTCGCCGTGCCGTACCTGGTGCTGGAACCGTTGGTGGAGAACGCGATCCGGCACGGCATCGAGCCACGCTCGGGCACCGGCTTCGTCCAGGTGCACGGCCAGGCGGAAGGGAACGACTGCGTGATCTTCGTCGAGGACGACGGCGTGGGCATGGACCCGAAGCGCGCGGCGGACCTCCTCGCCGGCCGCACCGGCGACGACGACCCGGCCGGCCTCGGACTGGCCAATGTGGACAGACGGCTGAGGGACGTCTACGGCGCCTGGTACGGGCTGACCGTGGAGACCGAGGTCGGCGCGGGCACCCGCGTGGTCGTGCGGGTCCCGCGGTTCCAGCCGGGGGTGCTGCCGTGACGTCGCTTCGCGTACTCGCCGTCGACGACCTGCCGCCCGCGTTGGACGAGCTCTGCCGCATGCTGCGCGAGGCGCCCGAAGTCGGCGAAGTCGTCGGTGCGGGCGACGCGCTGAAGGCGTTGAAGCTGCTTCAGGCAGATCGGTTCGACGCGGTGTTCCTGGACATCTCGATGCCGGGCCTCGACGGTTTGGAACTGGCTTCCCTGCTGGCGCGCTTGAGCGAGCCCCCGGTGATCGTGTTCGTCACGGCCCACGACGGCCACGCGGTGGCGGCGTACGGCATCGGAGCCGTGGACTACCTGTTGAAGCCGGTCCGCGCGGAACGCCTTTCGGCGGCGCTGGCGAAGGTGCTGCGGATGGCGACACCGGCTTCCCGCTCGACCCCCGACGCGATGGCCGCGCTGCCGGTGGAGTCCGGCGGGCGCACGAGGTACGTCCGCCGCGACGACGTCCTGTTCGTGGAGGCCCACGGCGACTACGTCCGCCTGCACACCCGCGGCGGCGTGCACCTGGTGCGGATGCCGATTTCGCGGCTCGAGGAGTACTGGGAGGGAACGGGGTTCAGCCGGGTGCACCGCGGGTTCCTGCTGGCGGTGGGCGCGGTGCTGGAGCTGCGCAGCGACAGCGCGGGCGGCTTGCTGGCCCACACGGAGGCCGGCGACGTACCGGTGAGCCGACGGCACGCACGGGACTTGCGGGACCGGCTGCTGGAGGCGGCCCAGCGCGGCCAGCTCGGACCGGGCCCGCGATGAACCGCGCAGCCGCCACCCACCCCCGGCCGGGCCCGCGATGAGCAAGATCCGCCGCGTCGCCGTCACCAGCCCGCAAACCCGGCTCGCCCACGCCCGCCGCCGCTCCCGCCACCGCTGGCGCCAGTCCCGCCTCCCCGTCGGCGACACCCAGCGCGCCACCACCCTCTACCGCGCCCAGCGCCGCCGCGGCATCCCCGCCCTCGTCCTGATGTTCGCCCTGCTGCTCGGCCTTCCCGGCGTCTTCGCGCTCTTCCCCGCCCTGGACACCGTGCGCCTCGTCGGCATCCCTCTCTCTTGGCTGATGCTCGCCGTCCTCCCGTACCCCGCGATGGCCCTCCTCGCCCGCTGGCAGCTCCGCCGCGCCGAGCGCCTCGAGGACGATCGATGACCCGCCTCCCCCTCCGGCCCCGAGCGCCCCACTGTGGCGTTGGGTGCATCCAGCGCACCCAATGTGGAACCGGCGGAGCACGCTAATGGGCATCGCGCTCGCCGTCGCCCCCGTCGTCCTCGTGACGCTGCTCATCGGCGTCCGCGGGGTCGCGGCGATGCGCACGACGTCCGACTTCCTGGTCGCGTCCCGCCGGATCTCGCCGCTGGTCAACTCGGCCGCCGTCTCCGGCGAATACCTGTCCGCGGCGAGCTTCCTCGGCGTCGCGGGCCTCGTCGTCAAGGACGGCATCGGTGCCCTGTGGTACCCGGTCGGCTTCACCGCCGGCTACATCGCGATGCTCGTCCTCGTCGCCGCCCCGATGCGGCGCTCGGGCGCCCTGACCGTCCCGGACTTCGCCGAAGCCCGGCTCAACTCCCCCGCGCTGCGCCGCCTCACCGCCGTCGTGGTCCTGGTGATCGGCACCATCTACGTCGTCCCGCAGTTCCGCACCGCCGGGCTGGTGCTCACCGCGGTCGGCGGCACGCCGTACTGGGTCGGCGTGGTCCTGGCGGGCACCGCGGTCAGCGTCACGCTCGCGCTCGGCGGGATGCGCGCGGCGACGTACGTCCAGGCGTTCCAGTTCGTGCTCAAGCTGCTGCTGTTCCTCATCCCGGCGATCTGGCTCGTCCTCCAGGCGGGCGCGGTCAACCGGACCGACGCGCTCAACCCCGTCGAGTTCACCCACTTCGCCCGCGAAACCCCGGTGCGCTTCGAAGTCGACGTCACCATGGAGATCCGCGAGCCGACCCCGGTGCGGCGCAACGGCATCGTGGAAACTCTGCCGCCGGGTGAATTCACCGCGCACAGCCAGGACGAAGTCGTGTTCGGCGCGGGGGCGGCGGTCCCGGCCGTCCGCGGCGGCGCCCCGCTCGGCGGCGCCGACTGGCAGCGGCCGCTGCTCGACCTCGGCGACCAGGGCTACCCCCTGCTCGGCACCTGGTCCGTGCTCATCGCGACCATGCTCGGCACGATGGGCCTGCCGCACGTGCTCATGCGCTTCCACACCAGCCCGGACGGCCGCGCCGCGCGCCGCACCGCCGCGATCACCGTGGCGCTGCTGGGGATCTTCTACCTGTTCCCCGGCATCTACGGCGTGCTCGGCCGGGTCCTCGTGCCCGGGCTGTACCTCTCCGGCGCGACGGACACGGTGGTCGTCGCGCTGCCGTACCAAGTGGACAGTGGCTGGGCCGGCGGTCTCTTCACGGCGTTGCTGACCGCGGGCGCGTTCGCCGCGTTTCTCGCGACGTCGCTCGGCCTGCTGCTGGTGATGTCCGGCGCCATCGCGCACGACCTCGTGCCCGGCGGGCTGCGCCGGCTGCGGATCGCGGTGTTCGGCGTCGCCGCGATCATGGTGCTGCTGGCGCTGCGCTCGGCCGAGCTCGACGCGGGGGTGCTCGTCACGTGGGGCTTCACCGTGGCCGCGTCGACGTTCTGCCCGCTGCTCGTGCTCGGCATCTGGTGGCCGCGGCTGACCGCGGCGGGCGGGATCGCCGGGGTGCTGACCGGGCTCGTCGCGTCGTCGGGCTCGATCCTGTTCGCCCTCGCCGGGCCGGACCTGCACGGCTGGGTGGCGATCTTGGTGCAGCAACCGGCACCCTGGTCGGTACCGCTGGCATTCGGCGCAATGGTGCTGGTCTCCCTGCGGGGCAGGCCACCCACCTGGTCGACGGCGGCGATGCTCCGGTTGCACCTGGACGAACCCCGTTCGACGGAACCGCGAGACCGTTCGTCAACCGTTCGTCGTCTGGCCCGGCTGTTGAGCCGCTGAATCTTCACGCGAGACTCACACGTCCCTACGGTGTCGCACGTCACTTTCCGCAGCGTCGCAGGGAGCAGCAGCGATGAGCACTACGGACACCGGCGGGCCCCCGGAAACGTCTGAGACGGTCTGGGAACACGCACATGACAGCACCGAGTTCCGGGAGCTGCGCAGCCGCCTGCGCCGGTTCGTCTTCCCCATGACGGCGTTGTTCCTGGTCTGGTACCTGCTGTACGTGCTGCTCGCGGACTACGCGCACGGCTTCATGAGCACCAAGCTCTTCGGGAACATCAACGTCGGGCTGGTCTTCGGCCTGCTGCAGTTCGTTTCGACGTTCGTCATCACCGGGCTGTACGTCCGGTACGCGAACCGGAAGCTCGACCCCGTGGCCGAGAAGATCCGGGAAGACATCGAGAAGGAGCAGGCATGACCGCGACACTTGCCGCGAGCGTCGAGGGCAGCAACCCGCTCCTCAACATCGGCATCTTCGCCCTCTTCGTGCTCATCACGCTGGTGATCGTGTTCCGCGCCAGCCGCAACTCCAAGACGGCATCGGACTACTACGCCGCCGGCCGCGCCTTCACCGGCCCGCAGAACGGCGTCGCGATCTCGGGTGACTACCTTTCGGCAGCGTCGTTCCTCGGCATCGCCGGTGCCATCGCGATCAACGGCTACGACGGCTTCCTCTACTCCATCGGCTTCCTGGTCGCGTGGCTCGTCGCGCTGCTGCTGGTCGCGGAACTGCTGCGCAACACCGGCAAGTTCACGATGGGCGACGTGCTGGCGTTCCGCATGAAGCAGCGCCCGGTGCGGGCCGCGGCCGCGACGTCGACGCTGATCGTGTCGTTCTTCTACCTGCTGGCGCAGATGGCGGGCGCCGGCGGTCTCGTCGCGCTGCTGCTCGGCGTCGAAGGCTCCGGCGCGCAGGCGCTCGTCATCGCCGTGGTCGGCATCATCATGATCGCCTACGTGCTGATCGGCGGCATGAAGGGCACCACCTGGGTGCAGATCATCAAGGCCGCGCTGCTGATCGTCGGCGCGCTCGCGATGACGCTGTGGGTGCTGGGCAAGTACGGCTTCAACTTCTCCAGCCTGCTGCAGGCCGCCGTCGACAAGGCGGGCAAGGCCGGCGAGACACTGCTCGGCCCGGGCAAGCAGTACGGCGCCACCGGAACGTCCAAACTGGACTTCCTGTCCCTCGGCATCGCCCTGGTGCTGGGCACCGCAGGCCTGCCGCACGTCCTGATGCGCTTCTACACCGTGCCGACCGCCCGCGACGCGCGCCGCTCGGTCGTCTGGGCGATCGTGCTGATCGGCGTGTTCTACCTGTTCACGCTGGTGCTCGGCTACGGCGCCGGTGCGCTGGTCGGGCCGGACACGATCAAGAAGGCGCCCGGCGGGGTCAACTCCGCGGCGCCGCTGCTCGCGCTCGAACTGGGCGGGCCGGTGCTGCTGGGCCTGATCTCCGCGGTCGCGTTCGCCACGATCCTCGCGGTGGTCGCGGGGCTGACGATCACGGCGTCGGCGTCCTTCGCGCACGACGTCTACGCGAACGTCGTCAAGCGGGGCAAGACGTCGCCGGACGCCGAGGTCAAGGTCGCCCGGATCACCGCGCTGGTGATCGGCGCCCTCGCGATCGGCGGCGGCATCCTGGCCAACGGGCAGAACGTGGCGTTCCTCGTGGCGCTCGCCTTCGCGGTGGCGGCGTCGGCGAACCTGCCGACGATCCTGTACTCGCTGTTCTGGAAGCGGTTCAACACCCAGGGCGCGCTCTGGTCGATCTACGGTGGCCTGGCCATCACGATCGTGCTGATCGTCTTCTCGCCGGCGGTGTCCGGCAAGAGCACGTCGATGTTCAAGAACGCCGACTTCGCCTGGTTCCCGCTGAGCAACCCGGGCATCGTCTCGATCCCGGCCGCGTTCGTCCTGGGCTGGCTGGGCACCGTCCTGTCCAAGGAGCACGACGAGAAGAAGTACGCCGAGATGGAGGTCCGGTCGCTGACCGGCGCGGGTGCCGAGAAGGCCGTCGCGCACTGACCCCCCGAAACACCGAAGGCCGTCGTGAGTCACCCTCGCGGCGGCCTTCGGCCATTCTCAGTAGGGCAGCTTGCCTTCGGCGACCCCGGAAAGGGCCGCTTCGAGCTGCTTGCGGGCGTACTGCCACAGCCCGCCGCCGAGCGAAATCCTCGCCACCCCCAGTTCGGCGAGGCCTTCGAGGCCCGGGCTGCCCGGCCACGCGGGCGCGTTGACGGCGCCGCCGACCCCCTGCACGAACTCCGCGATCAGCTCCGGCGTGCGCAGGTGGATCGGGTAGACGCAGTCGGCGCCCGCTTCGAGGTAGGCCTTCGCCCGGGCGACGCCGTCGGCCAGCGCTTCCTTCGCGTCGACGCCGCGGAAGGAGTCGACGCGGGCGTTGATCACCAGGCCGTCGCCCGCCGCCTCGCGCAGGGCGGCGATCCGCGCGGCCTGCTCGGCGACCGGCCGCACCCCGCCGGTGGCGTGGTCGGTGTCCTCGAAGTTGCAGCCGACCGCGCCCGCGTCGGCCAGCCGTCCGGCGAGCTCGGCGCCGGACAGGCCGTAGCCCGACTCGGCGTCGACGGTCACCGGCACGCCGACCGCCTTGGCGATCCGCGCGGCGGCGGCGAACATCTCGTCCGCCGGCGCCTGCTCCCCGTCGGCGAACCCGAGCGCGGCCGCTACGGCGACCGAACTGGTCGCGACGGCCGCGAACCCGGCGGCTTCGACGAGCTTGGCGGTGTCGGCGTCCCAGGCGTTCGGCAGCACGAGCGGCTTGCCGGGGACGTGCAGCGCCTTGAGCGCGGCGGCGGTCACGAGTCCCGCTTCGGCAGTGGCGTGTGGCTGGTGATGGTCATCCGGTTCCAGCTGTTGATCGCGATGATCTCCCACGCCACCGCGCGGTACTGGTCTTCGGTGAACACCTGCGCGGCCTGCTCGTAGACGTCGTCGGGGACGGTCTGGGTCGCGGCCAGCTTGGTCATCGCTTCGGTGAGGGCGAGGGCGGCCTGCTCCTGCTCGGTGAACAGGTCCGTCTCGCGCCAGCCGTCGAGGACGAACAGCCGCCGCGGCGACTCGCCCAGCTCCAGGGCGTCGCGGGAGTGCATGTCGAGGCAGAACGCGCAGCCGTTGATCTGCGACGCGCGGGTCTTGACGAGTTCGAGGAGTTTCGGGTCGAGCCCGGCGTTGGCCCCGGCCTTGTTCACTTCGGCCTGCAGGTTCGCCATCGCCTGGTAGAGCTCGGGGGCGCCCCCGAGTCCGATTCGCTTGGTCATGACGTTCACGCTAGCCCGAACTGGTCCACGGGTATGGTCCAGTGACATGGCAGATCTGTGGTCCAGTTCCGGCGTCGACGGCGGCCCGTCGAGCGGCCTGGACGTCCACCTCGATTGGCAGCCCGCGACCGGCCGGAGCGGTCTCGCGGCGGCGATCCGCGCGGCCATCCGCGAGGGCCGCTGGCAACCGGACGCGGCGGTGCCCTCGACCCGCGCGCTGGCCCAGGACCTGGGCGTCGCCCGCGGCACGGTCACGCGCGTGTACGCCGACCTCGCCGCCGAAGGCTACCTGCGCACGGCCCAGGGCGCACCGACCCGCGTCGCGACGGCGGGTTCGCTCCCCCAGTCCGCTCCGCGCCAAGTGCCCCGCGATCCCGCGCCCCGCTGGGATCTGCGGCCGGGCCGCCCGGACCTGACGGCGTTCCCGCGTCAGGCGTGGCTCAGCGCGACCCGCCGCGCCCTGCTGCGCACCCCGGCGTCGGCGTTCGGCTACGAGTCGGAGCTGGGCGCGCCGGAGCTGCGGGACACCCTCGCGGGCTACCTCGCCCGCGCCCGCGGGGTGGTGGCCGACCCGGCGCGGATCGTCGTCTGCCACGGGTATTCGCACGCCATCGCGGTGCTGTCCCGTGCTTTTTTCGGCTTGGGCGTCGGCGAAGTGGCGTTCGAAAACCCGTCACTGGGCATGTACCGCTCGATCGCGGCGGCCCAGGGCCCGCGGGTGGTCGGCGTGCCGGTCGACGAGCACGGCCTCGACGTGTCCGCTTTGGACAGTCCGGTCGTCGTCGTGACGGCGGCACACCAGTACCCCACCGGCGTCACGCTCGCCCCGCACCGCCGGGCCGCGCTGACCCGCTCCGGCGCGTACGTGCTGGAGGACGACTACGACGGCGAGTTCCGGTTCGACCACCAGCAGGTCGGCGCGCTGCAGGCGCTGGCCCCGGAGCGAGTCGTCTACGCGGGAACGGCGAGCAAGACGCTCGCCCCGGCCCTGCGCCTGGCCTGGCTGGTGCTGCCGAGGTCGCTGGTGGAGCCGGTCCGCGCGGCGATGGCCGACAGCGGCTCCCGCCCGGCGGTGCTGAACCAGCTGGCCCTGGCGGAGCTGATCGACTCGGGCGCGTACGACCGGCACGTCCGCCGCAGCCGCGCGGAGTACCGCTCGCGCCGCACCCGCCTGCTGGCCGCGTTGCCGGATTCGGTCCGCCCCCAGGGCATTTCGGCGGGGCTGCACCTGCTGCTGGTGCTGCCACCGGGCGGCCCGACGGAGACTCAGGCCCTCGCGGCCTGCCGCCGCCGAGCGATCGGCATCGAAGGCTTGGGCAGCCACTGGATGGACGCGAACCGCCCGGGCGGCCTGATCGTCGGCTACGCGGCCCCGGCGAAGCACGCTTTCGCCGGCGCGGCCCAGACGTTGATCGAGGCCCTGCACGAGATCACCAGCTGAGCTCTCCCTTCTCCGGTGAAGCCGCGGGCCACCCTGACCGGGTGGCCCGCGGACGTCATCAGAACCAGCAGTCCGGCCGGACTCGCAGCAGTTCGGTCCGCAGCACGGGCGTCCCGTCGACGGGCGCGGGATCCTCCGCCGTCGGCTCGATGCCACCGGCGGCGACCTTGTCGAGGGTCTTCAACCCCTCGGCCCCGACGGTCCCGAACACGGTGTAGTTCGGCCGCAGCGCGGAATCGCCGTAGACGACGAAGAACTGCGAACCGTTGGTGTCCGGCCCCGCGTTGGCCATCGCCAGCAACCCGCGCGCGTACACCCGCCGCGCCCCGGTCGGGTCGGTCGGCGCCGGCGGCAGGTCCACCGGGAGCTCGTCCTTGTACTTGTAGCCCGGCCCGCCTTCGCCGGTCGCGCTCGGGTCGCCGCACTGCAGCACCTTCAGCGTCGGGTAAGAAGTAAGCCGGTGGCAGACGGTGTGGTCGTAGAACCGGTGCCGCGCGAGGTGCAAAAAGCTCTGCACGGTGCACGGCGCCTTGGCCCGGTCGAGCTTGAGCGGCAACGAACCCTGGCTGGTCGGGATCGCCACGCCGACCTTGCCGTGGTCCGGCGTCCACCGCGGATCGGGCGGCAGGGGCACCGGCCGCGACGCCGGTTCATCCGGCGTCTCGGTGTACTGACAAGGCCCATGCGTCGTCTTCGGCGGCGGCGCATCGGCCGCGGAGGCGACGCTGGTGCCCGCCGCGAACAACGCACCCACCGCCAGCGCGGTGACGAGTGTCTTCTTCATCCTGCACGCCCTCCCAGTGATCGCCCGTTTCCGGAGCGTCCCGCAGTCTAGGGCCCACCCCCCGACAGGAATAACCGGCGAAAGTCGCCCGTGTCAGCCCATCGGGTGAACCCGCGGCGGGCACCCCCGGAAATTGTCGGACCCCCGGCGCACGATGGTGATCACGCGGCAGAGCGCCGCCCGGCGAAAGGGGCACGACGTGACCGGAACAGTTGGTGCAGCAGGGATTCGGCAGCTAGCGCGGGCAGTCGCCGGGTTCCTGTGCGCCGCGCAGGGACTCGCCCTGAAGTCGCTGGCCGGCGCGGTCGCCGTTACGCGGCAACGGAAAGCGGCGAGTGGACGACCCGCCCGTGGCCGGTCGAGAGCCGCGCCGGAAAGACCCCAGCACGATCAGGAAGGTGAGCACGATCCCCGCGGCGATGACGAACACCGCAGCCCGGATCCCTTCGCCGGTCGCGATCCTCAGCGCTTCGCCGTCCGGCCGCCGGGCGCCGGCGGTGGTGGTGGCGATCAGGACGAGCACCGCGAGCCCGGCCGCCGCACCCACGCCGGAACCGGTGGTGACGATCCCCGAGGCGACACCCTGCCGGTGGCCGGGCACGCCCGTCGCCGCGGCGATGTACATGGCCGTGAAGACCATCCCGTCACCGACGCTGACCACGATCAAACCGGGCACCAGCCAGGCGTAGGAGCCGTCCGGCGTCAGCGCGAAGCCGAGCAGGCACGTGCCCGCGGCGCCGGTGGCGAGCGCGCCGAGCAGGGTGCGCCGCACCCCGATCCGCGTCACGACCGGACCGGCCAGCACCGAGCCGGCGACCACGATCGCGGTCGGCAGCAGGAACCCGAGCCCGGTGGCCAGTGCGTCGTACCCCCACACGTCCTGGAAGTGGAGGGAGAGGAAGTACAGCAGCGATCCGAACGTGGCCGTGAACATGAACGCGACCACCAGGGCCAGGGCGAGACTCGGGGTGCGCAGCAGGCCGCGGGGCAGCAGCGGGTCCGCGCCGCGCCGCTCGATCACCGCGAAGGCCCCGAGCAGCAGGGCTCCCGCGACCAGGGAGGCCACGATCCAGGGCGAACCCCACCCCGCGTCCGGCCCCCGGACCAGCGCGAAAGCCAGCAAGGTCACCGCACCGGTGACGCTCAGCGTGCCGGCCAGGTCGAATCTCCGGCTCCCCGCACGCGGCCGGTCGGCGGCGATGAGCACGAACGCCGGCACGATCGCGCAGCCGGCCAGCGGAACGTTGACGAAGAACACCGCCTGCCACCCGAAAGCCTGGGTGAGCACGCCCCCGAGCAGCACCCCGATGACCAGGCCGGCGGCCCCGGCTCCGCCCCACACGCTCAGCGCGCGATTGCGGTCGTGTCCCTCGGCGAAGGTCGTGTTGATGATCGCCAGGGTGGTGGGAAAGACCAGCGCGCCGCCCAGGCCTTGCAGCGCGCGGCCGGCGAGCTGCCACAGCGGCACCGTGGCCAGGCCCCCGAGCACCGAAGCGACCGCGTAAAGCGCCAGGCCGGCCACCAGCACCCGGCGCCGGCCGAGCAGGTCCGCGGCCCGCCCGCCGAACAGCAGGAAACCGCTGGAGGCGATCGCGTACGTGCTGATCACCGCTTGGAGCGTCTGGGCCGAGTACCCCAGATCCCGGCCGATCGCGGGCAGCGCGACCACGACGATGTACTGATCGAGCGAAACGATCAGCATCGCGAACGCCAGCAGCGCCAGCAGCGCACCGCGGTGGTCGTGGCGCGCCACCGCGGGGTGCACGGCGGTCAGCTCCGGCTCGAACGACATGTGTGCCTCCCGATGGTCACCACTGGACGCTGCCGAACTGTACGCTTCAGTACACATGAACTCAACTGTTCAGTTCAGATGAACTGGACTGAGCAGTTCAGGAGGTCGCTATGCTGAGCGCATGACGGACACGCGACGGCGCACACCCACCGGCGAGCGCGCCGACCTCAAGCGACGGGCGATCGTGGACGCCGCTCGCGAGGTCTTCCTCGCTCGCGGCTTCGAAGCCGGCATCGACGTCATCGCGCACCGGGCCGACGTCTCGAAGGTGACGATCTACAACCACTTCGGCAGCAAGAACGAGCTGTTCCACGCGGTCATCCACGACGCTCTCAAGGAGGCACTCCAGCAGTCGACGTCGGCGCTCGAGAAGAGCCTGGCCGAATCGGAGGACATCCGGGAGATCCTCGTGCGGACGGCGCGGGGGTGGGTGGCCGGGATGGCGCAGCCCCAGGTGCTCGCGCTGCGCGCGCTCGTCGCGAGCGAAGCGCAGCGGTTCCCCGAACTCGGCCAGGCGTGGAAGGCCAACGGCCCTGACCTGACGTCGGCCATCCTCACCGAGGAGTTCCGCAGGCGCATCGACGCCGGCGAGCTCGAGATCCCCGACATCGAGCTGGCCCTGGTCCAGCTCTACGCCCTCGTCCTCTACCCGCACTTCACCCACGCCGCCTACGGCGAACGGATCGGAAAGGAGCGCACCCACGACCTGATCGACCGCGGCGTGGACATGTTCCTCGCCTACTACTCGGCCGGAGAGCGGAAAGCACCGTCCCCCGCCGGGCGACGGCGCTAGCTCCGCAGTTCCGCGATCAGCTCGTCCGCGGCGGCGAACGGATCCAGCTCCCGCGCCACGACCCGCTCGGCGACCTCGGTGAGCCGTCCCCCGCCGCGCAGGTCCACGAGCTCGGCTCGCACCTGCCGGAGTGCGATGGCCTCGACCTCGTCGCGTGCCCGAGCCGCCCGGCGCCGGGCCAGCTCGTCGTGGGCGACCAGCCACTCGTGGTGTGAAGCCAGCGCGCGCACCACCTCGTCGACGCCCTCGCTCTTCGCCGCGACGGTCCGCACGATCGGCTGGCGCCAGCTCGCGCCCCGGATCTCCCGGCGCGCCAGGGAAATCATCTGCTTGAGGTCGTGCACCGTCGCGTCCGCGCCCTCGCGGTCGGCCTTGTTCACGACGAAGACGTCGGCGATCTCGAGCACCCCGGCCTTCGCGGCCTGGATCCCGTCGCCCATCCCCGGGGCGAGAAGCACCACAGTGGTGTCGGCCAGCTTCACGACGTCCACTTCGGACTGTCCGACACCGACGGTCTCGATCAGCACCACGTCGAAACCGGCGGCGTCGAGCACGCGCACGGCCTGCGAGGTCGCCCACGAGAGCCCGCCAAGGTGGCCGCGGGTGGCCATCGAGCGGATGAACACGCCCGGGTCGGTGGCGTGCTCGGTCATCCGGATCCGGTCGCCGAGGAGCGCGCCGCCCGAAAACGGCGAAGACGGGTCGATCGCGAGCACCCCGACCCGCTTGCCCTCCGCGCGCAACGCGGTGAGCAGCGCCGAAGTCGAAGTCGACTTGCCGACGCCGGGCGGCCCGGTGAGCCCGACGACCCGGGCCCGCCCGGTGTGCGGGGTCAGCGCCCGCGCGATTTCGGCGACGCGGGGGTGGGCGTCCTCGACGAGCGACAGCAGCCGCGCGACGGCACGGGGCTGCCCGTCCCGCGCGCGGCCGACCAGGTCGTCGAGGTCGAGGGAACCGGCCACTTACGCGGACGGCACCCGCAGCAGCAGGGCGTCGCCCTGGCCACCGCCACCGCACAGCGCGGCCGCGCCGAGGCCACCACCGCGGCGGCGCAGCTCGTGGATCAGGTGCACGGCGAGCCGGGCCCCGGAGGCGCCGATCGGGTGGCCGAGCGCGATCGCGCCGCCGTTGACGTTGACCTTGTCCGCGTCGAGGCCGAGCTTCTCGGTCGAGACGAGCCCGACGGCGGCGAAGGCCTCGTTGATCTCGACGAGGTCGAGCGCGTCGGCGGTCAGCTTCTCCTTGGCCAGCGCGGCGAGGATGGCGTTCGACGGCTGCTCGTGCAGGCTCGCGTCCGGCCCGGCGACGACGCCGTGCGCGCCGATCTCGGCGAGCGGCGTGAGGCCGAGTTCCTCGGCCTTCGCCTTGCTGGCCACGATGACCGCGGCGGCGCCGTCGGAGATCTGCGAAGCCGAGCCCGCGGTGATGGTGCCGTCGGAAGCGAACGCCGGGCGCAGCTTGGCGAGGCCCTCGGCGGTGGTGTCGGCGCGGACGCCCTCGTCGGTGTCGAAGACGACCGGGTCGCCCTTGCGCTGCGGGATGGCGACCGGCGCGATCTCGTCGGCGAAGTAGCCGTTCTTGATCGCCTCGGCGGCGCGCTGGTGGGAGCGGGCGGAGAACGCGTCCTGCTGCTCGCGGGTGACGCCATAGCGGGAGTTGTACTTCTCCGTAGAGGAACCCATGGCGACCTGGTCGAAGGCGCAGAACAGGCCGTCGTAAGCCATGTGGTCGACGAGCGTGGTGTCGCCGTACTTGAACCCGGAGCGGGACTTCGGCAGCAGGTGCGGCGCCTGGGTCATCGACTCCTGGCCGCCCGCGACGACGAGGTCAAATTCGCCGGCCCGGATCAGCTGGTCGGCGAGCGCGATGGCGTCGAGGCCGGAGAGGCAGACCTTGTTGATCGTCAGCGCGGGCACGCTCATCGGGATGCCCGCGGCGACCGCGGCCTGGCGGGCGGGGATCTGGCCGGCGCCGGCGGTCAGCACCTGGCCCATGATCGTGTACTGGACCGCGTCCGGGGAGACCCCGGCGCGTTCGAGGGCCGCCTTGATCGCGAACCCGCCCAGCTGGGCTCCCGTGAAGTCCTTGAGGGAGCCGAGCAGGCGCCCGATCGGCGTACGGGCGGCACCCAGGATCACGGAACCGGACACGGCGTCCTCCAAGCATCGGCGCATGGGCAGTTTTGCCGACCATACCCGGGAGGCGGCCTTCTTGATGGAGCCAGTGTGAGGCGGGGCACGCGACGATTCCGCCTCGACGCCGCCCCGCGGCCCCCTATCCTGCCTCCATGAATGACGCCCTGCGGCCGTTCGTGACGGCCATCGACCACGTCGGCATCGCGGTCCCGGACCTGGACGCGGCCATCGAGTTCCACCGCGCGCACTTCGGCCTGGAGGTCGCGCACGAGGAGGTGAACGAGGAGCAGGGAGTACGCGAGGCGATGCTGCGCGCCCCCGGTACGGCGGGCACGGAGACCCAGATCCAGCTCCTGGCCCCCCTGCGCGACGACTCGGCGATCGGCAAGTTCCTGACCAAGAGCGGCCCGGGCCTGCAGCAACTGGCGTACCGCGTGTCCGATGTGGACGCAGCGGCGGCGGCCCTGCGCGACCAGGGTCTGCGCCTGCTGTACGAGGAGGCGAAGCGAGGCACGTCGAACAGCCGGGTGAACTTCGTCCACCCGAAGGACGCGGGCGGCGTCCTGGTGGAACTGGTGGAGCCGGCGAAGAACGGCAACGCACACTGAACCCCGAACCCGTTCCGGCATAACAACTCCACCCGGCCCGGACCGCACCCGCCTGACACCTGGCCGGTCCCGGCGCCGGTCCGCGCACCGGGACCCGCCGGCGCCGGGCAGGTCTGCAGACCCACGCCAGGATCCGCCGGAGCCACGCCGGTCCGCGCGGGCACGCCGGGATCCGCCGGAGCTGGGGTCGGTCCGCACGGGCGCGCCGAGATCTGCCAGCACTGGGCCGGGCCGGCCGCACGGGTCTGGCCGGAACAGCGGGCGCCGACGGGCCGCGCCGGTACCTGCGGGCGCCCGCACCGCTGGCCCGGCCGGGACGGTACCGGTCCGCAAGTCCGCGCCGGGATCGCTGACGCCGAGCCGTTCCGCGCGACCGCCCGGGATCCGCCGGTGCTGGGCCGGTCCGCGCGCCCTGGCAGGCACCCGTGGGCGCCGGCGATCTGACCGGGCCGGCACCGGTCCGCGCAGCCGCGCCGGAACCTCGCCGCTCCAAGCTCGCCCGCTCGTCCGCCCCCGAACCCTGCCGCGCGAAGCCCGCCCGCATGTCCGCGCCAGAACCCGCCGTACCAAGCCCGCCCACACACCCACGCCAGAACCCGCCGTACCAAGCCCGCCCACACACCCACGCCAGAACCCGCGCAGGCGCGGGGCCGCTAAGCCGGGGCCGCCTTCGAGGCGAGGGCGTCGGCGATGAACGTCAGCTCGCCGTCGAACTCGGCCGGCAGGTCGTCGTCCGAGTGGCGGGCTGTCGCGTGGCGGTGGCTGACCGCGCGGGCCAGCAAGCCCGATGCGCGCTCCACGTCCGCCGACGGGAGGCCACCCCCGGTCGCCGCCAAGATCACCGCGCGGACCTGGCGGACCAGGAGCTGGAAGCGCTCGTGGAGGGCGTCGCGGACGACGTGGTGCGTGTCCGCCTCGCGCCACAACAGGTGTGACAAGCCCAACGACCGGCTGAAGCGGTGGTCGAGTTCGCGGACGAGCTTGCGCAGGCTGCCCGCCAGGTCGCCGGGGACGACGACCACCGCCGGCTCGATGCGCTCGTCCGGCAGGCGCTCGACGAGCGCCGTGAGCAGGTCCGGCTTGTGCCGGAAGTAGTAGTGCACCAGCCCCTTCGGCACTCCTGCCCGCTCCGCGATGCGGGACGTCGGGGTGGCGTCGAAGCCGGACTCGGCGAAGAGCGCCTCGGCGGCGCACAAGATGCGCTCCTTCGCCGAATCCTCGGTCATTCCGGTGCCTCCTACAGCGTCAGTGCTGGCCTGCCGTGCGGTGCGCGGCGGTCGCGACCGGCATCGCCGCCGCGCCGGCGACGATGACCAGCACCCCGGCGATCCAGGACGTCCAGGAAGCGCCGTTGAACTCGGTGTACCCCATCACCCACGGCGCGATGAACAGCAGCACGCCGAGCGCGATCTGGATGCCTTCGCCGTAGACCATGCCCGGCACGGCCAGCGAGACCAGGCCGTCGAGTGCGATCAAGGCGCCCAGGACGACCATCGTCCACATCGCGGTCGAGTCCGTGCTCAGCCAAAGGGGTGAAAGAGCGGCGACCACCCCGATGACGACCTCGGCCCAGTCGTGCGGCCGGGCCCAAGCGCGCGTAGAGACTTCACTCATTCGTGCTCACCTCCGTCGGTGAAACTGCTGGTCGGGTGGGTGTACCCACCGCCGATGATCCGCTTGACTGGCCAGCCGGTCAAGATAGTCCGGTCACAGTTCGACGTGTAATGGTGCTGTCCGTCTCGTACAGTTGTGGACGCGAGTTACCGGCGAGTAATTTCTGCCGCCAACGCCGTTGACCCCCATCTCCGCGGAGGAACCGATGACGCAGCTCGGCGAGATCCAGCAGGCCATCCTGAACGGCGAGTCCGCCGCCCTCGGCTCGTTGCCCGTGCCCGAGAGCTACCGCGGGGTGACCGTCCACGCCGACGAGGTCGACATGTTCGAAGGCCTCGAAAGCCGGGACAAGGACCCGCGCAAGTCGCTGCACGTCGACGAGGTCGCCGTCCCCGAACTCGGGCCCGGCGAAGCACTGGTCGCGGTGATGGCGAGCGCGATCAACTACAACACCGTGTGGACGTCGATCTTCGAGCCGATCCCCACGTTCAAGTTCCTCAAGAAGTACGGCAAGCTCTCGCCGCTGGCCAAGCGGCACGACCTGCCCTACCACGTCGTCGGGTCCGACCTCTCCGGCGTCGTCCTGCGCACCGGCGTCGGCGTGCACAACTGGAAGCCCGGCGACGAGGTCGTCGCGCACTGCCTCAACGTCGAGCTCGAGAGCCCCGACGGGCACAACGACACGATGCTCGACACCGAGCAGCGGATCTGGGGCTTCGAAACCAACTTCGGCGGCCTCGCCGAGATCGCGCTGGTCAAGGCGAACCAGCTGATGCCCAAGCCGGACCACCTCACCTGGGAAGAGGCCGCCTCACCCGGACTGGTGAACTCCACCGCCTACCGGCAGCTGGTCTCGCGCAACGGTGCCGACATGAAACAGGGCGACGTCGTCCTGATCTGGGGCGCCTCGGGCGGCCTCGGCTCCTACGCGACGCAGTACGCGCTGAACGGCGGCGCCATCCCCGTCTGCGTCGTCTCCAGCCCGGAAAAGGCCGCGATCTGCCGCAAGCTCGGCGCCGAGCTGATCATCGACCGCAGTGCCGAGGACTACAAGTTCTGGAAGTCCGACACCGAGCAGGACCCGAAGGAGTGGCAGCGCTTCGGCGCCAAGATCCGCGAGCTGACCGGCGGCGACGACCCCGACATCGTGTTCGAGCACCCGGGCCGGGAAACCTTCGGCGCGTCGGTCTACGCCGCGCGCAAGGGCGGCACGATCGTCACCTGCGCGTCGACCTCCGGCTACATGCACCAGTACGACAACCGCTACCTGTGGATGAACCTGAAGCGGATCATCGGCTCCCACTTCGCGAACTACCGCGAGTCCTGGGAAGCGAACCGGCTGATCGCGAAGGGGCTGATCCACCCGACGCTGTCCAAGACCTACTCCCTGGAAGAGACCGGGCAGGCCGCGCTGGACGTGCACCGCAACGCCCACCAGGGCAAGGTCGGCGTGCTCGCGCTCGCCCCGCAGGAGGGCCTCGGCGTCCGCGACGAAGAGAAGCGGGCGAAGCACATCGACGGGATCAACGCCTTCCGCGGCGCCTGAAAACGGCCGCACGCAGGCGATCCCGGCCGCCGGGTCGCCCGCGTGCGGCAAGATCCTCTCGCCGCGCCACGCGGCTCGTTCGGCGCACCGCACGGGTGCTCACCCTTCCGTGACCCGGCTGCGACTACGGTAGGCGCATGAGCCTTGGCGATGAACGGGAGCTTGTGCCGCTGGGAGCCGGCTTCGACGTGGCGAAGCGCGGGTACAGCCGAGCACAGGTCGACGAGCACCTCGAACGGCTGGACGCCGACCTGAAGATGCTCACCGCGGACCGGGACGCCGCCATCGCGCAGGCCGGCGACCTGGCTCGCCAGCTGGAGATCGCGCGCGGCGAGATCGCGGACCTGCGCGGGCAGGTCGACCGGCTCGCCCAGCCGCCGACGAGCGTCGAAGGCCTGTCCGAGCGGCTGCAACGGATGCTGCGCCTCGCGCAGGACGAGTCCGCCGACACGCGCGCCCGCGCCGAAGCCGAGGCCGGGCACATCCGGGCCAAGGCCGAGACGGACGCCAGCGCCATGCGCGCCCGCTACGAGCAGCTGCTCACCGAGCTCGACCTGCGGCGCAAGGAGATGGAAGCCGAGCACCGCAAGGTCCTCGAAGACGCCCGCGCGCAGGCCAAGGAGATCACCGACAAGGCCGAGGCGGAGCGCAAGCGCCTCGACACCGAGTCGCAGGACCGCCGCACCAAGGTCGAAGAGGACTTCGAGATCGCGATGGCCTCGCGCCGCACCGAGGCGATGCGCGTGCTGGCCGAGCAGGAGGCGGCGAGCAAGGCCGAGGCCGCACGGCGCGTCCAGGAAGCCACGCAGGACGCCGCCGACATCCGCGCGAAGATCATCGAAGAGGAGAAGTCGGCGAAGGCCGACATCGACCGCCGCCAGCGGGAGTCGGTCGCGGACGCGAACAAGCGCCGCCAGGACTCCATCACCGAGGCGAACGCCCGGCTCGCGGAGGCCGCCGACGAGGCGCGCCGTCGCGTGACGACGGCGACCGACGAGTCGAACCGGCGGATCACCCAGGCCAACGAGCGGGTCGACGCGCTGCGCAAGGTCCGCGGCGGGCTGGCCGAGCAGGTCCGCGCGGCGCGGGCGGTGCTGGCCGAGGCGCACACCGTCCTCGGCGACGAGGTCAAGGTGCCCGCGGACGTCACGGCCGACCTCAAGGCGTCCGACCTCAAGGTCGAGAAGCCGGCGGCCGGCACCGGGAAGACGGCGCCGGTGGGCGACGTCGAGGAAACCATCCGGATCAAGGCGTCGGACGTGCCGAAGCCGCAGCCGGCGCCCAAGCAGGCTCCCAAACAGGCCCCCAAGCCGGCGCCGAAGCCGACTCCGCGGGCAAGCGGAGCGCAGAAAGCGACTGGCGAGTAACCTTCCACCCGACACGGGCGCGGACGAGCCGGCACGGTCGGTACCGACCGGCTATCGTCCCTGCTCACGCGGGATCACCTGGAGGTTTTGCGCATGGGTGCGGCATATCGGACCGTGGTGGTGGGCACGGACGGCTCGGAGTCTTCGTTCGCGGCGGTGGACCGCGCGGCGGCGGTGGCCGGCGACGCGGGCGCCACGCTCGTCATCGCGTGTGCGTTCTACCCGGCCAGTCAGTCCGACGTCGACAAGGCCCAGGACGCCCTCGGTGACGAGGCGTACCAGGTCGTCGGCTCGGCTCCGGCCGAGGACACCCTGCAGTCGGCGCGGGACCGCGCGACGAAGGCCGGGGCGGAGAAGATCGACACGGTCGCGGTGAAGGGCGACCCGGTCGACTCGCTGCGCAAGGTGGTCAAGGAGCGCGAGGCCGACCTGCTGGTCGTCGGCAACCGCGGCCTCAACACGATCGCCGGCCGGATCCTGGGCTCGGTGCCGTCCGAGGTGGCGCGCAAGTCCGGCGTGGACGTGCTGATCGTCCACACGACCTGAGCCGTGACCGATCCGAGCGAGGAGCTTCAGCAGCGGCTCGAACGCGTCCTGCTCGGCGGCAGGCGGAAGTACACCCGGCTCGAAGTGGCCGAGAAGGCCGGCGTGCCCGACGAACGGTCACGCCGGCTCTGGCGCGCGCTGGGCTTCGCGACGGTGCGCGACGACGAGGTGGTCTTCACCGACGCCGACGTCGAAGCCATGCGGACGGCGGACCAGCTGGTCCAGTCGGGGCTGATCGACCCGAGCATCGAGGTCTCGGTGACGCGCGCGCTCGGCCAGCACCTGTCGCGGCTGGCCGAGTGGCAGGTCGACATGCTGTGGGAGCTGATCCGGGAGCAGCCGGAACTGGGCCGCAGCGAGCGCCAGGTGACCCGCCTGGTCGACCGGCTGCTGCCGGAGCTGGAGCGGGTCCAGAACTTCGTCTGGCGCCGCCACCTGGCGGCCTACGCCGGCCGCGCGTTCGCGGCCTCGGGCGACAACGTCGAGGCGCGCACCCAGGTCGTGGGGTTCGTGGACATGGTCGGCTACACGCGGCTGACCCGCCAGATCGACGAGGAAGAGCTGAGCCGGGTCCTCGACGCGTTCGAGACGCTGGCCACCGAGGTGATCGCCGAGCACCACGGCCGCGTGGTGAAGATGATCGGCGACGAAGTCCTGTTCGTCGCGGACTCGGCGCCCGACGCGGCGGAGATCGCACTGGCCCTGACCGAGCGCACGTCGGCGGACGAGAGCCTCCCGGCGGTCCGCGCGGGCATGGCGTCGGGCCGCATCCTGTCCCGCTTCGGCGACGTCTACGGCTCGGTGGTCAACCTGGCGGCCCGCCTGACGTCGGTGGCCCGCCCGGGCACGATCCTGGTCGACCGCGAACTGGCCGCGGAGCTCGCGGACGAGAAGGCGTACGAACTCCGCCTCCGCCGTCCGGTGACGGTCCGCGGCTACAACCGCCTCCGCCCGGCAGCGCTGCGACGGTCGAGCGAGGCCCCGACGGGGATGTTCGCGAGTTCGCAGCAGCTGGCGGCGGAGATGCTGGGCCTGACGGACCCGCTCGCCCGGGAAGCGGCGCCGGAGGAACCGGGCACGCCACCCGAGGACCAAGTGACGGAGCCGAGGCCACGCCGCCGCCGTCGCCGCGGCCGCTGATCAGGCGTCGAAGTCGACTGTGATCTCCTCCGAGACCGGGTACGACTGGCACGTCAGCACGAAGCCCGCCTCGACCTCCGCCTCCTCCAGCGCGAAGTTGCGGCGCAGGTCCACCTTGCCGTCCGTCACCCGGGCCCGGCAGGTGCCGCACACGCCGCCCTTGCAGGCGAACGGCAGATCCGGGCGGAACTTCTGGGCTCCATCCAGGACCGACGTCGTCCGGGGCAGGGTCATCGTCGACGAACGGCCGTCCAGGACCACGCGGACCTCGGAGGACTCGCCCGCCACGTCCGGGTCGAGGTGCGTCACCGGCTCCGGTGGGGTGTCGACGTAGAACAGCTCCTGGTGGATCCGCGCGCGCGGGACGTCCAGGGACGTCAGCAGCTCCTGCGCGCCCGTCACCATCTCGAACGGGCCGCACAGCCACCAGTGGTCCACCGACGACACCGGAACCAGCGACGAGAACAGCGCACGCAGCTTCGGCACGTCCAGGCGCCCGGTGAACAGCTCCGCCTCGCGCGGTTCGCGCGAGAGCACGTGGATCAGCTCCAGGCGCGCGGGTGCGCGGTCCTTCAGGTCCGCCAGCTCGTCGGCGAACATCACCGTGTCCGTGCGGCGGTTGCCGTACAGGACCGTCACCGTCGCGTCCGGGGTGTCCAGCAACGACGCCACGATCGAGAGCACCGGGGTGATGCCCGAGCCCGCCGCGATCAGGACGTGGTGGCCGCCCGCCGACAGGTCCGGGGTGAACGACCCCGTCGGCGTGGCCACGTCGATCGTGTCGCCCGGGCGGACCTCGTTCACCAGCCAGGACGAGAACAGGCCGTCCGGGACCAGGCGGACGCCCACCCGGGGTGCCGTGCCCGCCGCCGCGCAGATCGAGTACGACCGGCGCTCGTCGCGGCCGTCCACCGCCCGGCGCAGGGTCAGTGACTGACCCGGTTTGAAGGCGAACTCGGCGGACAATGCGGGAGGCACGTCGAACGTCACCGCGACCGCGTCGTCGGTCAACCGCGTGACGCCCGCGACCTTCAGGGGATGAAACGCCACCTCAGATCTCCTTGACGTGCTCGAACGGCTCCGCACACGAACGGCAGCGCCACAAGGCCTTGCACGCCGTCGCGCCGAAGCGGGACTGCTCTTCGGTGTCCGGGGAACCGCACAGCGGGCACGAAACCCGCGTGACCGGCGCCGACAGCGTCAGCGGGATCGGGCCGGTCCGCCGGGGCGCCGCTCCCGGCGGGGCGATCCCCGCCGAGGCCAGCTTTTCCCGGCCGGCGGCCGAAATCCAGTCCGACGTCCACGCCGGCGCCAGCTGCGTCCGGATCTCGACGTCCGCGAAGCCCGCCGAAAGCAGCGCGTGCTCCAGGTCGTCGCGCATGGTGTCCATCGCCGGGCAGCCGGTGTAGGTCGGCGTGATCGCCACGACCACGCGGCCCTCGTCCTCGGACACCGAGCGCAGCACGCCCAGGTCCGCGAGCGTCAGCATCGGCAGCTCGGGGTCGGTCACCGTCGCCGCGACGGCCGCCGCGGTCACCACTTCGCGTCCGGCATCGCCCGGGCGACGCTCTGCAGCTCCGCCAGCAGGAACCCCATCTGCTCGGTGTGGACGCCGTCGCGGCCCGTGCGGCCCGAGACGCCGGCCAGCTCACCGGCGGCAGGCCGGGAAAGCGTTGCCGCCGTGAGGGCCTGGTCCAGCACCGCGTCGAACTCGGGCCGCAGCGAAGCCGCGTCCACCAGCTCGTCCGGGTGCGTGCGGAACAGTTCCCCGACGTACGGCCAGGCCGCGTCGAGCCCTTCCTGCATCCGCTCGTGCGACAACGGCGTGCCGTCGCCGAGGCGGACGAGCCACTGCGCCGCGTAGTCGCGGTGGTAGGTCAGCTCCTTGACGCCCTTGTCCGCGATCGCGGCCAGCACCGGGTCCACCGACGTCACCAGCCGCTGCAGCAGCGCCAGCCGCCACGTCGAGAACACGAACAGCCGCGCGATCAGGTGCCCGAAGTGGCCGCCGCCGAGCTCCGCGAGCCGGACGTTGCGGAACTCGGTTTCCGCGCGCAGGAAAGCGAACGAGTCTTCGGTGCGCGACGAGCCGTCGGCCTTGCCGGCGCGGGCGAGCAGCAGCCGCGCCTGGCCGAGCAGGTCGAGGCCGATGTTGGCGATCGCGACTTCGTCCTCCAGCTCGGGCGCGTTCGTGCACCACTCCTGCAGCCGGTGGGAGAAGATCAGTGCGTCGTCGCCCAGCATCAGGCAGTAGGCGGCCAGCCGCGCACCGTCCACACCGGACGGCACCGAAGTGTCCACTCCGGACAGCGGGTCCTCGAAGCCGGTGCCGAACGCCCAGCGGGCGTCGTTCTCCTCGGTCAGCGACTCGTACACGTTGTCGAAACTCATATGTGCGGCACCTCCTCGGGGATGTCGTAGAACGTCGGGTGCCGGTAGACCTTGTCGCCGCTGGGCGCGAAGAACGGGTCCTTCTCGTCCGGCGACGACGCCGTGATGTCCGCGGCACGCACGACCCAGATCGACACGCCTTCGTTGCGCCGCGTGTAGAGGTCACGCGCGTGGTGCAGCGCCATCTCGTCGTCGGCCGCGTGCAGCGAGCCGACGTGCACGTGGTTCAGGCCGCGCTTGCCGCGGACGAACACCTCGTACAGCGGCCAGTCGTGCTTCACCGGGCCCGGTGCGGCGGGCACGCCCTCCAGCGGGACGGCGCCGTGGCCGCCTTCGGCCGTCAGGTCGCTCACTTGCGCTCCTTCTTCTCCGCGTGCGCCACGGCGGCTTCCCGCACCCACGCACCGTCTTCGTGCGCGCGGCGCCGGTGCGCGATCCGCGACGCGTTGCACGGGCCGTTGCCCTTCAGCACGTTCTTGAACTCGTCCCAGTCGACCGCACCGAAGTCGTAGTGCCCGCGCTCGGCGTTCCACTTCAGGTCGGGGTCCGGGAAGGTGACCCCCAACGCGGCAGCCTGCGGGACCGACATGTCGACGAAGCGCTGCCGCAGCTCGTCGTTGGTGTGCCGCTTGACCTTCCACGCCATCGACTGCGCGGTGTTCGGCGAGTCGGCGTCCGGCGGGCCGAACATCATCAGCGACGGCCACCACCAGCGGTTCACGGCCTCCTGGACCATCTCCCGCTGCTGATCGGTGCCGCGCATCATCGTCATCAGCAGCTCGAACCCCTGCCGCTGGTGGAAGGACTCCTCCTTGCAGATGCGGATCATCGCCCGCGCGTAGGGCCCGTACGACGACCGGCACAGCGGCACCTGGTTGCAGATCGCCGCGCCGTCGACCAGCCAGCCGATCACGCCGACGTCGGCGAAGGTCAGCGTCGGATAGTTGAAGATCGACGAGTACTTCTGCCTGCCGGTGATCAGCTTGTCGGTCAGGTCGGCGCGGTCCGCGCCCAGCGTCGCCGCCGCGGAGTACAGGTAGAGGCCGTGGCCGGCTTCGTCCTGCACCTTCGCCAGCAGGATCGCCTTGCGCCGCAACGACGGCGCCCGCGTGATCCAGTTGCCTTCGGGCTGCATGCCGATGATCTCCGAGTGCGCGTGCTGCGCGATCTGGCGGATCATCGTCTTGCGGTAGCCCTCGGGCACCCAGTCGCGCGGCTCGATGCGCTGGTCGCGCTCGATGACGGCTTCGAACTGCTCCTGAAGCTGTGTCCCATCCAAGGTCACGGCTGCTCCTTCGACACCAGGGTCAGGACGTCGTACTTCGCCACGGACTCGCCCTCGGCGTTGGTCACGTCGGCGTCCCAGCGGACCTCGCCGTACTCCTGGTCGATCCGCGGGGTGATCTGCTTGGCGGTGAGCGTCACGGTCAGCGAGTCGCCGACCTTGACCGGCGTGAGGAAGCGCAGGTTCTCGAGGCCGTAGTTGGCCAGCACCGGGCCGGGCTCGGGCGAGACGAACAACCCCGCGGCGAACGAGACGACCAGGTAGCCGTGCGCGACGATCCCGCCGAACAGCGGGTTCGCGGCGGCGGCCTCGGGGTCGGTGTGGGCGTAGAACGTGTCGCCGGTGAACTCGGCGAAGTGGTCGACGTCCTCCTGCGTGACCGTGCGCGGCCCGGCGACGACCGAGTCGCCGATGCGCAGCTCGGCCAGGGACTTGCGGAACGGGTGGACGTCGCCCTCGGTCCGCGGCGCGCCGGTCACCCAGCGGCCGGTCACCGCGGACAGCACCGCGGGCGAGCCCTGCACGGCGGTGCGCTGCATGTGGTGCAGCACGCCGCGGATGCCGCCCATCTCCTCGCCGCCGCCCGCGCGGCCGGGGCCGCCGTGGACCAGCTGCGGCATCGGCGAACCGTGGCCGGTGGACTCCTTCGCGTCCTCGGCGTCCAGGACGAGCAGGCGGCCGTGGAACGGCGCCGCGCCCAGCACGACCTCGCGGACGAACTCCCGGTCCGCCGACACGATCGACCCGGCGAGGCTGCCGCCGCCGCGCGCGGCGAAGTCGACGACCTGCTCGGTGGACGTGTAGGGCATCAGCGTCGAGACCGGGCCGAACGCCTCGACCTCGTGCGGCTCCGAGCGCTCCGGGTCGGCCTTGAGCAGCACCGGGGAGATGAACGCGCCGCGCTCGGCGTCGGCGTCGACCACGTCGACCTTCTCCGGGTCGCCGAAGACGACGCTGCCGGCGTCCAGCAGCGCCTTGAGCGAGCGCCGGACCTCCTCGCGCTGCTCCAGGCTGGCCAGCGCGCCCATCCGGACACCCTCGGCCGCCGGGTTGCCGACGGTCACCTTCGCGAGCCGCGCCGACGCGGCAGCGGCGACGTCGTCGAGCAGCTCCGCGGGCACGAACGCGCGGCGGATCGCGGTGCACTTCTGGCCCGCCTTGACCGTCATCTCGCTGGTCAGCTGCTTGACGAACAGGTCGAACTCGGTGGTGCCCTTGACCGCGTCCGGGCCGAGGATCGAGCAGTTCAGCGAGTCGGCCTCGGCGTTGAACCGGACGGCGTTGCGGATGATCGCCGGGTGCGCCCGCAGCTTCTGCGCGGTCGAGGCCGAGCCGGTGAAGGACACCAGGTCCTGCGCGGTGACGTGGTCGAGCAGGTCGCCGACGCTGCCGGCGACGAACTGCAGCGAGCCCTCGGGCAGGATCCCCGACTCGATGATCAGCTCGACCAGCCGCGCGGTCAGGTACGCCGTCGAGCTGGCCGGCTTGACCAGGCTCGGGACGCCGGCGAGGAACGCGGGGGCGAACTTCTCCAGCGGGCCCCAGACGGGGAAGTTGAACGCGTTGATCTGCACCGCCACGCCCCGCAGCGGCGTCGCGATGTGCTGGGCGACGAACGTGCCCCCGCGCGAGAGCGGCTCGACCGCGCCTTCGACGTAGACGGTGTCGTTCGGCAGCTCGCGCTTGCCCTTCGAGCCGTAGCTGAACAGGACGCCGATGCCGCCGTCGATGTCGAACTTCGAGTCACCCAGCGTGGCGCCGGTGCGCGCGGAAAGCGCGTACAGCTCCTCGCGGTGCTCGCGCAGGTGCGAAGCCAGCGCCTTCAGCAGGGCCGCGCGCTGGTGGAACGTCAGCTCACGCAGCGCCGGGCCGCCCACGCGGCGGCCGTACTCCAGCGCGCCCGCGAAGTCGACGCCCGCCGACGAGATCCGGGCGACCTCTTCGCCCGTGGCCGCGTCGTGCAGCGGGACGCCATCGCCGGACGCCGTGTGCCACTCCCCGGAGACGTAACTGCGCAGCAATGCCATCAGGTCCGACCTCTCCCGCCGAATTACCTACCGGACGTTCAGTAATTGCCATGGTAGCCGCTGGCCCCGGAGATCGGAAGGGGCGGTGCTTGACACGGCCCCGAGCACTGCCTTTACTGAGCGACACCGCGAGGTGACCGTCCATTCGGTCAGTCTGGAGAGCGAGCACATGACCAACGCCGCGCACACCATGTTCGCCGCCGACGAGGCTTCCCGCGCGCTGGGGATCGAACTCGTCGAAGCGGGCGAAGGCCGGGCCGTGGCGACCATGACGATCACCCGCGAGATGGTCAACGGCCACGACATCGCCCACGGCGGGTACGTCTTCCTGCTCGCCGACACCGCGTTCGCCTGCGCCTGCAACACCCACGGCCCGGTGACCGTGGCCGCGGGCGCCGAAATCTCGTTCGTCGCGGCCGGCCGGCTCGGCGACCACCTCGTCGCCACGGCCACCGAGCGCACCCGCTACGGCCGCAACGGCATCTACGACGTCACCGTGCACCGGGAGACCCCCGGCGGGCCCGAGGTCGTCGCCGAATTCCGCGGCCGCAGCCGCGCCATCTCCGCGAAACGGGGCGACGCATGATCGAGGCGAACATCGGCGCGGACGAACTGGCCGCCCTCCAGCTGGAACGTCTGCAGTGGACGCTCAGGCACGCCTACGCGAACGTGCCCGCCTACACGCGGAAGTTCGACGCCGCCGGCGTGCACCCCGACGACTGCAAGGAGCTCGCCGACCTGGCGAAGTTCCCGTTCACGACCAAGCAGGACCTGCGCGAGAACTACCCGTTCGGGATGTTCGCGGTGCCGCAGGCCGACGTCCGGCGCATCCACGCCTCCAGCGGCACCACCGGCAAGGCCACCGTCGTCGGCTACACCGAGCAGGACATCGACACCTGGGCGACGGTGATGGCCCGGTCGATCCACGCCGCGGGCGGGCGGCCCGGGCACAAGGTGCACGTCGCCTACGGCTACGGCCTGTTCACCGGCGGGCTCGGCGCGCACTACGGCGCGGAGAAGCTGGGCTGCACGGTGATCCCGGCGTCGGGCGGCATGACCGCGCGGCAGGTGCAGCTGATCACCGACTTCCGGCCCGAGATCATCATGGTCACGCCGTCGTACATGCTGACGCTGCTCGACGAGTTCGAGCGCCAGGGCGTCGACCCGCGCTCTTCTTCGCTGAAGGTGGGCATCTTCGGCGCCGAGCCGTGGACCGAGCAGATGCGCGCGGAGATCGAGGAGCGGTTCGCGCTCGACGCCGTCGACATCTACGGGCTGTCGGAGGTGATGGGGCCGGGCGTCGCGCAGGAGTGCGTCGAGACGAAGGACGGCCTGCACATCTGGGAGGACCACTTCTACCCCGAGGTGATCGACCCGTACTCCGAGGAGGTCCTGGGCAGCGGGGAAACCGGCGAGCTGCTGTTCACGTCGCTGACCAAGCAGGCGCTGCCGATCATCCGCTACCGCACCCGCGACCTCACGGCGTTGCGCCCCGGCACCGCGCGCCCGGCGTTCCGGCGGATGGACAAGGTGACCGGCCGCACCGACGACCTGATCATCCTGCGCGGGGTCAACGTCTTCCCGACGCAGATCGAGGAGATCGTGCTGCGGACCGAAGGGCTGAGCCCGCACTTCCAGCTCGTCCGGTCCACGCGCGGGCGGCTCGACCACCTGACCGTGCTGGTCGAGGCGCGCCACGACGCTCCGGGCTCCCAGCGGGAAGCTGCGGCTGCCGCGCTGGTGAGCGGGGTGAAGGACGGCGTCGGGGTGACCGTGTCGGTGGACGTCGTCGACCCGGACACCCTCGAGCGGTCGATGGGCAAGATGCGGCGGATCGTCGACCAGCGGGAGACGCCGTGACCGCGCCCCGCCGCGGGCGCCCCGGCTACGACCTCGAATCGCTGCTGCAGGTGGCGGTGAAGCTGTTCAACGAGCGCGGCTACGACGGCACGAGCATGGAGGACCTCTCCCGCAAGCTCGGCATCACGAAGTCGGCGATCTACCACCACGTGCCCAGCAAGGAAGAACTGCTGCGGCTGTCGGTGGACCGGGCGCTGGACGGGCTGTTCGAGGTGGCGGCGTCGACCGACCGGCTCGACGGCCCCGCGATCGACCGGCTGGAACACCTGGTCCGCGGCAGCGTCCTGGTCCTCGCCGACCGGCTCCCGTTCGTCACGCTGCTGCTGCGCGTGCGCGGCAACACGAAGGTGGAGCGCGCCGCGCTCACCCGCCGGCGCGAGTTCGACCGCCTGGTGACGGACCTGGTGAAGCAGGCGGTGGCGGAGGGCGACCTCCGCCCGGACGTCGACCCGGCGGTGACCGCGCGGCTGGTCTTCGGCATGGTGAACTCGCTGATCGAGTGGTACCGCCCCCGGCGCGGCTCGTCGGCGGAGGAGGTCGCGGACGCGGTCTGCAAGGTGGCGTTCGAGGGCCTGCGCACCGGCTCGTGAGTCACTCGCCCGCGGTCCGCGGGGGACGGCCCGACTGCCACAGCAGCGCCTCGCGCAGCTGCTCGATCAGCCGTTCGTCGTCCGCTTCGGACGGGTCGATGCCGAGCGGGATCCACTGCTCGGAGACTTTCGCACCCTCGTCGTAGCCGGTGATCACGATGCCCGAGTACGAAAGCGATTCCTCGTCCGCGCAGTCGCCGTCCGGCGGTGGCTCTTCGACCTCGAAGCCCTCGTCGAAGCTGACGTGGCGATGCTGCAGGCGGACGCTCACCCAGCGTCCGGCCTGCCGGATCGGCGCGTCTTCTTCGGTCATCGGCTCCTGCCACCGGTCACGGGTCCCTGCCGTCTCGTCGCATCCGGGTGCCGGGGAGTTACCGGCGGGTTGTTCCGGTTGCGTAACGGCGGCGGCCGGCGTGAAACATGCCGTGCCCGCCACCGGAGCCACCCCTCTTGACGAGGGGTCAACTACTTGTTGACAGGCTGCCGATCCCCCGCGAGGCTGAGCGGATGACCAGTGGCACCCGGCCGCGGCGGCGCCGCCTCGAACCGGCCGAGCGGCGGGCGGAGATCCTCGCCGCCGCGCGGCGCCTGTTCGGGGCGGGCAGCTACGCGTCGGTGTCCACTTCGGACATCGCCGAGGCCGCCGGGGTGGCGCGCCCGCTGATCAACCACTACTTCGGCGGGAAGCGCGAGCTCTACCTGGAAGTCGTGCGGCAGCTGATGATCGTGCCCGCGCCGGTCACCGAAGCGCTGCCGGACACCACGATGGAGCAGCGGCTGGCGATCGGCGTCGAGCGCTGGATCGAAGTCGTGGACCGCAACCGCGACGCGTGGCTGACCGTCATCGGGCCCGAGTCGGCCGGACGCGACCCCGAAATCGAGCGGATCATGCTGGAGGCCGACGAAATCGCCGCCGACCGCGTCCTGGAGGCCGCGCTGATGACCGGCGTGACCGAAGGCCGCGAAGAGCTGCGCGCGATGATCCGGTCGTTCGGCGGGATGCTGCGGGCGGCGTCGCGCGAGTGGCTGATCCGCGGCACGCTCGACCGCGCGGCCCTGCGCACCTTCCTCACCGACTCGATCCTGAACCTGCTGAAGCTGACCTACCCGGCGGTGCTTGCCGAGCGGCGCGGAAGCGACGGGCGAACGCCGCCGGCGTCATCCCGGTCCAGCGCTTGAACGCGTAGATGAAGCTCGACGCCTCGGCGTACCCGAGCCGGTAGGCGACGTCCTCGACCGACAGCACGCCGGTGTCGAGCAGCTCTTCGGCCAGCGTGTGGCGGACTTCGTCGACGAGTGCCCGGTAGCTCGTGCCCGCTTCGGTGAGCCGACGGCGCAGCGTGCGCGTGCTGAGGGTGAGCTGGCGGGCGATCTCGTCCATCCCGGCGTCGACCCCGCCCAGGCGGACCAGCCGTTCCCGGACCTGCTGCGAGATGCCCGAGCGCTGCCGCCGCCGCGTGACGAGCGCTTCGCACTGCGCGGCGCACAGGGCGACGGTCTGGTCGTTGGCCTGCGGCAGCGGGAGCAGCAGCAGCTCCGGGTCGAGCGTCGCGCGGCAGGCGTCGGCGTCGAAGCGGGGACGCAGCCCGAACGTCGTCAGGTAGGCGTCCGGAGCGGCCGCCGGGTGCCGGAAGCTCAGGTCGTCCAGCGCGATCTCCGGCAGCAGGTCGCGCATCACGGTGAAGATGGCGGCCAGGTCGCGCAGCACGAGGAACCGGGCGACGTCGGCGGGGACGCGGGTGTCGTCGAGCTCGAGCGTCAGGCGGTCGCTTTCGAGCGTGACGCGCGGGATGCAGAAGGCGAAGCTGAGGTCGAAGTAGCGCAGCGCGAACAGCATCGCGTCGCGCAGCGTCGGGCTGCTGATGCAGGCGAAGCCGAAGATGCCGAAGGTGGTGACGCGGTAGCGGCTGCCGAGCTCCAGCGCCGTCGCGTCCGAACCGTCCAGTTCGCTCAGCGCCCGGACGACGGCGAGCTCCTGGCGGGCGTCGACCTGGACGCCGGCGTCGGTGAGCAGCTCCGGCGACAGCGTCGTGGCGGCGAGCAGCTTTTCGGCGGGCAGGCCGCGTTCGGCGGCGAACCGGGTCATCAGTTCGATGCTCGCGGTGCCGCGCGGGAAGTCCCAGTCCCCGACGGCGGGCGCGGCGAGCTCGGCCATGGCCGGAAGTATGGATCACGCGCTATCCGCGTGCAATCGAGGACCGGAACTGTCCGGGGTGATCGTTAGGGTGAGCGCCGTGGAGACCTTGAGCCGACGGGCCCTGAACCGGGCGACGCTGGAGCGCCAGCTGCTGCTCCGCCGCGCGAAGATGTCCGCTTTCGAAGCGGTGGAACACCTGGCAGGGCTCCAGGCGCAGGCGCCGTTCCCGCCGTACTACGCGCTGTGGCCGCGGCTGCACGGTTTCCGGCCGGCGGAGCTGGCTTCGCTGCTGGAGAGCAGGCAGGTGGTCCGGATCGCGCTGATGCGCGGCACGGTCCACCTGGTGACGGCGGCGGACGCCTTGGCGTGGCGCCCGGTGGTCCAGGTGCTGTACGAGCGCGACCTGAAGTCGAACACCCAGCACGCGGCTCCGCTGGCGGGGCTGGACCACACCGAGGTCGCCGCGGCAGCGCGGGAGCTGCTCGCACGCTCGCCGCTGTCGAGCACGGCCCTGGGCGCGGAGCTGGCACGGCGGTGGGACGCGCCCGCGGCGTCGCTGACCCACCTGGCACGGGGGCGGCTGCCGCTGGTGCAGACCCCGCCGCGCGCGATCTGGGGCAAAGCGGGGCAGACGACGTACGCGTGCCTGGAGGAGTGGGTGGGCTCGCCGCTCTCGCCCCCTTGGCCGGCTTCGCTGATCTCGCGCTACCTGCGCGCGTTCGGCCCGGCGTCGGTGGCGGACGTCCAGACGTGGGCGGGCATCACGCGCCTCGGCGAGGTGGCGGCGTCGATGGACCTGCGGCGCTACCGCGATCCGGACGGCCGGGAGCTGCTCGACCTGCCGGAGCTGTCGGTGCCGGACCCCGACGTGCCGGCCCCGCCGCGGCTGCTGGGGCCGTTCGACCAGACGATCCTGTCGTACGCGGACCGGACGCGGGTGGTTTCGGACGACTACCGCAAGCGGGTGATCACGCAGAACGGGCTGGTGAAGGGGACCTTGCTGGTGGGCGGGTACGTCCGCGGGTTCTGGGAGATCAAGACGGCGAAGAAGGCGGCGGTCGTGGAGCTGACGCCGTTCGAGAAGCTGCCGAAGCGCGACTTGGCGGCGTTGGAGAGCGCGGCCGGGCAGCTGATGAGCTGGGCCGAGCCGGCCGCGGAGACCCAGGAGGTGAGGGTGCTGGCCGCAGCGTGACGCCGGCGGATTCGAGCACTTCGCGGACCCGCGGCACCTCGGGGTCCGCGACGGTGAACGGGGCGGTCGCACCGGAACCGCCTCTCAGGCAGTCGGCGAGCGCGTCGAGGTTCCGGCCGAAGTACCCGCCCGGGCCGTTCACCGCTTCACCGAGCGCGCAGGAGAAGCTCGTGAGGTCCGCGTGGCGGCCACCGCGCGGGAACCCACTCGGCGATGTCGAGCCGAAGCGGGCTCAGCTCGGTCTCGATCCTGTCGTGGCCGGAATTCTCGATCGAGTGACCGATCGTGTCCTGTTGTCACAGCCTCCCGATGCGTAACTTCCCCTGCATGAGTAGTTCGGCGAAGGGGCCGTCGGTGCTGATCGTGGGCACCGGGTTCGGCGGGATCGGGACGGCGATCGAACTGCGGCGCGCCGGGTTCACCGACTTCACGATCCTGGAGAGCGCCGCCGAGGCCGGTGGGGTCTGGCGCGACAACACCTACCCCGGCGCCGCCTGTGACATCCCGTCGCCGCTGTACTCCTTCTCCTTCGAGCCCAACCCGCGGTGGCCGAAGCGGTTCTCGCACCAGCCGGACATCCTCGCCTACCTGCGCGGCGTCATCGCCAAGTACGGGCTCGAGCCGCACATCCGGTACCGGACCGAAGTCACCTCCGCCGCCTTCGACGAAGCTCGCGGGCTCTGGCGCGTCGAGACCAAAAACGGCGAGACCTACGAAGCGAACGTCTTCGTCCCCGCCGTCGGGCAGCTGTCGCGGCCGGTGCTGCCCGCCATCCCCAACCGCGAGAACTTCGCCGGTGACGCCTTCCACTCCGCGCGGTGGGACCACGACGTCGACCTGACCGGCAAGCGCGTCGCCGTGATCGGGACCGGGGCCAGTGCCGTGCAGTTCGTGCCCGAACTGCGCAAGCGCGCCCAGCACGTCACCGTCTTCCAGCGGACGCCGCCGTACGTCATGGCGAAGTCCGATCCGAGCTACCGGCCGTGGCAGCACTGGCTCTTCGAGCACCTGCCGCCCACGCAGCTGCTCGGCCGGCTGCGGATCTTCCTGCTCGCCGAGTACGCGACCTACGCGATGACGAAACACCCCGTGCTGGCGAAGATGTTCGAGCTGCGGACCGCGCAGCTGCGCCGCCGCCACATCAAGAACCGGGAGCTGCGCGCGAAGCTGACGCCGTCCTATCCCCTGGGCTGCAAGCGGATCCTCTTCACCAACGACTACCTGCCCGCGCTCGCCCAGCCGAACGTCGACGTCGAGACGCGGCGGATCACCGAGATCACCGAGAAGGGCGTGCGGGTCGAGGACGGGACCGAGCTCGAAGCGGACGTCCTGGTCTACGGCACCGGGTTCGCCGCGACGGAGTTCCTCGGCCGACTGTCGGTGACCGGCCTCGGCGGGCGATCGCTGCAGGACGAGTGGTCCGGCGGCCCGCGGGCGTACCTCGGCATGGCCGTGCCCGGGTTCCCGAACCTGTTCTGCGTCTACGGCCCCAACACCAACCTCGGCGCCGGGTCGATCATCTACATGATCGAGCGCCAGGCCCGGTACATCCGGCAGGCGGTGGAGCAGCTCGCGCGTCCCGGCGTGTCCTATTTGGACGTCCGGCCCGAGGTCGAGCAGCGCTACGACGACGAAGTGCAGAAGCGCCTGGGCCACAGCGTGTGGAGCGCCTGCACGAGCTGGTACCGCCAGGCCGACGGCCGCGTCACGACGAACTGGCCCGGCCTGGTCACCGAGTACGACCGCCGGACCCGGCGGCTCGACCCCGCGGACTACCGCATGGGAGCAGTGGCGTGACGGACTACGACGTCCTCGTGATCGGCTCGGGCTTCGGCGGCAGCGTGACGGCGTTGCGGCTGACCGAAAAGGGTTACCGCGTCGGCGTGCTGGAGACCGGACGCCGGTTCGCCGACGACGAGTTCGCGAAGACGTCGTGGCGGCTGCGGAGGTACCTGTGGGCGCCCGCGCTGGGCTGTTTCGGCATCCAGCGGCTGACGCTGCTGAAGAACACCTTCGTGATGAGCGGTTCCGGCGTCGGCGGTGGTTCGCTGGTGTACGCGAACACACTGTACGAACCCCCGGACAAGTTCTACGAAGACCCGCAGTGGGCGCACATCACGGACTGGAAGGCCGAGCTGGCGCCGTACTACGACCAGGCGAAGCGGATGCTCGGCGTGGTCGAGAACCCGGCGACGACGCCCGCGGACCGGGTGCTTCGCGAGGTGGCCGACGACATGGGCATCGGGCACACGTACCGCCGCACGCCGGTCGGCGTCTACTTCGGACAGTCCGGGGTGGACCCGTTCTTCGGCGGCGCGGGCCCGGCACGCCAGTCGTGCACGCTGTGCGGCGAGTGCATGACCGGCTGCCGCGTCGGCGCGAAGAACACGACCGTCAAGAACTACCTCTACCTGGCCGAACAGGCCGGCGCGGTGGTCCACCCGCTGACGACGGCGGTGTCGGTCCGCCCGGTCGACGGCGGGTACGCGGTGGACACGGTCCGCACCGGCCGCCGCTCGCGCCGGACGTTCACCGCGCAGCAGGTGGTGTTCTCCGCGGCCGCGCTGGGCACGCAACGGCTGCTGCACCGGCTGCGGGACAACGGGACGCTGCCTTCGCTGTCGCCGCGGCTCGGGCTCCTGGCGCGGACGAACTCCGAAGCGGTGCTGGCGGCGCGGTCGTTGCGCGGCGACACGGACTACACGCGCGGTGTCGCGATCACGTCGTCGATCCACCCGGACGAGGTCACGCACGTGGAGCCGGTGCGGTACGGCCGCGGCAGCAACGTGATGGGCCTGATGGCGACGGTGCTGGTGGACGGCTCGCCCGGGCGTCGCCGCTGGGTGCTGGGGTTGCGCGAGCTGTGGCGTTCTCGCCGCGACCTGCTGCGGATCCACAACCCGCGCCACTGGTCGGAGCGGATGATCGGGCTGCTGGTGATGCAGACGCTCGACAATTCCGTGACGACGTACACGAAACGCGGCCTGTTCGGCCGCCGCATGACGACCCGCCAGGGAGCGGGCTCGCCGTCGCCGGAGTGGATCCCGGCGGGCCACGAGGTGACCCGCCGGGTGGCGGAGAAGATCGGCGGCCTCCCGCAAGGCGCGTGGACGGACATGGTGAACATCCCGATCACGGGCCACTTCATCGGCGGCTGCACGATCGGCGACTCCCCTTCGACGGGCGTCGTCGACCCGTACCAGCGGCTGTACGGGTACCCGGGACTGCACGTGGTGGACGGCTCGGCGATCACGGCGAACCTGGGTGTGAATCCGTCGCTGACGATCACGGCGCAGGCGGAGCGGGCGATGGCGTTCTGGCCCAACCGCGGGGAGGCGGACCCACGCCCGGAACTGGGCGCGGAGTACCGGCGAGTGGCGGCGGTGGCGCCGAAGAACCCGGCGGTGCCGTCGGACGCGCCGGGAGCGCTGCGGTTGCCGGTGGTGGAGCGGTGATCAGCGGCCCCAGGTGGCGGGGCCGCTCGAGGTGATCAGGACGCGCTGGGCCACGAACCGGATGAGGTCGAGGTCGTAGGTGAGCAGTTTCGACTCCCTTCCGAAGGGACGCAACGGCTCTCCTCGGCCGTTTCCGCCTTCCTTGCCGTGGACGATCCGGCAGCGCAGGTCGTAGATCCGGTCGGAGACCTGCTCGACGAGCGACGCGCTGGTGTCCTTCGGGTTGAGCAGCCGGATGTCGGAGATCCGCTTCTTGTCGGCCATCGCCGCGGCGCCGTGGGGATGACCTTCGAGGTAGCCGACGAGCGCACTGGCGTCAACGCAGCGTGTCACGGTCGCCTTCAACTGCTCCCGCTCGGTCGCCGAGGTACGACCCGTGTCGGTGACCATCTCGATGACCCGGCCGAGCACGACGTCGTCATCGTGGTCGAAGCGTGGATCCCTGAGCACGTCGCGGAGCTTCTGGATGGCGGCCACTCGCGCGTACTTCGGCATGAAGAATTCGAGCACCTGGTAGTAGGCGAGGTATTCCAGCAATGGCGCCGACACCAGCGTTCGCGCGTAGAGGTACAACGACGCCGCGTCATAGTTGTGCGCGAGAACGGGAAACCTCGGCATCTTGGTCGACAAGGCATCCTCGTCGCTCGGTTCGGAAGCCCACTCCACACGGTAGTCCTTCTTCAGCCGGAACGCTAAGCCGTAGCTCAGATCGAGGTCGATGAAGAACGAGGTGGAGATCTCCTGGAGGAGTCCTAGCGCTTGGTCGTGCCGTTCCGTGGTGACACCGGTGATCGCGACGCCCCACGTGCGCGGATTCTCCCGGCAAGCGACTCGTAACGCCCTCGGTGGCGGCCGCTGAATCGTGATCGACAGTCCTTCCACAGATGGGTGTTCGACACGCAATCTGACCGGTTCACGGAAGGCGGTCTCAGTCAGCGCCTCGCCCTCACGTGGGGCCAGGTCCGGGTCGTCCTCCGGCATCGGCACCAGCCCCGGGATCTTCTTCTGAGCAAGACCGAACCCGTCGGCCGTGTACCCGAGGGCAGCGACCACCGTGCCGGACGCCCGGTCGAGGAAGGCATCGTAGTCACCGAGGAAAACCCAGTGCGCGAAGTCGGTCGAAGCCCAGTCCGGCGCGTCCCGCCGCGATATGCGCACTTCCCGGGCTATCCGGCCGGCGGGGAAGTCGATCTGCAGTTCCGGCTCGCCGACGATCGCTACGGTCGGGTGAGCGTTCCAGCGCAGGGTCCACACCTTCAGCCCGGCAGCGTGCGCACGATCGGCGATCTCCCGCAACTCCGGGGCCAGCTCGTCATCCTGCTCCGCGTCCGAAGGAGTCACGGTCGCAGAGCCTGGCACATCCAGCCGCCCACGAGCAATTCTCGCTAAGCTCGCCTCCGTGCAGCCCAACGAGGTCATCGACGTCCTGAACCGCCCCGCCAGCCAGGAACTCCTCGCCCGGACCATCGCTCGGCTCGGTTATGTCGCCGGAGACGGGACGCCGCGGGTGGTTCCGATCGGGTTCACCTGGAACGGTGCGGAATTCGTTCTCTGCACGGCCAAAAACGCCGCGAAAGTCCGGTCGCTGCGGAAGAATCCCGCCGTCGCCTTGACGATCGACACCGAAGCGCAGCCGCCCAAGATCCTGCTGATCCGCGGGAACAGCACCCAGGAGGCGCTCGACGACCTCCCCGCCGAGTTCCTGCGGCAGGCCGCCGGAATGCCGCCGGAGCAGGCCGCCGCTTGGGAAGCCGAGGTCCGCGATCTCTACGCCGACGGCATGGTGCGGATCAAGGTCACACCGTCGTGGGCCAAGCTGATCGACTTCGAAACCACCCTGCCCAGCGCCGTCGAAGAGCTGGTCCGCCGCAAGAACGGCTAGCCCGCCGACAGTTCCGCGGCCACCGAGACGTACGCGCGGATCGCTTCGTTCTCCTCCGACGCGCGCCACACCGGGACCGCGAGCATCGGCGGGATGTCCGGCACCGGGATCACCTTCAGGCCCGGGAACGGGTAGCGCTCGAGCAGCGAAACCACCGAAATGTGCAGGCCGATGCCGCGCGCCACCAGGGAAAGCATGTCCTCCGCGCCGATGCGGGTGCGGCCGATCAGCTGCGGGACGTCCTCCTCCGTGCGCGGGATCGGGCGGCCCGACGGCGTGACCGGCGGGGCCCACAGGTCGCGCGCCACCGGGTTGAGGGCCTTGCCCGGGTCGAGCAGCCGGTGGTCCGCGAGGTCCTCCAGGCTGACCGTCGTGCGCGAGGCGAGCGGGTGGTCGTCACGCAGCAGGAGGCCGCGGGGCACCGTCAGCAGCGCCGGGCCGGTGCGCAGGTTGGGTTGCGCGAACGAGCGCGTGTCGCCGCCCGGGGACCAGTGCAGCACCAGGTCGAGGTCGCCCTCGGCGAGCAGGTCCGTTTCGTTCCAGCGCTGGCCGATGCGGGTCGGGGTCAGGGTGACGCGGCACGCCGGGTGGCGGCGTTCGAACTCGGTCGTCACCCGCGTCACCAGGTCGCCGCCGAGGCTCGCCACGTAGCCCACGCGCAGGCGGCCGCCGATGCGGCGTTCGGCCAGCCGGGTCTCGGTGAAGATCGCCGCCAGCTCGGCCACGCCCGCGCGGGCGCCCGTGCGCAGCCGCTCCCCCAGCTCCGTCAGCCGGACGCCGCCCTCGCCGGACACCACCAGCGCGCCGCCGATTTCGGCTTCCAGCTCGCCGATCTCCTTCTCCAGCACGTCGGCCGTGCTGCGGACCCGCCACGCCGCGGCCTCGAAGTCGCCTTCGCGCGCCACGATCAGCAACGTCGCGACCGCGCGGATCGCGGCCAGCTCGATCAGCGACCCGGTCCGGGCGCCGGCCCGCGCGAGCGGCGCGTCCAGTTCGGGGTCGCCGGCCAGGATCCGGCGGTGCAGCTCCCGCAGCGCCGGGCCCGGGTCCGCACCGAGTGAGCCCGCCAGCCGCCGCCGGACGCGCTCGAAGTGCGCCAGCGCGTCCGCCTGCCGGCCGCTTCGGTAGTAGGCGAGGATCAGCTGGCCGGCCAGCCGCTCGTCGAACGGGTGGTCCGCGGCGGCCCGGGGCAGCTTCGCCAGCAGCGCCGCGTGCCGCCCGAGCCGCAGCGAGACGTCGTTGCGGTCCAGCCGGGCCGCGTGCCGCTCGGCTTCCAGGCCCTCCCGGACCCCGGTCAGCCACGGCGAATCCAGCCCGGCGAACGGTTCGCCCCGCCACAGCGCCAGCGCGTCGTCGAACAGCGCGGCCGCGGTGACGTCGCCCGCCGCGGCGCGCGCGAGCGCCACCTTCTCCCGGAACCGGTGCAGGTCGAGCGCGTCCAGGTCGACGCGCAGCAGGTAGCCGTGCGCGGTGCGGTCGATCGCGCACCCGGCGGCGCGCAGCCGCGAAAGGTAGCTGCGGACCGTCGCGGCCGCCCGGTGCGGCGGGCTCGCGCCCCAGACGCGCGTGACGAGCTGGTCGAGCGGCACCGGCCGGTTCGGCTCGGCCAGCAGCGCGGCGAGGACGTAGCGCCGCCGCGCGTGGCCGACGTCGAGGAGCGTGCCGCCGGACTCGGCTTCGAGGGTGCCGAGCACGCTGTAGCTGATCACCGCACTCCCTCCCCGACCTGCGGATTCCACGATTCCGCAACGTTCGCACACGCCGCGTCCGGCAGTGTAAGCGGCGCAGGCGCGGGTGCCGAGGGGACGGCGCGCGCCCGGCTGGGGGTGTCATGAAGGGGCCCTTCCGGACCTGGTCCGGAAGGGCCCCTTCATGGCGAGAACGGTTACGGCAGGCCCGCGAGCCCGGCCGAGACCGTGTTGGCGAACGCGTAGCCGTTCGTCGCGTCCCAGTTGATCGACCACGTCATCGCGCCGCGGATCGCCGGGTAGGTCGCCGACGGCTTGAACGAGCCGCACGACGTGCCCTTGGCCAGGCAGTTCAGCGCCGAGACCGTGTTGGCCGGTCCCTGGTAACCGCCGCCCGCCGCCTGTGACGACGCCGGCAGCCCGAGCCCGACCTGGTCGGCGCGCAGGCCGCCCTGCAGCTGGATGCAGGCCAGCGCGGTCAGGAAGTCGACCGTGCCCTGGGAGTAGACGTTGCCGTTGCAGCCCAGCATCGAGCCGGAGTTGTAGTACTGCATGTTGACGATCGTGAGGATGTCCTTGATGTTCAGCGCGAGCTGGAAGTAGCCGCCCTGCGTGGACTGCATGTCGATCGTCTGCGGCGCCATCGTGATGACCTTGCCGCCGCCGTTGTGGATGCTGCGCAGCGCCTGGCCCATGTAGGTGGCGTTGATGCCGTTCTCGAGGTCGATGTCGACGCCGTCGAAGCCGTAGTTCGAGATCAGCGACTTGATGCTGTTGGCGAAGTTGTTCGCCGAGGTCGAGTCGCTGACGCTGATCGTGCCGTTCTGGCCACCGACGCTGATGATGACCTTCTGGCCGCGCGCCTGGACCGTCTTGACGTCCGCCTTGAACTGCGCGTCGGTGTAGCCGCCGAGCTGCGAAGACAGACCGGAGTCGAGCGTGAAGCTCACCGCGCCCGGCGAGCCGGTGGCGTCGGCGAACGACACGGCGATGATGTTGTACTTCGTCGGGACGTCCGCCAGCTTCAGCGCCTTCGCGCCGTTGTAGAAGTTCTGCCAGTAGCCGGTGAGGACGTGCTTCGGCAGGTCACCCTGGGTCGGCGGCGGCGTGGTCGTCGTCGGCGGGGTGGTCGTGGTGGGCGGGGTCGTCGGCGTCGTCGGCGTCGTGGGGGTGGTCGGCGTCGTCGGGGTCGTCGGCGGCGGGGTGCCCGGGCCGTCGAGGTTGACGTCGTCGGCGTAGTAGGTCGGCTGGCCGTACCAGCCGTGCAGGTACACCGTCAGCGACGTGCTCGAGCCGGTCGTGAAGTTCAGCGACAGCTGCTGGTAGCCGCTGGTACCCGGCGTCCACGTGCTGGTCGTCGCCGACCCGGAGACGCCAAGGTAGACGTAGCTGCCCTGGACCCAGGCCGACAGCTTGTACGCGGTGTTCGCCGAGACGGTGAGCGTCTGCGAGCACTGCGCGTTGTCCGACGACGACGGCGACGCGCTCAGCGCGCGGCTCCCGCTGTGCACCGGGGTGCTCACCGCGGTCGGCGCGGTGGTGCAGGTCCAGCCCGAAGTACCGGCTTCGAAGCCGGGGTTGGCCAGGATGTTCGCCGCCGAAGCGCTGCCGGCGAGCACGAACGTCACACCGAGACTCAGCGTGACCACGGAAAGTAACGAAAGCAGAGCGATGCGAACCTTGGGGACCACGGAAGACCTCCGCTGTGGTGAGGCAGGTCACCACAAAATGGACTAGACCAATCTGATTGTCAAGGAGCCCCATCCGAAAGTCGGGGCGGCGGAAACGGCAGAATGTGACGATCGAAGCCAGGCGAAGCGGGAGCGTGTTGGAGTGAGCGTGTCGGTCGAGCAGAAGATCGCCGAAGAACTGGGCGTGCGCGAAGGACAGGTCAAGGCCGCCGTCGACCTGCTCGACGGCGGGTCGACCGTGCCCTTCATCGCGCGCTACCGCAAGGAAGTCACCGGCATGCTCGACGACGCGCAGCTGCGCACGCTCGAAGAGCGCCTGCGCTACCTGCGGGAACTCGACGAGCGGCGGCTCGCCGTGCTCGAGTCCATCCGGAGCCAGGGCAAGCTGGACGAGGCCCTCGAGGCCTCGATCCTCGCCGCGGACACGAAGTCGCGGCTGGAGGACATCTACCTCCCGTACAAGCCGAAGCGCCGCACGAAGGCCATGATCGCGCGCGAAGCGGGTCTCGAGCCGCTGGCCGACGGCCTGCTGAGCGACCCGGCGACCGACCCGCAGGCCGCGGCCGCGGTGTTCGTCGACGCCGACAAGGGCGTCGCGGACGCGCAGGCCGCCCTCGACGGCGCCCGCGCGATCCTCGTCGAGCGCTTCGCCGAGGACGCCGACCTGATCGGCGAACTGCGCGAGAAGATGTGGGGCCAGGGCCACCTCGTCGCCAAGGTCCGCGCGGGCAAGGAGGAGGACGGCGCCAAGTTCTCCGACTACTTCGACTTCTCCGAGCCCTACACCAAGCTCCCCTCGCACCGGATCCTCGCGATGCTGCGCGGCGAGAAGGAGGAGGTCCTCGACCTCACCATGTCGCCGGACGAGCCGACCGACGAGCCGCAGGTCGGGCCGACCGACTACGAGGCGCGCATCGCCGCGAAGTTCGGCATCTCGCAGCAGGGCCGCCCGGGCGACAAGTGGCTCGGCGACACCGTGCGCTGGGCGTGGCGCACCAAGATCCTCCTGCACCTGGGCATCGACCTGCGGATGCGGCTGCGCCAGGCGGCCGAGGACGACGCCGTGCGCGTGTTCGCGTCCAACCTGCGCGACCTGCTGCTCGCCGCGCCGGCCGGCACCCGCGCCACGATGGGCCTCGACCCGGGCTTCCGCACCGGCGTCAAGGTGGCCGTCGTGGACGCGACCGGCAAGGTCGTCGACACCCACGTCATCTACCCGCACCAGCCGGCGAACAAGTGGGACCAGTCGATCGCCGAGCTCGCGGCGCTGTGCGCGCGGCACAAGGTCGACCTGATCTCGATCGGCAACGGCACGGCGTCGCGCGAGACGGACAAGCTCGCGATCGAGCTGATCAAGAAGCACCCCGAGCTGAAGCTGACGAAGGCGATCGTGTCCGAGGCGGGCGCGTCGGTGTATTCGGCGTCGGCGTTCGCTTCGGCCGAGCTGCCGAACATGGACGTCTCGCTGCGCGGCGCGGTCTCGATCGCCCGGCGGCTGCAGGACCCGCTGGCCGAGCTGGTCAAGATCGACCCGAAGTCGATCGGCGTCGGGCAGTACCAGCACGACCTGTCCGAGGTTTCGCTGTCGCGCTCGCTGGACGCGGTGGTCGAGGACTGCGTGAACGCGGTCGGCGTGGACGTGAACACGGCTTCGGCGCCGCTGCTGACCCGCGTCTCGGGCATCACGACGGGGCTGGCGGAGAACATCGTTTCGCACCGCGACACGAACGGGCCGTTCCGCTCGCGGACGGCGCTGAAGGAGGTCGCGCGCCTCGGCCCGAAGGCCTTCGAGCAGTGCGCGGGCTTCCTGCGCATCCCGGACGGCGACGACCCGCTCGACTCGTCGTCGGTGCACCCGGAGGCGTACCCGGTGGTCCGGCGGATCCTGTCGACGACCGGCACGGACCTGCGCTCGCTGATCGGCAACACGCGGACGCTGTCGTCGTTGAAGCCGGCGGACTTCGTCGACGACACGTTCGGCCTCCCGACGGTGACGGACATCCTCGCCGAGCTGGACAAGCCGGGCCGCGACCCGCGCCCGGCGTTCAAGACGGCGACGTTCGCGGAGGGTGTCGACAAGATCGGCGACCTCAAGCCGGGCATGCGGCTGGAGGGTGTGGTGACGAACGTGGCGGCGTTCGGCGCGTTCATCGACGTCGGCGTGCACCAGGACGGCCTGGCGCACGTTTCGGCGCTGTCGAAGAACTTCGTGAAGGATCCGCGCGAGGTCGTGAAGCCCGGCGACATCGTGAAGGTGAAGGTGCTGGACGTCGACGTGCCGCGCAAGCGCATCTCGCTGACGCTGCGCCTGGACGACGAGCCGGGCGCCCCGTCGGGCAATCGCGGCGGCGGAGGCGGCGGCCAGCGCGACCGCGGCCAGGGCGGCGGCGGTGGCGGTCAGCGCCGCGGCGGTTCCGGCTCGGGCGGCGGTCAGCGTGGCGGTGGCGGCGGTGGCGGCAGCCGGGGCGGCAACTCCGGAGGCGGCAGCGGCTCGATGGCGGATGCCCTTCGCCGGGCCGGGTTCGGCAACAAGTAGCGCGAGGTTCGTGAAGGCCGTCTTGAGGAACTCGAAGTTCCTCAAGACGGCCTTCACGGCGTTTCGGGAGAGCAATCACCCGGTCGGCGCAACATTGGTGACGGAACGGATACGGCGGACCGGAGATCGTAACGCTGCGCGACAGCGGGCCGAACTATTCACCGTTCAGCCCCGCACGCCGGGGATTTTCCGCCCGAACCCGGGAGACGCCGCCATGACCGCTCCGTACTCGCCGCCCCCGGCCGGCTACCCGTACCCGGCCCCGATGCCCGTCAAGAAGCCCGCGAAGTTCGCCGCGCTCGCGTGGAGCGCGGTGATCCTCGGCATCGTCGGGGTGGTCGGCTCGCCGGTCATCTTCCTCAACAACCTCACCGCCGTCGTCGCCGGCGTCGGGTTCGTGCTCGGCGTGATCGCCCTCTTCGGCAGCAAGAAGGTGCTCGCCGCCATCGGCGTCGTACTCAGCGTCCTGGCGATCGTGTTCACCGTCATCGCGCAGAACGCCGCCGTCGAAGACCTGAAGGACAAGCTCGGGCTGCCCGCCACCGACGACAACGCGAGCGGCCAGACGTACTCGATCGGGCAGACCCACCGCGGCACCGACGTCGACATCACCATCGCCGACGCCAAGGCCTTCACGACCAGCGACGTCGCCGCGCCGAAGCAGAACGCGCCGGCCACCAGCTTCCAGGTCACCCTCGCGAACCACTCCGCCAAGCCGTGGTCGGCGGCCATGCTCATCATGCAGGCGACGGCCGGCAGCACCACCGCCGAGCAGGTCTACGACACGGACTTCGAGGGCTCTCCCAGCCAGGACATCCTGCCCGGCAAGGAACTCACCTACCGCATCGCCTTCGTGGACGCCCCGGGCGACCTGACCATCCAGGTCGGGTCCGTCGGCGGGGACAAGGTGTACTTCGTCCACAAGCGCTGAGTCACCCGCACTGCAGGGTGCACCTCGCCCGGTCGAAGCGGCCCGCTTCGAGGTCCTCGGCCCGGATCACCCAATACAACATCCCGGCGTCGCCCCAGATCATGCCGGCGTCGTCGTCGCTGTCGAGCTGGGCGAGCAGCACCCAGCGGGCCGCCTCCTCGACCAGACCGGGGTCCTGGTGGCCGCCGAGCACGTTCGCCGCGACCTCGATCTCCACGGCGCCCTGCACGGGGGCGGCGAACCCGCCGATCTGGTGGTGCGGGCCCTTTTCGTGCAGTTGCCAGACCAGCTGGCCGAAGACCTCGGCGCCGACGTACTCCCCCGGCAGCTCCACCATCTCGGCCGCCTCGGCCAGGGTCTCGCCGCTCGCGGTCTCGGTCTGGTCGAGCAGGATGTGCTCCTGCTCCGGGGCCGTGGCCACGACCTCGCCGAAGAGGTCCCGCGCCGGGTAGGGGTCGACGCCGTCGGGGGCCGCCCGCTCGGCGGCCGGGACTCCCGCGGGCACGAAGACCACCCGGCTCGCCTCTGCGTCTTCGAGCATCGGGGTGTCGTCCGACTCCCGGCGGTCGGCGTCGAAGGAGAAGAACAGGAGCGTGCCCGCTTCCGGCAGCGGGATGCTCAAGAACTCCCGCGGCAGCGCGGCGCAGTCCACCGCCGCCAGGAAGTCGAGCGGCCCGCGCCCCGGCCACTCGGGCCACGGCACGTCCTCAGGCAGTACCGGTGCCCCGCCCAGCCGGCCCACGCGAGGGCCCGGCCCTTCGGAAACCAGCCGGATGCCCGGCCGGAACAGCCCGGCCCACGCGGCAGCCACCTCGGGGGGCAGCCACTCGTCGGCGAGGGCGCTGAGTCGATCTCTCCAAGACGTCACCGGGACATCGTGGCAGGGGGCACCGACAAAAACGGCTCAGCGGAGCGCGAAGAGCCCGATCGCGAACAACGCCACCGGCACGACGGCCGCCGCCGAGCTGATCACCCCGGTGCCGTTGCGCCAGCCGGCCGGGGAGTCGTCCAGCACCAGCCGCCGGACCAGTGCCGCCTCGATCACCGCCAGCAGCAGGAAACCGAAGCCGACGCTGAAGATCGCCGCCGCACCGACGAACAGCAGCCCCGACGTCGACGCCGCCCCGAGCGGCGCCGCGACCTCCCACCGGACCACGCCGGCGGCCGCCGCGAGCAACGCCAGCAACAGCACGAAGGCGACGAGGAAGCCGATCCGCGCGGTGGACTGGTGCTGGCCGCGCGAGAACCACCAGAGGCCGGCGTCGAGCGCCACGACGAGCACAGCGAGCACCACGAAGCCGGGCCGGATCGTCATGCGGCGAACCGCACTTCGACGCTGCCCAGCTCGCCGAAGTCCGCCAGGACCCGGCCGCCCGCGCGGATCGGGCACGGCGGGGTCGCCGTTCCCGTCGTCACGATGTCGCCGGGGCGCAACGCGAGGCCGTGGCGAGGGAGCTCCATCGCCAGCCAGTGCAACGCCAGCCTCGGGTCGCCCAGGACCAGGCTTCCGCTGCCGCGCGAAAACTCTTCGCCGTTCGCGTGCAGGACCACCGGGCGGCGGGGGAGGTCGAGGTCGCGCCAGCCCGGGACCGGGCGGCCCTCGACGAAGCGGCCCGCGCACGCCATGTCCGCCAGCAGCTGCGGGCCGCCCGCGTGCTGGTGGTCGGTGTAGCGGCTGTCCGGGAGCTCCACCGCCAGGAACATCGTGTCGACCGCGTCGAGCACGCCGGTCAGGGACGGCGACAGGCCCGGGTCGGCCTTCAGGCGGAACGCGAACTCGGGTTCGGCGACGCCCATCGTCATCGTGTCGGCCGGGACCGCCTCGCCCTCGGTGTGCTGGAAGCGCGCGAACATCGCGCCCGGCAGCGGGCCGGGGACGTCCAGGTACTGCCGGGCGTACACCGTGGTCGCGGCGATCTTCCAGCCCGACACCGGGCCGGCCAGCTCGGCGAGCGCCGTCTGGGCCGCCATGCCCTCCGCGGCGTCGCACGGGCGGGCGTCGGGCGGCAGCCCGTCCAGGCGCTCGCCGGTCTGCCACGCGTCCCAGATCAGCTCCGCCGCCCGCTCTCGGTTCACGCTCTTGATCTTGCCAAGCGGAACACCGGGTGTCGATCGGCTTCCGCCGCGAAGACGTCCGCCGGGTCGCTGAGCTTCGCGTCGAAGAACGGCGCCGTCACCGGGATCTTGCGGACGTAGGTGCGCAGCACCGGGCCGGCCGTGGCGGCACCGGCCTCCTCGACCTCCCACGTTTCGCGCCTGCGGCCGCGCCGGAGCCGGGCGGCCGGGTCGGCGCGCAGGTTGTGCACCCAGCCGACCTGGCCGTACGGCGAGACGAGCCAGCGCTCGCCGTCGACCTCGAGGACGTTGACCGGAGTGGTCCGGTCCACGCCGGTGCGGCGCCCGCGCGTGGTGAGCAGGAACCCGGTGCCGCCGGTGACCGGGATCCCGAGCGCCAGCAACGCCGTCACGACGACGTTCGCGGCCTTCCGCGTCACGCCCAGCCGGTACTTCCTCGCCATCACGGGGTCATAGCGTAGACCCCGGAAAGCTCCCGCACGCGGGCCCAGACGTTCTCGAACCGCGCGGTGTCCACCACCGGCTTCCGCACCGCGGCCAGGGCGATCGCCTGCTGGGCTCCGGTCGAGCTCGCCTTGCCGTTGAGGTCCACCGCCGCGGCGCTGAAGTCCTGCACCAGCACCGCGAAGATCTGGTCGGCGACCTCGTCGTCGAGCCCGGTGATCCGGGCCTGCTCCAGGACCAGCTGGCCGTACACGATCAGCGTGAACAGCTCGGTCAGCGCGAGCCCGAAGTCGAGGTCGGCCTGCTGCGCCTCGTCCAGCGCCGCCTCGGTGAGCAGCTTGACCAGGTACCCGGCCTGCTCGGTGAACAGCGCGACGTTCGGGATGTGCGCGGCTTCGGCGTACGCGGTCTTCCAGTCGTGGAAGCGCACCTTCGACAGGCCGCGCGCCGGGCCCTGGCGGAAGAGGAACTCGTCGTCCGCGGCGTCGGTGCGGGTGCCGACCGGCGCGTACTCCTGCGGGGCGAACAGGTACGCGGGCATGAACTTCGCGATCAGCGCGAGGTTCACCGCCACCGTGCCTTCGAGCTTCGGGAGCCCGTCGATGTCGTTCTTGGACATCGCCAGGTAGGTGTCGGCTTCGAAGCCCTTGGCCGCCACGACGTCGGCGACCAGGCCGATCACCTTCTGCGCCTCGGTCGTCACCTTCATCTTGGTGATCGGGTTGAAGAGCAGGTAGCGGCGGTCGTCCGGGTTCGCGCTGCGGAAGTAGTCGACGGCGCGGTCGGAGAACAGCTTCATCGCGGTCAGCCGCGCGTACGCCTCGACGAACTCGCGGCGCACGTGCGGGAAGTCGGTGACCGGATTGCCGTAGAGGACGCGGTTGTGCGCGTGCGTGATGGCCTCGTACAGCGAGTGCGTCGCCATGCCGATGCCGCCGAAGCAGAGGTTGAACTTGCCGATGTTGACCGTGTTCAGCGCGGCGCTGAAGGCTTCGGCGCCGACGTGCAGGATGTCCTCGGCGCGCACCGGGTAGTCCTCGAGCCGGAACTCGGCGACGTACATCTGCGACGGCACCACGTTCTTGACCACGTGGTAGTTCGGGTGCTCGGAGTCGGCGTAGAAGAAGACGTACTGGTCCGGGCCCTCGACACCGTCGATGCGGCCGAAGACCGACACCGTGCGCGCGCAGTTGCCGTTGCCGATGTAGTACTTCGAGCCGGTCGCGCGGTAGCCGTCGCCGTCCTCGGTCAGCACCAGGTCCGAGGAGTAGATGTCGGCGCCGTGGTCCTTTTCGGACAGTCCGAACGCGCCGACTCCCCCGGCGTCCAGCGCGTCCGCCGCGCGCTTGCGGGCGACGTCGTTGCCGCTCTGCCACACCGGCCCGAGGCCGAGGATCGTGACCTGCCACGGGTACCAGTAGTTCAACCCGTAGAACCCCAGGATTTCCGAGAGCGCGGCGACGCGGGCGGTGTCCCAGCGCTTGTCCGGGTTGCCGCCGGCGTTCGCGGCGGGGGTCAGGAAGGTCGAGAACAGGCCTTCCTTGCCCGCGAACTCGAGGAAGTCCGCGTAGAAGGTGCGGCTGTGGTAGTCCTCGGTCAGCTTCGCCTTGCCGCGCTGTTCGAACCAGTCGATGGTGGCGCGCAGCAGGCGCCGGGTCTCGGCGTCGAAGTGCGCCGGGTCGTACTCGCGCGGGTTCAGCAGCATGGGGGTCCTCCTCGATTACCGACCGGTAACTTAGCAAGGCGGCGCGAGTGCGGGCAATCTCACTGGGGGTACGTCACCCTTCCCCGCTATACTGATCATGCGGGCCGCTCAGTTCTGCCTCGGCCCGCTGCTGTTGTCGACTACCACGCGCCGCGGCCGCACGCCGGTCTGCGCCGGGCAGGACAACCCTTCTCATGTTACGGAGACCAGGGCACCCGCGTGCCCGCACGACTTATGAGTACTTTCGCTGAACTCGGCCTGCCCACCCCGCTCGTGGCGGCGCTGGCCTCCCAGGGCGTCACCGAGCCCTTCCCCATCCAGGCGGCGACCCTGCCGCACACCCTCGCCGGCCGGGACGTCCTCGGCCGCGGCCGCACCGGCTCCGGCAAGACGTACGGCTTCGTGCTGCCCGTGCTCACCCGCCTCGCCGCGGGCCCGACGCGGCGCAAGCCCGGGCGCCCCCGCGCGCTGATCCTCGCGCCGACGCGCGAGCTCGCGACGCAGATCGAAGCGTCGATCCTGCCGCTGGCCAAGCCGCTGGGCCTCCGGACCACCACGATCTTCGGCGGCGTCAGCGCGAACCCGCAGATCACGAAGCTGCGCGACGGCGTCGACATCGTCGTCGCCTGCCCCGGCCGGCTCGCCGACCACATGCGCTCCGGGCACGTGAAGCTCGACGCGATCGAGATCACCGTGCTGGACGAGGCCGACCACATGGCCGACCTGGGGTTCCTGCCCGAGGTGCGGCGGATCATGGACCAGACGCCCTCGCGCGGGCAGCGGATGCTGTTCTCCGCGACGCTGGACAACGGCGTCGACGTGCTGGTCAAGCGCTTCATGAACGACCCGATCACGCACAGCGTCGACTCGGCGCAGTCGCCGGTGTCGACGATGGAGCACCACGTCCTGCACCTCGAGGAGACCCACCGGCTGCCGGTGCTGGTCGACCTGACCGCGGCGCCGGGCCGCACGCTGGTGTTCACCCGGACGAAGAGCCGCGCGAAGGCGCTGACGCGCAAGCTCGTGGCTTCGGGCGTGCCGGCGGTCGAACTGCACGGCAACCTGGGCCAGAACGCGCGCACGCGCAACCTCGAGGCGTTCTCCTCGGGCACGGCGAAGACGCTGGTCGCGACCGACATCGCGGCCCGCGGCATCCACGTCGACGACGTCCGGCTGGTCATCCACGCCGACCCGCCGGTCGAGCACAAGGCGTACCTGCACCGCTCGGGCCGCACGGCACGCGCGGGCGCGTCGGGCACGGTGGTGACGCTGATGACCGATGCGCAGGTCCGCGACGTGCGCGACCTCACGCGCAAGGCGGGCATCAAGCCGACGACGACCCAGCTCGGACCGGGTCACCCGCTGCTGGCGGAGCTGGCCCCGGGCGAGCGGACGTTCTCGAAGGCCCCCGCGGTCGACAACCGCCCGAAGAAGGTGACGGCGTCCGGCGCGGCGCCGGGTACCGGTTCCGGACGCGGGCGTCGCGGCGGAGCGCCGAAGGAGAACCGCGGCGGCCAGCAGGCCCGCGTGCGGCGTGAAGACCAGCCCGGTTCGGGCCGCTCCGGCGGCGATTCGCGCCGGTCGGGTGGCACTTCGGGTGGCTCGCGCCGCTCGGGCGCTCCCGCTTCGGGTGGCTCGCGCCGCTCGGGTGCGCCGGCTTCGGGCGGTGCCCGCCGGTCGGACGCCCCCGCTTCGGGCGGCACCCGGCGCACGGGCGGCGCGGCCGCGTCCGGCGGCTCCCGTCGCGCGGGCGCCCCGGCCACGGGCAACCGCACCGGCGGCGCGGCGGCTTTCTCGTCGGGCACCCGCGCGGGCGCCCGGCGCACCGGCCGCTGAGCTCAGCGTTCGTGAAGGCCCCCTTGCGGAACTCGAAGTTCCGCAAGGGGGCCTTCACGCAGGTCAGAGTGCGGGCAGACCGCGGGCGGCGGCCCGGGCGGCCGCGGCGTCACGACGTTCCTCGAAGCGCGCGGCCTGCGTGTCCAGGGTCTTGATGAACGCGGCGAGCTCTTCGCGCGCGGTCTCGCCGACCTCGCCGAACCCCTCCCGGTCGAACACCCTCCAGTAGCGCAGCAGCGGCATCACGACGTCGTCGTGGTGGATGCGCAGGTCGTAGATGCCGGCCTTGGCGATCAGCGCCGCCTTGCGGGCGAAGCTCGGGATGACCGCGCCGGGCATCGCGAAGTCGACGACCTCGTCGGTGATCGCCCGCATCATGGCGTCCGGCGAGATCTCGAACGCCGCCTTCACCAGGTTCCGGTAGAAGACCATGTGCAGGTTCTCGTCGGTGGAGACGCGGGCGAGCAGCTTCTCGGCCAGCGGGTCCTGGGTGTAGCGGCCGGTGTTGCGGTGCGAAAGGCGCGTCGCGAGCTCCTGGAACGAGACGTAGGCGCAGACGCGCAGCAGCGGCTTGTCGCCGGTTTCGTAGCCGGCCTGCATGGTCTCCATGCGCATCCGCTCGAGCTCGACCGGGTCGACCGCGCGCGTGACGAGCAGGTAGTCCCGGATGCAGATGCCGTGCCGGCCCTCCTCGGCCGTCCAGCGGTGCACCCAGGTGCCCCAGGCGCCGTCGCGGCCGAAGGCGCGCTCGATCTCGCGGTGGTAGCTGGGCAGGTTGTCCTCGGTCAGCAGGTTGACCTCGAGCGCGGTCCGCGCGATCGGCGTGACGCGCGACTGCTCCGGATCCCACGCCTCCCCGCCGAGGTCGGCGAAGTTCCGCCCCTCACTCCACGGCACGTATTCGTGCGGCATCCATTCCTGCGCTGCGGCGAGGTGGCGGTTGAGGTTCTCCTCGACCGTCCCCTCGAGCTCGTACATGAGTGCGGTGCTCTCGGGAACGGTCATGCGCGCGTCCTTCCGGGGATCGGGGGGCGTGACCTACGGAACCGTAACTTACGGAGCCGTAGGTAACGACAACGAACGCGGAACCGGAAGCGTTCCGAGAGCGATGTCACCTCCGCCGGCTTTTCACCCACCACCAGGCCCCGGCCCCGGGAACGAGCGCGAGCAGCCCGGCCGACACCCCGGCGGGCAGCAGCGCGACGGCGGCGCACAGCTCGGCGAGGAGCAGGGCGGCGCCGATGACGACGACCCGCAGGAGGCGGATGGTGTTGCGGGTCCGCTCGGCCGAGGCGACGACGTGGGTGAAAGCGTCGACCACCTTCACCGCGCCAGCTCCCGGGCTTTCGAACCGCGAAGGGCGAAGCGGAGGGCCGGGAGGCGGCTGAAGAGGCGGAGGACGTAGAGCAGCTGAGCTCGGCGAGGGCGGGCCGACTGGGCGAGGTCGTCGAGCTCGCTGAGGTACTCGTCGAAGTAGCGCTCGCGCTCGACGGCGGGGACGGCCCGCGACGCCCATTCGGCGGCTCGCTGGGACGCGCGAGCCACCGGCCGCCGAGGCACCACGGCCGGAGGGCCGTCCGGCTCGGGTGTGGCGGCAGTCGACCGCGCTTCCGCCAGCGCTCGGCAAAACGCCTCGAGCTCGATGACCGCTTCGACGAGCCGCGCCTTCACCGGCGCAGCGGCTCCGGCTTCCAGCAGTTCATCGGCCCAGACAAGCTCCGCCTCGGCCGCCGAGCGGCAGAATTCGCCTCCGTACTGCTGCTCCAAGGTCCGGAAAGCGCGCGTCGCGGCCTCGACTTGGCGCACTTCGACCATCCCGATCCGCTCGGGCACCGGCCGACGCCACGGGGAGGTGCCCGGCTCCGATCCGAAGACCGCCGCGCCCATGGTCACCTGGTAGGCGTGCGCGAGAAACTTTCGCCGCTTCGCCGCTTCTTCTTCGTCGACCGGTGTCACCGTGGTTTCGTCGTAGGCGAGGCCCAGGTAGCCGCGCGGAACGCCGAGACCGTCGGCGATGCGCTCGAGCACGTCGTAGGCCCAGACGCCGCGTCCTTTGACGATCTCCGCCACCTCGGACTGCCGGTGGCCGGTCATCGCGGCGATCCGGCGCTGCGGGACACCGGACTCCCGCAGCAGGCGGAAGACCTTGCCGATGTCGCGCACCGCGAGCGCGGCTCGCATCTCGCGCCTTTCCCACATGTCCGCGGGAACGTTCACGAGGTTTCCCCCGCCCGCCCCGGACGCAGCCGGCCCAGCGCCTTGGCCGCCGGGGCCGCCCGGTGCAGGGCGGCCCGGACCGTGGCGAGGTTGTTCGGGTCGAGGCGGTAGTACCGCCGCCGTGGCCGGCCCTCGTCGCGGGCGTCGATCTCCTCCCAGCGGCTGGTCAGCCAGCCCGCCTTCTCCAGCCGCGCCAGGATCGGGTGGATCGTGCCGCTCGCCAGGCCGGCCGCCTCGCAGAGCTGGAGGCCGTACATCTCGCGGTCCGGGTCGTCGATCAGGACGTGCAGGACGAGCTGCGTGGGCAGCGTCATGCGTGGTCCGCGGTCACCAGCCATGCTAGAACTCTACCTAGGGGCACTACAGCGAAGCAGTAAGCCCCCGCGCGCGCAGCACGGCCCGCTCCAGCGGACGGAACACCAGCAGCTCGATCCCCACCCCGACCAGCAGGATCAGGAAGATCGCCGCGATCACCGTCTCCATGCTGTTGAACGACGAGCCCTGGTTCAGGTACGCCCCCAGCCCGATCCCCAGCTGCGGGGACAGCGCGATCAGCTCCGCGGCCATCAGCGAGCGCCACGAGAACGCCCAGCCCTGCTTCAGCCCCGCCAAGAAGCCCGGCAGTGCGGCCGGCAGCAGGATGTGGCGGGCCGAGGACAGGCGGTTCGCGCCCATCACCTGGCCGACGCGGGGCAGGATCGGCGGGATCTGGTCGATGCCGGACACCAGGCCGTTCGCGATCGACGGGACCGAGCCCAGCAGCACGACGAAGTAGATCGCCGCGTCGTTGATGCCGAACCACAGGATCGCCGCCGGGACCCAGGCCACCGACGGGAGGCTCTGCAGGCCGCTCAGCAGGGGGCCGATCGCCGCGCGGACCAGGCGGACCTTGGCCACCACCAGGCCCAGCGGGGTACCGATCAGGACGCCGACGAGGAAGCCGAGCGCCGCGCGGTGGACCGACGTCCAGACGAAGCCGAAGACCTTGCCGTCGGTGACGTTGCTCCAGAACTCGTCCCACACCGCCAGCGGCGCCGGCAGCTGCGACTCGGGCCAGAACGCCGCCGCCCAGAGGATCTGCCAGACGACGACCAGGAGTACGAGCGCGCCCAGGGGCGGCAGGAACCCCCAAGCGAAGCGCTTCCAGAAGCTGGGCCGGCGTTCCCCCACCGGGGCGTCGAGGGCGTCGAGGCCGGACCCGACGGCTTCGAGGTCCTCGACCTCCGCACCGGCCCGGTCAAGCTGCGGCATGGGTGCTGATCACCTCGCGCAGGTGGCCCGTGATTTCCTCGGTCAGCTCCTCGGCGTCGGCCAGCGGCACGTCCGTCCACTCGCGCACGACCCGGCCGGGCCGCGACGACAGGAGCACGACCCGCTGGCCGAGCCGGACCGCTTCGCGCACGTCGTGCGTCACGAACAGCACCGACGTGTTCGTGCTGCGGTAGACGCGCAGCAGCTCGCCCTGGAGGCAGTCGCGGGTGATGGCGTCGAGCGCGGCGAACGGCTCGTCCATCAGCAGCAGCGACTGCTCCGGGTCGCCGCCGACGCGCAGGGTCGCCGCCAGCGCCCGGGCCAGCGCGACGCGCTGCCGCATGCCGCCGGACAGCTCGTGCGGGCGCTTGTTCGCCGCGTCCGTCAGCCGGACCAGTTCCAGCAGCTCGGCGGCCTTTTCGCGGCGCTCGGCCCGGCCGAACCCGGCCAGCCGCAGTGGCAGCTCCACGTTGCGGGACGCGGTCAGCCACGGCATCAGCGCGGCCTCCTGGAACATGACCGCGGGCCGCGACGTGTTCAGCGTGATCTCCCCCGCCGACGGCGCGTCCAGCCCGGCGACGAGGTTCAGCAGCGTGCTCTTGCCGCAGCCGGACGCGCCCAGCAGGCAGACGAACTCGCCGGGCGCCACCGTCAGGTCGACGCCGTCGAGCGCGACGACCGCGCGACCGGCCGGGCCGAACGTCTTGCGCACGCCGTCGAGCCGCACCGCGGTCGCGCCGGTGAACCGGGGCCGGCCGGTCGGGAGGGTGGTGGTCATCGCTGGCTGCCTCTCCACATCACTCTCGGTTTCGGGGGTTCCGGGTCGCGGAGCCCCCGGTTTCACTTCGTCAGTTCGGGAGCTTCGACGGCGGGCAGGTTCTTGGCCTTCAGCACCTCGTTCAGCGGGCCGAAGTCGGCGAAGCCCTTGAGCGCCACCGCCGTCTTCACCACGCCTGCCGTCACCGAGTCCTGCGCGAGCTGCGGGAATTCGGCGGCGACGGGGTCGGTGGTCAGCTCGATGCCGGAGAACGCACGGTCCAGGACCGCGGCGCTCAGGGTACTGCCGGCCAGCTCCTTGAGAGCGCCGTTGACCACGGTCTTCGCCTCCGCCGGGTTGGCCTTGGCCCAGTCGATCGCGGCGAGCTCGCCCTTCAGCAGCGCGCGGACGGTGTCCGGGTGCTGCTGCAGGAACTCGCTGCGCACGATCACGACGGTGGTCGGGAAGCGCCCGCCCGGCCACAGGGTCTTCTCGTCGACGAGCACCTTCGCGCCGGCGTCGAGGACCAGCCGGGACGCCCACGGCTCGGGCAGCCAGCCGCCGTCGACCTCGCCCTTCTTGAAGGCGTCCAGCGTCTTCGGGTTGTCGGTGTTGGTGATCTTGACCTGGTCGGTCAGCTTCTTGCCGGCCAGGAACTTCTTGAGCGCGACGTCCTGGGTGTTGGCCAGCTGCGGCGTCGCGATGTTCTTGCCCTTGAGCTGCTCGACGTCGGTGATGTCCGGCTTGACGACCAGCTGCGCGCCACCGGAGACGGCGCCCGAGATCAGCTGGATGGCACCCTTGGACTTGGTGAAGGCGTTGATCGCCGGGCCGGAGCCGAGGAAGGCGACGTCGAGGGAGCCGCCGAGCAGGGCGTTGACCTCTTCGGGGCCGGCGTTGAAAGTCTGGGTGGTGAGCTTGGTCGAGCCGAGCTCGTTCTTGAAGAAGTCCTTCTTCGCGCCGATGAGCGCGGGAGCGTGGGTGACGTTCGGGAAGAACCCGACGCGCACCTCGCCGGCGGTGCCCTGGTCGGCGGCCGGCGCGGCGCTGCTGTCCGCGCGTGAACAGCCGGCGAGCACGCCCGCGACGGTCAGGGCGGCCAGCGCCGAGGCCAGGAAGCGGGTTCTGTGGTGGGTGCGCACGTCAGCGTCGCCTTTCGGGATCGGTGTTCGGGGCGAGGTTCGCACGGTCACCCACTAGGGCGCATAGCCATCCGCATCCCGGGAATTCTCGTGAGATTCCTTGACATCGGCGGCGCGTGCCCCTACTGCGGACCGTTCGACCAGGTGGAGCGTGGTGCGGCAAGAGCATGCTGGGTCGCCGGGCCGGACGCGAGGGCCCGCGCTTTCTTCCCGGCATCCGGGAAGAAAGGCCGCTTCGGAGAAATCCCGTAACGCGGGCAACCGCCGACGTCACCCGAACGTGGTACCGGTGACGACCGATCCGGGAGGGAAGAGATGACGAGCACCGCACATCGACGAGGCCACGGCGTCGCCGGCGTCCGCGTGGCGCTGGTCGTGCTGTTCATCGGACTGGGCCAGGCGTCCTTCGAGTGGCTCCGGTCACTCGGCATGGACGCGGTGACGAGCCTGGTCGTCTGGGCGATCCCGGTCGTGACGGGCGCGGCCGTGGCGCTGGTCCTGTGGCTGGCCTCGGACCGCGCGTTCTCGCTGCGGACGTGGCTGCCGGTGGCGATCTGCATCCCGGTCTACATCGCGGGCGCGTTCGGCCTGGCCACGGCAACGGCGAGCCTGGTGGCATCGATCGTCAGCGGCGTGGGCCTGGGCATCGCGGTGGTGGCGGTGGCCGGCCTCCTCAGGTCCCGCCGGATCGAGGCCGGCCACTAGCGGGTCAGCGGCGCAGCAGCAGCGACACGTCGCCGAACTCGTGCCACAGGTACCGGCGCTCCACCGCCGCGTCGTAAGCGTGCTGGACGCGGTCGTGGCCGACCACCGACTCCAGCAGCAGCAAGTGGGACGCCTCCGGGGCGTGCAGGCCCGTCACGATGCCGTCCACCAGGCGGGCCGGGTGGTCCGGGCCCAGGACCAGGTCCGTCCAGCCCTCCGCCGCGTGCGCCTCGCCGGCAGCGAACGCCGACTCCAGGGCGCGGGCCGCCGTCGTGCCCACCGCGATCACCCGGCCGCCTCGCGACCGGACCCACGAGACCAGCGCCGCCGTCGTCGGCGGGACGCGGAAGCGCTCCGGCTGGGGTGGCTCGTCCGCCTCCGGGGACGACACCCCCGTGTGCAGCAGCAGCGGTGCGAACAGCACGCCGTCCGTCACCAGGCGGGTCACCAGCTCCGTCGTGAACGGGCGGGACGCCGAGGGCATCTCCGCGCTGCCCGGCTCGCGGGCGAACACCGTCTGGTAGTCCGACAGCGGCCACGCGCTCGGGACGTACCCGTAGCGGATCGGACGCCCGGCCGCGGCGAGGAAGCCCGGGACCGGGCCCTCGACCGCCACCGAAGCGCGCCACAGCCGCTCGGTCACCGGGGATCGCAGTGTCAGCGACGCGCCGCCGGGCAGGTCCAGGACTTCGCCGGGACGGCCGTCGAGCAGCGGGCCGCCGGGGGCGCGCAGCTCCACCACCCAGCCGCCGTCGTCGAGCGGCGAGGCGAAGTGGACGACCACCGGGCGCCCGGCCCGGACGGCGTCCACCGCCGCCGGCAGCGTCCCCGACGTGTTCACCACCAGCAGGTCGCCGGCGGACAGGAACGAGCCCAGCGCCGAAAACACCGTGTGGTGGACGCCCGAGGGCCCGGCCACCAGCAGGCGGACCTCGTCGCGCGCCAGGCCGCGGGCCTCCGGCGGGGCCGACGCCGACAGCTCCGCGGGCAGCTCGAACCGGATGTTCATGCGGTCACGAGGAGGTCCGCCGCGCGGTAGCGGCCGCTGGGTGGGCGCTCGTCCAGCAACCGCAGGAACGCCGGGACGACCGACGACGGCAGCGGCCGGTCCGAGATGTCCTCGCCGGGGAACGCGCGCTGGTGCATCGCCGTGCGCAGGTCGCCCGGGTCGACCGCGTACACCGCCAGGTCCGGGTTTTCCGCGCCCAGCACCGCCGTGAGCTGGTCGAGCGCGGCCTTCGCCGAACCGTAGGCCCCCCAGCCTTCGTAGGCTTCGACGGCCGCGTCCGAGCTGATGTCGAGCACCGTCCCGCGCGCGGCCGTCAGCGCGGGCAGGAGCAGCTGCGTCAGCGCCAGCGGCGCGAACACATTCACGCGGTAGACGTCCTCCAGCTCCGCCAAGGGGTAGCTCCCCAAGGACGGCAGCGGGCTGACGCCCAGCGAGCTCGCGTTGTTGACGAGCAGGTCGAGCGACGGGCAGGCGGCGGCCAGCTGGGCGCGGTGGGCCGGGTCGGCGACGTCGCCGGGGACGGCCGTGAAGCCGGTCTCCCGTGCGGCCGCGGACAACGCGGCCGCGTCCCGGCCGTCGCCGACGACCGTCCACTTGCGACTCACCAGGGCCGCGGCGAGCGCCCGGCCCAGACCGGCGGACGCGCCGGTCACGAGTGCGGTTGGCATGGTTCCTCCTCCGAGGGGTACCACACCATCGTGAAACCTCTACATTACTTGAGGTCAACCCGGGACCGGCCGCGCAGCAGGAAGTACGCTGCCAGCGAAACGACGAGCCCGACGTAATAGGCCAGATCCGCGCCGTGCAGCGCCGCCGCCACCGGTCCCGTGTAGAGGGACGTGTTCATGAACGGCACCGCCGCGCCGAACCCGAGCACGAACGCCACGACCGCCGCCCACGGCCGTACGGAATCCGACGCGAGGACGTCCACCCGCCGCCCGCCGCGGGTGCGCGCGAGCCAGTCCGGGACGACCACGCCGAGGAACGGCGGGATCCAGTAGCTGACGAACAGCAGCACGTTCTCGAACTTCGCGGACAGGTCGCCGCTGTGCATCCAGAGGATCAGCGCGAACGCCAGCACCGTCACGACGACCGCCGACACCGGGCGCCGCAGCCGGACGCCGACCGTCTGCAGGGCCAGCGAACCGCTGTAGTCGTTCATCGCGTTCGACGACACCGCCGCCAGCGCGATCACCGCGAGCGCCAGCGCGCCCAGGAACCCGCCGCCGAGCAGTTTCGCGACGCCGGACGCCGTCTGGTCGCCCAGCGACGACCCCAGCGCGAGCCCGAGCCCCTCGCCGATCGCGTACGACGCGACGAGACCGAGCAGCGTCGCCCAGAAGACACTGCGCGACGACGTCGACGCGGGCAGGTAGCGGCTGAAGTCCGACGCGTAGGGCGCCCAGGAGATCGCCAGCGACAACGTGATCGTCGTGAACAGGACGACGCCGCCGGCCAGGTCGGCACCCGAAGCCGTGTCCGCCGCCGCGATCGGGTGGCCGGAAAGGACCTTCACGGCGAGCGCGGCGAACGCGAGCACCAGCAGCACGCTCATCACCGCCTGGACGCGGTGGATCAGCGCGTAGCCGAACACGCCGAGCGCGCACTGCAGCACCAGCACGATCAGCACCGCCGCCCAGAACGGCAGCCCGGTCAGCTCGGCCAGCGCCTCACCGCCGAACAGCCCGACGAGCGCGTCCCACGCGATCGAGCCGAGCCACTGCACCAGGCCGGGCAGGACGACCCCGCCGCCGAACGGCAGCCGGGCCAGCGGCAGCTGGCCGGTGCCGGTGCGCGGGCCCCAGGTGGACAGGTACGCGACCGGCAGCGACCCGAGCACGGTCCCCGCGAGCATCGCCGCCAGCCCGGTCCAGAAGCCGAGGCCGAGCGACGCGGCGAGGGTGCCGGTGAACACCGCCGTCATCGTCAGGTTGGGCGCGAACCACACGCTGAACAGCCGCCACGGCCTGCCGAACCGGTTGCCCTCCGGGACCGGCGCGATACCGTGGGTTTCGATCGCCAGGTCACCGCCGCCGGTGGGCATCCGCCCGCCGAAGACCTCGGCGTCCAGACCACGTCCGCTCATTTCCTGCCTCTCGTTCGCCCCGGGCTTCACCCTAAAGCGCCGCCGCCCGGTGTAACGCGAGAGCCCGAACGGGCGAATCACGGTTTGCGTGGCCGGGAGCACACCGGGAGGGGTGGGCGTGGCGCAGCACCCGCGGACGCTCGTGATGACCGGCCTGCTGATCGCCGGTCCGGCCCTCGGCGTCACCGCGCTGACGCTGAAGGCGGCCGACGGCGACCATTCCGCGCTCGACACCGCGCTCAGCACCGCGACCGGGTTCCTCTTCCTGCTCGCGGGCGCGGTCGCGCACGTCCGGCGCCCGGCCAACCCGATCGGCGTGCTCATCGCGCTCGCCGGCGTCGCGCTGTTCCTCGAAGACCTCCAGTTCACCCGCGACCCCGTGCTGTACACGATCGCCGTGCCGCTGCGCGCCGCGTCCAGCCCGGTGATCGCGCACCTCGTGCTCGCGTTCCCGCACGGCAGGCTGCGCACGCGGGGGGAACGGCTGCTCGTCGCCGCGGCCTACCTGGTGGTGCTCGGTTCCGGCGTGGTCGGGCTGCTGGCCGGCGACGACCCGCGCGACCTGCTGGCGATCCGGCCCGGCCCGGGCGGCGCCTTCGCCGACCGCGCTCTCGCGCTCGCCGCGACGGCGATCAGCGCCGGCGTGGTCGTCGTGCTGCTCTACCGCTGGCTGACCGGACGGCTGCCGCAGCGGCGCCTGCTCTCGCCGGTCGTCGCGATCGCCCTGCTGGGCGCGCTCACGTCGGGGGCGGGCACCGCGCTCGGCGACGGGCACCCGCTGTCCGAGCCGCTGCTGCAGGTGTACCGGATCCTGTTCTGCCTGTGGCCGCTGGCGTTCCTGGCCGGGGTGCTGCGCGCCCGCGTCGGCAACGCGGAGATGATCCGGCTGCTGCTGGAGCGCGACGGCAGCGGGCTGGCCGCGCTGGTGCAGGACGACGAGGTCTGGAAGGACAGCCGGTCGATCGACGCGCTCGACGCCGCGGCCGGGCTGGTGCTCGACAACCAGCGGCTCACGGCGGAGCTGGAGCAGCGGCTGGCCGAGGTGCGGGCGTCGCGGGCGCGGCTGGTGGCGGCCGGCGACGACGAGCGCCGCCGGCTGGAGCGCGACCTGCACGACGGCGCCCAGCAGCGGCTGGTGAGCGTCGTGCTGCTGCTGCGGATGACCGGCCGCCGCTACGGCGACGACCTGCCGCCGGAGGTCCGCGCCCTGCTCAGCGGCTCGGTCGACGAGCTGCAGACGGCGATCACCGAGCTGCGGGAGCTGGCCCGCGGCATCCGGCCGGCGATCCTCACCGAGGCCGGGCTGGTCGCGGCGGTCCGCTCGCTGGCCGACCGCAGCCCGATGGAGGTGGCGCTGTCGGTCGGCACGGTGCCCCGCCTCGACGCGGCGGTCGAGGCGACGGCGTACTTCGTGGCGTCGGAAGCGCTGACGAACGCGTTGAAGCACGCGGAAACCGACCACGTCGGCGTCCGGATCACGACCGAGGGCGCCGAGCTGCGGGTCGAGGTGACCGACCGGGGCGTCGGCGGCGCGTCCCTCGACGGCGGCACCGGCCTGGCCGGCCTGCGCGACCGGGTCGAGGCGCTGGGCGGCGAGCTGACCGTCTCCAGCGGCCCCGGCGGCACCGCGGTACACGCGGTCATCCCCCTAGGGGAAACGCCATGAAGGGCACCCTCATGGACTTAAAAGCCATGAGGGTGCCCTTCATGAACTACGGAACTAGACGAGCAGCAGGAACAGCAGCCCGTTGGGCGTGCCGAGACCCGTCACGTCGTCGTAGCCCGGGGTCGTGTGGATGGTGAGACCCTGGTAGTCGAGCGTGCGCACCGAGGTGAGCAGGCCGCCCGAAGCGTCGACCGAGTTCGCGTAGTCGACACGCTCCACGGCGGCGTCCACGTGCTTCACGTCGCTGATCGCCGGCGTGCGCGAGGTCAGCTTGTAGATCACGGGGTTGATGAAGCCGTGGTGGAAGTGGTCGAAGCTGTCGGCCACCGCCATGATGCCGGCGAACACCGGCGACGCGAGGCTCGTGCCGCCGATCCGGTACTGGTCGTAGTAGGCGCCGTCCGGGAAGGTCTGCGTCTGGCCGACCAGGAAGCCGGTGTTCGGGTCGCCGATCGCCGAGATGTCCGGCACGACGCGGCCCTTGTTGTTGCCGGTCTGGTTCTTCTTCGCCAGCGCGTCCGGCACGACACCCTTCTGGTAGAAGGGCTGCGCGAACAGCCGGCTCGTGCCGCCACCGGAACCGCTGGTGTAGGCCGCGGGGCCGTAGACGCCGTTGGTCAGCGAGGACTTGCTGGTCTCCCAGCCGGTCTCGAAGATCCGCTTGCCGTCCTTGCCGATCGCGATGGACGTGCCGCCGACCGCGGTGATCCACGGCGCCGAGGCGGAGAAGTCCGGCGACGGCGTGCCGAGGCGCGCGACCTCGTCGCCGTTGTCACCCGAGGAGAAGTAGACGCCGATGCCCTCGAGCACCGCCTGCAGCGAGATCTGGTTGAACACCTTGACCTCGTCGGCCGGGATGTCCTCGCCGGTGTCGCCGTAGGAGTTCGACACGATGTCGGCCTTGTGGCCGGCGATCACGTAGTTCAGCGCCACGTCGAGGGCGTTGTCCTCGCAGGACTCACCGCCGACGTAGAGGATGTCGGCGCCCGGCGCGAGACCGTGGGCGGCCTCGACGTCGAGGGTCTCCTCGCCGTACCAGCCCGCCGCGTCGCACTGGTCCGGCGGCTCGAGGACCGGGTTCGCCGGGAAGACGTGCTGCTTGAACTGGCTCTGCTTCAGCGGGTGCTGCGGGTCGTTCTTCTTGGCGTACGTGCTCGCGTCGGCGTAGATGGTCGGCGAGGCGAACGCGTCCACGATGGCGATCGTGGTGCCCTTGCCGTCCGCGCCGACCTTGTCGACACCGTAGGCCGAGCGCAGCTGCGCCGGGGTGTAGCCGCAGGGGGCGTACGGCAGGTTCTTGCCGTTGTAGGCGGGATCGGTGGTGTCGATCTTCTCGCCGTAGTAGGCACTGCACGGCCGCGCGTTGCGGAAGCCGGGCCCGGGCGCGACGTCGGACGGCGTCCCGGAACCGGTGGCGTGGTCGGGCTTGAACAGGTTGGTGGCCTGGTCCACGCCGACGACGCCGAGGACGTCGTTCGCCAGGTTCGCCGGCACCGACAGGTTCTTGTCGGCGGCGCGGAGGGTCTGGCCCTTGACCTTGTACTTGCTCAGCTTGACGTCGAACGCCTGCTGCGTCTGGCCGGCGGTACCGGTGGCCTCGACGTAGGCGCGGTTCGACGGCACCTCACCGATGCTGAAGCCGTTGCCGGTCAGCCACGACTTGACGGCGTCGACCGTGGCGTCGCTGGCGGCGAACCGGTCGCGCACCTGGTCCGGGCTCAGGTACTGGCGGTAGGTCTTGCTGTCCGGATCGGACACGGCCTGGGCCAGCGCCTCGGCACCGGCGTTGTCGCGCTGGTTCAGGTAGACCCGGAAGCTCAGCTTCGCGGCGGGCGCCGTGTCGGCGACCTTCGCCTGCGCGTTCGCCCACAACGGGTGCGACTGCGGAATGTCCTGACGCCCCTGCGCGGACGCCGTCGCCGGCAGGGCGCCGGTCAGGCCACCCACCACCGCGAGCGAAAGGAGCAGGGTGGAGCTTCTTCGCACAGAAATCTCCCTCTTCGAAACGGCCCCCGGAAAACGGGCCTTGCAACACCGGGTGAGACTAGATCGGTGTTCCGCTCGCGGGGAAGTGCTTGCGGAACCGTTATCTCGTCGCGAATTCACGCGATGTGGGGGGTGGTGCGGAAATCCGATTTGTCGGACGAAAAACGCGAGGAATGCTCCACGGTGTGCGTTAAGTCCGGTTTCCGCACCACGGGCGACGGCCGCGCGCCACCTACTAAAGTCGGGCGGTCCGTCCACTCGGGACAGTCCACGCCGTGACGGTACTTCGGCCGTGGTCAGCGCGGTGCGGCCAGCCTGCGGTCCACTTCGGCCGTCGAAAAGACCGTGTCGACGACCATCGCCACCGCGCCGCCGAGCGCGTCGCCGCGGCCGCCGATTTCGACGCGCAGGTGCTGCGTCGCCCGCGGGAGCGCGCGCCGGTAAAGCTCTTCGCGGACGCCGGCGACGAAATGCGGTTCGGCGAGATCCCCGGCGACGACCAGCACGCCCGGGTTGACCACGCAAACGAGCGTCGCGAGCACCTCCCCCACCTGGCGGCCCGCGACTTCGGCGAGCCGGACCGCCGCCGGGTCGCCCGCCAGGAGGCGGTCGCGCACGCCCGAGCCCGACGTCGTCGGCAGGCCCAGCTCGGTCAGGCGCGAGGCGAGGGCGCCTCCGCTGGCGACGGCCGCGAGGCAGCCGAGCGAACCGCACTGGCAGCGGGCGCCGGGGTGGCCCGGCAGGCGGATGTGGCCGATGTCGCCCGCGCCGCCGTCGATGCCGCGGTACACCTCGCCGCCGAGGACGATGCCGGCGCCGATGCCGGTGGACACCTTGACCACCACCAGCGCGGCCGAGTCCGGGTGGCGGGCGCGGTGCTCGCCCAGCGCCATCAGGTTCGCGTCGTTCTCGACGAGCACCGGGGCGGCGAAGCGGGCGCCGAGGTGGGCGTCGATCGGGTAGCCGTCCCAGCCCGGCATGATCGGCGGCTGCGTCACGCGGGCGCGGCCGGGTTCGACCGGGCCGGGGACGGAAACGCCGACGCCGCACACCGGCCTTCCCGCCTCGGCCAGCAGCTCGTCGAACCACCCCGCGATCCGGTCGAGCACCGGTTCCGGGCCGTCGGCGACGCGCAGCTCGCCTTCGCGGTGGGCCAGCCGCCGTCCGGCCAGGTCGGTGACCGCGGCCTCGGCGTGCGTGGTGTCGATGCTCGCGGCGAGGACGACGGCGTGCTGGTCGTCGAAGCGCAGCTGCCGCGCCGGGCGGCCGCCGGTGGAGTCCTCCTGGCCGCCCTCGGCGAGCAGGCCGGCCGCCTGGAGGCGGTCCAGGCGCGCGGTGAGGGTCGACCGGGACAGGCCGCTGCGGGTGAGCAGTGCCTTGCGCGTGGTCGCCTCCCCCGTCTTGACCAGCTGGAACAGCTCCCCGGCACTGGTCGGCATCCGACGTCTCCCCCCTTTTGTCTATTGACACTACACAAGTCCGAGATAAGTTGGACATATGGATGTAACACGAGCCGCGGCCGTACTGGCGGGCAACTGGCTCGGCTCGTCGACCGTGCCCTCGCGATCGCTCTACCCGCACCAGTGGAGCTGGGACTCGGCGTTCATCGCGATCGGCCTGCGCCACCACGCGCCCGAGCGCGCGCGGCGCGAGCTGCTGACGCTGTTCTCCGCACAGTGGCTTGACGGCCGCGTCCCGCACATCGTGTTCGACCCGGGCACCCCGCCCGAGGCGTACTTCCCCGGCCCGGCCTTCTGGCGCGCCGGGCGGACGTCCGGCATCGTCCAGCCACCGGTGCACGCGCGCGCGGTGCTGGCGGTGCACGAAGCCGCGCCGGACCGCGGATTTCTCGCGACGCTGTACCCGAAACTGCGCGCCTGGCACGAATACCTGCGGGGATCACGCGACGCGGGCGGGCACGGCCTCGCGGCGATCGTGCACCCGTGGGAGTCCGGGATGGACAACAGCCCGGCGTGGGACGAGCCGCTGGCGCGGGTCACGCCGTCAAGCGGCTTCGTCCGCCGCGACCTGGCCCACGGCACCGAGGCGGACCGGCCGAGCGACGCCGACTACGGCCGGTACGTCCGCCTCGCCGCGGACTACCGCGACAGCGATTACCGGGACTTCGGCGACTTCGTCGTCGAGGACCCGGGCTTCAACGCACTGCTGGCCGACGGCGAACTGGCGCTGGCCGAGATCGCCGAGGAGCTCGGCCTGCCGTCGGAGGAACACCGCGAATCGGCGGCGCGCATCGCGAAGGCGTTGCAGGACACGTTGTGGGACAACGGTTTCTTCTTCGCCCGTGACGTCCGCACCGGGGCGCTGACCCGGCAGCACACGTGCGCCGGGCTGCTGCCGCTGCTGCTCCCGGACCTGGCGGTCGCCCCGGCCCTGCTGGCCACGGCAACCGGCCCGCGCTTCGGCCTCGGCCGCGTCCACGGCATCCCGAGCTACGACCTGACGGCCCCGGACTTCGACCCGGCCCGCTACTGGCGCGGCCCGTCGTGGTCCAACGTCGGCTGGCTCCTCCACCGCGCCCTGCGCCACCACGGCGAACACGCGCTCGCCACCCGGCTGCGCACCGACCTCCTGACGACGGCGGCGGCCACGGACTTCGCGGAGTACTGCGACCCGCTGACCGGAGCGGGCCACGGCACCCGCTCGTTCAGCTGGACCGCGGCGCTGGCCGTGGACCTGCTGGCTCAGCCCGCGTAGGCCGAGCCCAGCCAGGTTTCGTCGAGGCGCAGGCGCTTGTAGCGCGTGCTGTCGCTCGAGGCCGCATACGTGCTCGTCACCCGCAGGCGGACGTACCTCGTCGTCGTCGCCGGCAGGTCGATGAACTGGACGCCGCGGTGGCTCGGGAGGGTGCCGGACTTCAGGGCGCTCCCCCAGTTCTTGCCGTCGGCCGAGACGAACACCTGGTAGGCCTTGATGCGCGCGGACTGCTCGGTGTCCGACCGGGCGTAGCTCACCGAGTCTTCGCGCTGGTTGAGGCCGACGTACCGGACCGGCCGCGCGGCGCCGAGGTCGTAATCCAGGTCGACCGGGAGCGTCTTGCCGTTGTCGAAGTACGTGAGGTAGTCGCCGTCGCTCGCGGACTGTCCACTGTGGCCACTGGCGGACGCGCTCGCCTTCAGCGTCACGGTACGCGGGTCGTACGTTCCCGTGCGGCCCGCCGTTTCGACCTTGAACACCGTGTCGTAGGCGTCCCAGCCCGACAGCCCGGACAGCGTCAGGGTGCCACCACCTTGGCCGAACGAGATCGCGGCGCCGGTGCGGAGGTTCGTGACGCCCGAGACGCGGTAGCCGTTGTCGCGGATCTTCAAGGTGCTCCCCGACGGCTTGGTCAGCACGTGCACGTACTGCGTTCCGCCGCGGATCGTGATGACGCCGTGCGCTCCGTCGTTCCAGAAGCCCGGTTGCATGCCGCCGTACATGTACCCCGCGCCTTCGGTGCCGTCGAGGGATTCCGCGATCGCGCCGAGGTAGCCGGCCGCGAAGTTGTTGAACGCCTCCTGGTTCGCCGGGAACCGGCCGTTCACCATCGCCGTCTCGGCCATCAGGGACTTGATCGACGAGCCGGCGTTCGTCACCAGGCGGCCGAGGTTGAGCGCCTTGGTCACCGGCGGGTTCGAGCCGCCGTACCACCAGGAACCGGTGTCGGGCAGCTTGAAGCACGCTTCCGTGAGCCGGGGCATCGCCGTGTACGTCGCCTGCGGGTAGTCGTACGACGGCGTCATGCCGGTCTTCTGCTCGTTGCTGATCGTGTCCATGATCGGCGTGTCTTCGTTGTTGTTGCTCAGCAGGTAGTCCGGGCGCTGCTGGTAGATCTGCCGGTACAGGTCGTGGGACTCCCAGTAGGCGTTGTCGTTGTCGATCCAGAACCCGCCGAGGTCCGGGTAGTTCTTCATGACCTCGAAGAAGTTGTCGTAGCTGAACTGGCCGAAGCCGTCCTGGCCGTCGAGGTCCACCGTCTTGCCCTTGTACTTCGAGTAACCTGCCGAGTCGAGCCACTCGTGGCCGCCCTCGTCGTGCCACTGGGCGTCGTTGGTCATGTAGAGGATGACCTTGAGCCCCTCGGTCTTCGCCGCGGCGACCAGCTCGCCGAGGAAGTCCCGTTTGGTGCTGCAGCTGCCCGGGATCTTCGACGGCCACGCCCGCGAGTAGCCGAGGCGGCTGTGGAAGGAGGCCAGCACCAGGTAGGAAGCGTGCAGCTTCTTCGCCTCGGTGACCCAGTAAGCGGGACTCCACCCGCCGTCGGTGATCGCCTTCTCCCAGGCGCTGCAACTGGTGTAGCCGGGCGAGGTGCGCATGCCCCAGTGCAGGAACAGGCCCGCCTGGCTCTCACGCAGCCACTGCTGGGAGGGTTTCTGCAGATCGGCCGACGCCGGCGCGGCGGTGAGCCCGGCCACCGCCAGCAGAGAAGCGCACACGACACCCAAGCGACGCAAGAACATCGATGACCTCCAGTGGTCTGGTCCACCCGGAGTGGTACTCCTCCGGTTCGCCGTCGGTCAAGCCTCTGATCCGACCTTTGGCACCCGTTTCGCCCACCGGTACACCGAAGTACCCGCCATTCGGGTCAAGTATCTGATATATGACTTAAGAGGTCGGACCTCTATTGACCGGCTCTCGCGAGGCGAGTACATGTTCTCCGTGGGAAGCGCTTTCGCTCCCCGACCACCGCTCCGGCGAAACGGGTAGCACGCCGCGCCCCAGAGCCGGCCGGGATGCCGACGGACGGCGGATCGGCATCCCGGCCACCTCTTCGCACCACCCGCGTCGCGGGGGCCAGTGCAGGAAAGGGACGACGCATGTCCGAGCACCCCCTTCGCCCGACCCGGCGCGCGGTCCTGACCGGCACGCTCGGCGCGCTCGGTGCCCTCGCCGCGGCGGGCCCCGTCGCGCGCGCGGCCGACCGGCTGCCCCCGATCGGCGGTGCCGCGCCGCCACCGGACTGGTCGCGGGCGGTCATCGACTCGACGATGAAGCGCTACACGCCGGGCACCATCGGCGGCTGGGGCTACACCCTCGGGCTCTACCTCTACGGCCAGTACCTCTTCTACCAGCGCACCGGCGAACAGAAGTACCTCGACTACATCGTCGCCTGGTACGACCGGTTCATCACCGACAGCGGGATCTCCAACAGCTTCACGAACCTCGACTCGATGCGCTCGTGCCAGCTGCTGCCGCTGCTCTACGCCGAAACGGGCCGCAAGAAGTACAAGACGGCGGCCGACCAGCTGCGCAAGCGGTTCCCGGCCTACCCCCGCACGTCCGACGGCGGCATGTTCCACGCCACGAGCAAGGTCGGCCAGCTGTGGGGCGACGGTGTGTACATGGCCCAGCCGTTCCTCGCGCTCTACGGCGCCGCGTTCGACGACGGCGCGTACTGCTTCGAGGAGGCGGCGAAGAACATCTCGGTGTACTTCAGCCACCTCCGCGAGCCGGCGAAGGGCCTGCTGTACCACGCTTACGACGAGGACGGCTCCGAATCCTGGTCGTCGGGGGCCGGGCACCACTCGAAGTACCACTGGGCCCGAGCGATCGGCTGGTTCGGCATGGCCACGATCGACATCCTCGAGGTGCTCCCGGCGGACCACCCGCGCCGGGCCGCGCTGATCGACGTCGTGCGGTTCCTGGCCGCGGGCTACCAGCGCTACCAGGACCCGGCCAGCGGCCGCTGGTACCAGGTCGTCGACCGCGGCGGCGAGGCGAAGAACTGGCTGGAGACGTCGGCGTCGTCGATGTACGCGTTCACGATCGCCCGCGGTGTCCAGCGCGGCTACCTGCCCTCGTCCTACCAGGCGGTGGCGGACAAGGGCTACGCCGGCGTGCTGAAGAAGATCTCCCTCGGCTCCGACGGCCTCACGAACATCACCGACATCTGCGAGGGCACCAACGTCGGCGACCTGTCCTACTACTACGCGCGGGCCCGCAAGACGAACGACTTCCACGGCCTGGGCGCGTTCCTGATCATGAACGAGCAGTTCCACCACTGACCACGAGGCGCGCCGCAGGAGGGGCCCCGGCTTTCCGGCCGGGGCCCCTCCGTTTTCGTCAGCAGTCCGAAGTGGACCCCGTCGCGTTCACGCGCAGCGCCGAGTCCCGGACGCAGTAGCCCGTCACCGACTGGAAGCCGATGTCGTACGGGCTCTTACTGCCTTTCTCCGCGGTAAAGTGGTCGAACGTGATGTCCGAGCTGTTGTTGACGATGCTCGCCGGGCGGCCGTCGTCCTTCCCGAAGTCCACCGAGCTGTCCACGAACCGGATGCCGGCCGCGTAGTGCAGGTACCAGCCGTAGGACGGGCGGGTGCCGATGCTCTTCGGGTTGTAGTCCGTCGCGTCGTTGCTCGGCACGCCGGTGCCCGCGGTCCCGTTGCCACCGGGCACGGTCAGCTTGACACCGGTGAAGGTGACATCGGAGACGCGGTGACCGCTGTCCGCGCCCCAGATCGTCGGGCTGAAGTTGCTACCGGTGTGCGTGCCGGTGACGTTGTCGAACGTGATCCCGCTGATCGAGCCGACGCCGGGGTTGTTCCCGCACCGTTTCCGCGTGCCGATCTTCATCATGACCGGCGAATACGTACCCGACATCGTGATGTTGCGGTAGTGCACGTCGGAGATCTTCGCGCCGTCCATGGAAACGATGCCGAGACCCGATTTGTGCGCGCCGGTGATCGAGATGTCCGAGAACCGGTAGCCGGTGAAGTCACCGCAGGTCTCGGACCCGAACATCAGCGCGTTGCAGCACACCGCCGAGAGTTTCGCGCCGGTCACCGTGACGTTCCCGTTCGGCAGTTTCGCGCCGAGCGCGTAGTCGCTCTTGAACACGAGCGCGTCGTCGTTGGCCGCGATGGCGGCGTTGGTGATGGTGACGTTCGTGGTGCTGATGATGTTCCAGCCGTCGCGATCGCCCGCCGTGTCGATGGTCAGGTGGTCGGAGACGACGTTCTTGCACCCGTTGACCAGCGCCGCGAAGTGCCCGCCGCGACGCAGCTTGATGCCGGACAACGTCAGCCCGTCGCACCGGGTGAGCGACAGGATCTTGTCCGCCTCACCGGATTTCGGGTTGCCGGTGATCAGGTTGCCGCCGCCGTCGATCGTGCCCGCGCCGGTGAAACCGATGTTCGTCAGCTTGTCGCCGGCGAACATCGCGTTGTGGAAGTGGCTGTGGCCGTAGTCCTGGTAGTCGTCCCAGGGGTTCGATTCGGGCTTGTCGTAGGTGTCCGCACCGGACCCGGTGATCGTCGCGCCCGCGTCGAGCTGGATCGTCACGTTGCTCTTGAGGTGCACCGTGTTCGCGGACTTGTAGGTACCCGAGGGGAACCGGACGGTACCGCCGCCCGCGGCGTTGGCCGCCGTGATCGCCTTGTCGACCGCGGAAGAGTCGTTGGCGGAACCGTTGCCCTTCGCGCCGTAGTCCTTCACGTCGTAGACGCCACCGGGCGCCGCCGCGGAGATTCCGGTACCGGCCACCACCAGCCCGGCCACCGCCCAGCTGATCAGCAAAGATCTTTTCACCGTGAGACCGCCTTGTCATGGAATCGGGAAATTCGGCATGACGGCGGAGAACCCAGATTACGAGTGGCGCCAACGGACTGTCAAGATCGACTGGCTCGGGGGACCCGCGCCACCCCCAGTCGGACGCGGGTCCCCCGGGGTCCTTTCGGGATTCCGCAGTCTACCGCCGGCGCCCCCGGGGATACCGTGCGAATTTCACGCCCGGACCGAGAATCCCGCATGATCAGGCGAACTCTGGTCCGGACGACAGCAGTGTGAACGCCCGATCGGCCGCCTCGACGGCCGCCGGAAAGCGCTGTCCCGCCGGGACGCCGGCCGCCACCGCGGCCATGTTGGCCGTGGCCAGCACCCGGCGGACCGCCGAAATCCGCGCGGCCGCGAGACTCGCGTCGAGCGCCGGGACGCCGGCCTCCCCGAGCGCGGCGGCCAGCGCCGCCTCCCCCGCACCGGCGAACCCGGCCGGCCGGGTCGTCAGCGCCGGGGTTCCGGTGACCAGCCGGAACACCGCGAGCACGCCGGGCTCGTCGCACAACCCGGTCACCGGTGCACGCTCGTCCAACCCGCGCAGGAACGCCTCCCGCAGCGCTTCGAAGGCTCCCTGCCCGGGCCGGCGGGCGCGGACGACGGCCGCCGCGCCGGTCTCGTGGTCGGCGAACCGGTGCAGCACCAGGTCCTCTTTGGTCGGGAAGTAGGCGAAGAGCGTCCGCTTGGACACCTCGGCCGCGCCCGCCACTTCGGCGACCCCGACGGCGTCGAACCCGCCCTCAAGGAAGAGCTGGATCGCCGCCGCCGAGATCGCCGTCCGCGTAGCGTCCCGGGGTCAGACCTTCTGCAGGCCAGGCCGGCCCGCTTGCACTACGTAACTGACATCGTTCTTGATCACGACCGACGCCGGGTCGTAGACGCTGGTGTCCGACGTGGTCATGAAATCCGCTCGCGTCTGCCCGGGCGTGGTCGTGACGCGGACGTAGCCGCGCTCGCCCTTGCAGTACTTGACGTGGGGGTTGTTCGCGTACCAGGCCGCGCTCGGCGCGGTCGCGGTGTCGCTGTTGCTCGTCACCGACGTCGTGACCAGCTCCGAGCCGATGACCGGGTCGCTGTGGTCGAAGTAGTCCAGCCGCAGGTCGGCGGCCCAGTGCCGGTGGACGTCGCCGGTGAGCACGACGGGGTTGGCGACCTTGCGGTCCACCCAGCCCTGCTGGATCCGGTTGCGGGAGGCCTCGTAGCCCTGCCAGGAGTCGGGGCTCTCGCAGGTGGCCTTGTTCCCGTCACCATCGCGCGTGGCGAAGAAGACCTGCTGGCCGAGGAAGTCCCACGTCGTCGGGTGCGACTCGAACTGCTTGAGCAGCCAGGCTTCCTCGGTGCTGCCGAGGATGCTGCGCGAGGTGCTGCGAGTGTCCGTGCACGACGGCCCGGTCGAGCCGGACGGGTCGGCCACCTGGGCGCTGCGGTACTGGCGCGTGTCGAGCATGTGGAAGCGGGCGAGGTTGCCCCAGACGAACTGGCGGTACAGCTGGATCGACGAGCCGTTCGGCTTGGCCGTGGACCGGATCGGGGTGTTCTCGTAGAACGCCTGGAACCCGGCGGCCTTGCGCGCGGCCGTCGCGGGCGAGGTGGTGCCGTTCCAGTTGTTCATCACTTCGTGGTCGTCGAACACCACGATCCACGGCGCGATCGCGTGCGCGGCCTGCAGGTCGGCGTCGGTCTTGTGCTGCGCGTGGCGGGCGCGGTACTGCGCGAGCGTCGTCACGTCCTCGGTGAAGGCCAGGCTGCGCGGGTTGCGTTCCGCGGCGGCGCGGCCCGACTTCTTCTCGTAGATGTAGTCGCCGAGGAACAGCACCAGGTCCGGGTCGTCGGCCACGATGCCCTTGTACGCGTGGTAGTAGCCCTCCTCCCAGTGCTGGCAGGAGCTGAAGCAGTACTTGAGCTGGTTGACCGCGGCACCGGCGGCGGGCGCGGTGCGCGTCCGGCCGACCGGCGAAAGGTAGCCGCCGGTCTTGAAGCGGTAGAAGTACTCCCGCGCGGGCTGCAGGCCGGTCGGTTCGATGTGGACGCTGTGCGCGGCCGCGCGGACGGCGCTCACCTGGCCGCTCTGCACGATCGAGCTGAACGCCTGGTCGTTCGCGATCTCCCAGTCGACCGCGTAGGTGGCGTCCGGCATGCCGCCGAAGCCGTCCGGGTCGAGCGGGGCCGGCGCGAGTCTCGTCCACAGCACCACGCTGTCGGGCAGCGGATCGCCGGACGCGACGCCGAGCTGGAAGGGATCGTGGATAGTAGGGGCGGCGGCCGTGGTGCGGGCGTTCGCCCACGACGGCAGCGCCGCCGAAGCCGCGGTGGCGGTGACCGCGGCGAGGCCGCCGAGGAGCACCTTGCGCCGGTTGACCTGACCCATGGTGGAAAGCCCTTTCTCTTCCTGTGGACGCGGTCAGGCCGCGAAGTCGGTGAGGCCGTCGCTGCAGGACTTCAGGTCCGGCTTGCCGGTGGTGTAGTTGGCGACGCAGACCTTGTAGAAGACCCAGCCGCCGTGCGGGACGGAGACGGCCTTGTCGGCCTTCGTGCCCTCGCCACCGGAGTTCCAGACGTAGAACGGCCCGGCGCCGCCCTTGAGCCAGTAGGCGACGACGGCGGAGTAGCCGTCGGCGTTCGTGTCGTAGACCAGGAAGTGCGAGTCGGACGAGCGGTACTGCCCTTCGCCGGCACAGGCGCCGGCGCACTGGGCGCTGCCCGTGCCGACCCCGCAGTCCGGCGCGATCCGCGTGTCGGAACCGGTGTAGACGTAGGTGTCCGAGATGTACCCGCCGAGCGCGGGCACGTAGTCCCAGAGCGTGCTGGTGCCGTAGGTGCCGGTCACCGAGGAGCCGGTGAGCTGGCAGTCGATGGCCACGGTCGCGCCGTTCGCGACGGTCTTGACGGCCGTGGCGCTGGCGGTCGGCGCCCGGCGGACGTTGAGCGGGTCGCCCGCGGTCTTCACGGTGCCGCTCGCCGCGGCGGACGCCTCGAGCGCGCCGCCGGCCGCGAGCGAGCCGATCGCCGCCACGATCACCCCGAGTCCGGCGATACGCCGGAGGTTCAAACGCTTCATGGCGGGAGCGTGACCGCGGCCCGTACACGTCTCGTACAAAGCCCGTCCTCGCGCGCACGCGCGCGCCCAGACACTCCGAATGGATCTATCGCCCGAGGTCGGGCGGTCATAGCATCCGCTCATGGGGGAACTCATCGGGCAGGTTGAGACCACCTCGCTGACCATCCGCGTGCTCGGCCCGCTGGAGGTCACCGCCGCCGGGCGGGTGATCGCGCTGGGCGGGCCGAAGCCCCGGCTGCTGCTGGCCGCGCTGGCGCTGCAGCCGAACGTCGTCGTGTCCACCGACGTCCTGGTCGAAGTGCTGTGGCCGGAATCGGCACCGCGGTCGGCGGCGGCGAACATCCGCACGTACGTCCATTCGCTGCGAAGGCGTTTCGCCGAAATCGACCCCGGTCTCGGCGAACGGATCAGCAGCCGCGCGTCCGGCTACCTGCTGACCGCGTCCCCCGCGGAGCTGGACCACCTCGCCTTCGCGGCGTTGGCGGGCGAAGCGCAGGAAGAGCTCGATCGCGACCGGGCCGAGAGCGCTCTCAAGCTGCTCGACCGCGCCGACGCGCTGTGGCGCGGCGAAGTCCTCGAAGGACTGCCGCACGACCACAGCTGGGGCGCGACCGTCGCCCGGCTCGCCGAACTCCGGCTGTCGGTGCAGGAACAGCGCCTGCGCGCGCGGATCGGCCTCGGCCGCTGCGGGGAGGCCGTCGCCGAGCTGCGGGGGCTGGTCACCGAGCACCCGCTGCGCGAAGAGCTCTGGGCGCAGCTGATCGTCGCGTTGCGCGCCGCGGGGCGGACCGCCGACGCGATCGAGGCGTACGAGTCGGCCGAGCGCGTCCTGCGCGAAGAGCTCGGCGCCGGACCGGGTGCGCGGCTGCGCGAGCTGCGCGCGACGCTGGTGCCGGAGACCGTCGCCGCCCCGCGCCCCGCCGACGTCGCCCCGGTCTGCCAGCTGCCGCTCGACCTGCCGGACTTCACCGGCCGTGACGACGTGATCCGCGACGTCGTCGCCCTGATGCGGGACCGGGCCGACTCGGGCACGCCCGCCGTCATCGTGCTCACCGGCGCGCCCGGGGTCGGGAAGTCGGCGCTCGCCGTCCGCATCGCGCACGCGGTCCGCGAGGAGTTCGCCGACGGCCAGCTGCACGTCGACCTGGCCGGCACGTCGTCTTCGCCGCGCGCGCCGATGGGCGTGCTCGCCGAGCTGCTGCACGCGCTCGGCGTCCCGGACGCGGGCCTGCCGCGGGAGCCGGCCGAGCGGTCGGCGCTGCTGCGGTCGCGGCTGGCCGGGCGGCGGATGTGCGTCGTGCTCGACGACGCCGGGAGCGCCGCCCAGGTGCGGCCGCTGCTGCCCGGGGCCGGCGCGTGCGCGGTGCTGGTGACCAGCCGGATCCGGCTGCCGGGGCTGGCCGGCGCGAAGGCGGTCGACGTCGACCTGCTGCCCGAGGCCGAGGCCGCGCGGCTGCTGCAGGGCATCGTCGGCGCCGAGCGGGTGGCCGCCGAGCCGGAGAGCGCGGCGGCGATCCTGCGCCAGTGCGGGCACCTGCCGCTGGCCATCCGGGTGGCCGGCGCGAAGCTGACGCACCGGCCGGGCTGGACGCTGCGGCTGCTGGCCGACCGGCTGCGCGACGAGCACCGGCGGCTCGACGAACTGCGCGTCGGCGACCTCGCCGTCCGGGCGAGCGTGACGCTGTCCTACGACCTGCTGCCGATGTCCGCGGCCACCGCGTTCCGCGGGCTCGGGCTGCTCGGGCCGGTCCAGTTCCCGCCGTGGGCGGTCGCGGCCGTGCTCGGCCGCCGCGACGCCGAAGACGTGCTCGACGTGCTGGTCGACGGCCACCTCGTCGAGCTGGTCGGGTCCGATTCGGCGGGGCAGCCGCGGTACCGGCTCCACGACCTGCTGCGCGTGTACGCGGTCGAGCTGGCGGCGCGGAGCGACGCGGAGAAGACGCGGGCTGCCCTGCGCCGGGTCCTGACCGGCTACCTGGCGCTGGCGCTGGAGGCCGCGCGCCGGATGCCGCTGCACTTCTTCGGCATGTACTGCGACGACGAGCTGCCGCGCCCGGCGGTGCCCGCGGACGTCCTGCCCGACGACCCGGCGGCGTGGTTCGCGGCCGAGCGCCACACCAGCGTCGCGGCGGTTTCCCTGGCCGCGGACAACGGCTTCGACGACCTGGCCTGGCAGCTGGCGTCGGCGCTGGCACCGTACTTCGACCTGCGCGGCCACCAGGACGACTGGCACAGCACCCACCTCATCGCCCTGGCCGCGGCCCGCCGCACGGGCTCACTGCGCGCGGAGGCGATCGTCCAGCGCAACCTCGGGCAGTACCTGCTCTACCAGGACGAATACGCGGGTTCGCGGGTGGCGTTCGAGGAGTCCCGGGCGCTGTTCGAGCGGGTCGGCGACGCGCAGGGGGCCGGCATCGCGCTGACCGGGCTCGCCACGATCCTGCGCATCGAGGGCGAGGACGACCGCGCACTCGACCACTGCCACGAGGCGCTCAAGCTGTTCGCGGAGGCGGACGACCCGCACGGCGAAGCGGTGGCCCGCATCGGCGCGGGCGCGGTCTGGATGTCCCGAGGCTGCTACGCGGCGGCGAAGCGCTGGTTCACCGACGCCTTGGAGCTGTCCGCGGCGATCGGCGACCGGCACCGCGAAGCCCACGCGTTCAAGCGCCTGGGCCTGCTGTTCCAGCACCAGGGCAACCTGGCGGCGGCCCGCGAGCACGTCGACCGGGCGATCGCGATCTTCACCGACCTCGGTGACGATCATTGTGTGGGGTACGCGAACCAGAACCTCGGTGAGTTGTGCCTGCACAGTGGGGACTTCGCGCATGCGCAGCTGTTGCTGGTGAACTCGTTGTCGGTGCACCGCCGGAACGGGGACCGCCGGTCGGAGGCGGAGGTTTCGCAGCTGCTCGGGGAGCTGCACCGGGCGCTTTCGCAGCCGGAGCGGTCGCGGGACTACTCGGAGCGGGCGCTGGCGATCTGGCGGGAGCTGTCCTCCTCCCGGCCCCCGGCTCCCGCGGCGCCCGCCGAGCCGCCGCACATCGTTTCCGCCTGACGCCCGGGTGCACAACCTGCTTGTACGGATCGTGTACGTCGTCCCGTCAGTCTTTCGCCACGTTCGAGTGAACAGGTGCGAAGGGAGAACCGGGGATGATCCGGATCAGGAAGGCCGGCCGCGTGACCGCGGCGGTTCTGGCCGCGGGGGCGGTGACGGCGCTGGCCGGAGCACCCGCCCAGGCCGCGGCGAAGACCGATGGCGCGAGCTGGACCGCCGATGTGTCCACTGTGGACAGCGATGACGTCAACGTCGCCGGCACCGGCGGAACGCTGACGCTGGCCGACGCCGCGTGGCACAGAACCGCGCGGGTTTTCGCCGGCAGTGAAGGCAGTCTCACCACCGCCGAGCACGCGCTCGGCTCCGCCGCCAACCGCGTCAGCGCGGAACTGGCCGCCGACACGCCGAAGGGGACCTCGGTCGACGTCGACGTCCGCGGCCGGACCGGGGTGAACGACTGGACCGAGTGGACGCCCGCGGGCACCACGCTCAAGACCGCCGTCTCCGCCGTGCAGGTGCGCATCAGCCTGCACAGCAGCACCGACGGCGTGCGGCCGACGGTCAAGGACGTCAAGCTCAGCGCCGACAACGCCCCGCAGGTCAACGCGCTGGCCGCGGCCGCCGCGCTGACTTACAAGGTCTACGGCACCCGCGAGGGCCTGATCGGCGGCACGACCGCGAACGGTCACGTCATCACCAGCCGCGACCACTTCGTCGCGCTGCCGTCCGGAAAAGGCTTGTCCGGCAAGGGATCGGGCACCTACTCCGTGCGCGTCTGCCGCACCGACGGCAGCAAGTGCGAGTACGCGCCGGTGTGGGACATCGGCCCGTGGAACGAGCAGGACGACTACTGGAACCCGGCGGCGACCCGGACCAAGTTCAAGGACCTGCCGCAGGGCCAGCCCGAGGCGTACGCCGCTTACTACAACGGGTACAACGGCGGCAAGAGCGGCCTCGGCTACAAGGTGGCGAACCCGGCCGGCATCGACCTCGCCGACGGCGTCTTCTGGGACGGGCTCGGCATGTCCGACAACGGCAACGTCAACGTCACCTACCTGTGGACCGGCTCCGGCCCGACCGGCGTGGTCAGCACCGCGGGCGACCCGATGAACGTCCGGGCGAGCGCGAGCACGTCGGCCGCCATCAAGGGCCTCGCGGCGAACTACGCCAAGGTGACCATCGAGTGCTACGTCGAGGGCGACACCGTCACCGGCAAGTTCGGCACCAGCAACATCTGGGACCGCATCGGCCCCGGCCACTACGTGTCGGACACCTACCTGCAGACCGGCTCCGACCTCCCGGTGGCGCCGAAGTGCTGAAGCACTGAAGCTCTGAAGCGCGGCTCGAGTGAGCCTCGATCATCGCGTGGTTGACTGCCCTCACCCCCGCGATAACAGCGAAGGCCCGGTGTCCCCCACCGGGCCTTCGCCCTTTTCTCCGCCATTCCCGCTCACCGGGACGTCAATTCACAAGCGTGAATGCGAGTCCGCCGGGTGTACAACTCACGGGTGACCGTGCAAAAATTCCGGGCACTTTCCCCGCACGGAATGGCGGTCCCCTGTGAGCGTTTCCCGGAGAACCCTGCTGACCACCGCGGCCGGTGCCGCGGTGGCCGCGAGCAGTTCGACCTCTGCTTTCGCGGCCACCCCCGAAGTTCCCGACCAGGCCACCGTGACCCGGACGCTCCGCCAAGCGGCCGATTACGCGGTGGCGAAGCTGCGCGCGGTGGCCCCCGGCGTCACCGCGTTCCCGGTCGGCACGAAGTTCGAGAAATGGACCTATTCGCAGAATGGCGACTGGGTCGGCGGATTCTGGCCCGGCCAGTTGTGGCTGGCCTGGCTGCACAGCGGCGAGGAACAATTCAAGACCCTCGCGCTGGCGTCCGCGGAGAAACTCGCGCCGCGCCGGACCGACACCGGCACGCACGACCTCGGCTTCCTCTTCTACCCCTCGTGGGTGACCGCCTGGCGGCTCACCGGCGACGAGAAGTGGCGCGCGGGCGCGATCCAGGCCGCGTCGTCGCTCATCAAGCGCTACAACCCGGCCGGGAAGTTCATCCGCGCCTGGGGTGCGCTGAACGACCCGGACAACGCCGGCCGCGTCATCATGGACACGATGATGAACCTGGACCTGCTGGCGTTCGCGACCGAGCAGACCGGGGACCCGGCGTACCTGGACATCGCGGTCGCGCACGCCAGGACCGCGCAGAAGAACTTCCCGCGTCCCGACGGTTCGACGCCGCACGTGTTCGACTTCGACCCGGTCACCGGCGCGCCGGTCGGGCCGAACACCGTGCAGGGTTACAGCCCGGCGTCGTGCTGGTCGCGCGGGCAGGCGTGGGGCGTCTACGGGTTCACCACGATCCACCGGCGCACCGGCGACCCGGAGTTCCTGACGACGGCGCGGCGCCTCGCGGACTACGCGCTGTCCCGGCTGACCGCCGACCACGTGCCGGTGTGGGACTACCTGGCGCCGCAGGCCCCCGACGACGTCAAGGACGCCTCGGCCGGCGTGATCATGGCGTGCGGCCTGCTGGACCTGGCCGAGCTCACGCACCGCCCGCAGTACCGGGACAGCGCGCTGCGCATCCTGACGGCGGTGTCGCGCACGTGCCTGACGACGAAGTCCACGCGCGCCGAAGCGAGCGTCGCCCGCTGCACCCGCAACCGCCCGGCCGAGGACGGCGTCGAGGTGTCGCTCCCCTACGCCGACTACTACCTGCTGGAAGGCATCCTGCGGGTGCTGGACCGGCGGAAGGTCGACCGCGCGGTCGACCTGTCGAGCGTGTAGCGGCGTCCGGGGAGGCCGCCACCTCCCCGGACGTGTTTTCAGTGCTGGTGGTGCGCGTGCACCTTGGCGTGGCCGAGACCGCGCCCGATCATCCACTTGTTGACCGGCACCGTGACGACGAACGCGATCGCCAGCGACAGCGCCAAGGCCAGCCAGAAGAGGAAGCTGGCCAGCCCCGCGTCCATCGCCCCCGGGATCGCCACGACCACGGTGTTGTCGATCAGCTCCATGACGGCGATCGACACGGTGTCCGCGGCGAGCGCGACCTTGAAGGCGGCCTGGACGCCCAGGCCCGACTTCAGGACCCCGCGCATGGTCAGGCCGTAGCCGAAGACGAAGGCCAGCGCGATCGACAGGACCACGGTCGCCGCGTTGTGCAGGCCGAACGCCGTGCCCAGCACCATGCCGAGCACCTCACCGATGGCGCAGCCGGTCAGGCAGTGGAGGGTCGCCTGGATCGCCGTCGCCCACGAAGCCCCGTGCTGTTCGTTCATGCCGGCGACTATACCCCTGGGGGGTACCAAACGCGAGTTCCGCGAGTCACACGCCGAGCGACGAGGGAAGCTCGAGAGGGCGTCATCGTCACCCTGCGTGGCCGACACCGCCGACCAGGCGATCTTCTTCTCATCCACCCGGAGCAGAACTCACTTCCGTAACCCTTTGCGCACATCCCGTTGACCTCCGTTACCCGGGGCCCTACCGTTCGCCCTTGGTCTCCACCGTGCGCAGACCGTCCGCAAGTCATGAGGAATGGGTGGGATGCGAGGGCCGACGAAGACCTTCCGGCTGGTCGCGACGCTGCTGCTGGGTGCCGTGCTGACGGTCGGGGGCTGCTCGGACCAGCTGGGCAGCGCGCCCGCGCCGGCTCCCACCCGGGTCGCCTTCGTGCCGAAGATCGGGGGCATCCCGTACTTCGAGGCCATGGACACAGGCGGGCAGGAAGCCGCGAAGCAGCTGGGCGTGGCGTGGTCCACGAACGCGCCGGGCAGCGTCGACCCGGCCGCCCAGGTCGCCATCCTCCGTGAGCTGATCGCCAAGAAGGTCGACGTCATCGTCGTGGCGCCCAACGACCCGGCCGCGCTCGCGCAGGTGATCGGCGAAGCCCGGGCGAAGGGCATCCACGTGCTGACCTCGGACACCGATGCGCCGGGCACGCAGCGTGAGGTGTTCGTCAACCAGGCCACCGCCAAGGGCATCGGGACCGCGCTCGTCGACGCGCTGATGAAGAAGACCGGCGGCACCGGGCAGTACGCGATCGTCTCCTGCGGCCCGGCCGCGGCGAACCTCAACACGTGGATCGCGGTCCAGAAGGACTACGCCGCCACGCAGTACCCGAAGGCCCAGCTCGTCGAGACCGTCTACGCGGGCGAGGACCAGGACACCGCGACGAACCTCGCCAAGGAGCTGATGGCCCGCCACCCCGGCCTGACCGGGCTGATCGGCGAGTGCACGACGTCGGCGCCCGGCGTCGCGAAGGCCGTGCGCGACGCGGAAAAGATCGGCCAGGTCTTCACCGTCGGGGTCGGGACGCCGCAGGCGATCAAGCCGTTCCTGCTCGACGGGTCCTGCTCGCAGTCGGTGCTGTGGAACGTCGAGTCGCTCGGCTACCTCACCGCGTGGACGGCGAAGCAGGTCGCCGACGGCAAGCCGCTCCAGGCCGTCAACAAGGTGAGCCTGGAGTTGCCGGCGGTGAAGTTCGACGCCCCGTCGAAGACCGTCCTGCTGGGCGATCCGCTGCTCATCACCGCCGACAACGTCGACCAGTTCAAGTACTAGCGCACGTCGATGGTGACCGTCGCGGTGCTCGTCGCCGCCGGGAGCCTCGTGGTGTCGACGGCCAGGTACTCGCCGTCGTCCTGACGGCCGTCCGGCAGTGTCTTCGGGTGCAGCGCGTACGGCGGTGCCGCGTTCGTCACGCCGTCGATGCCGAAGTCGTTGTCGTTGCTGATCACGACGGTCCGGCCGCCGTCGGTGGTCGCGACGCCTTCGACCTTGTCGTGCCCGAAGAAGCCGCCGCTCGGGTCCAGCCCGGTCACCAGGGCACCGAGGTCGAGGTACAGCTTCTTCGAAACCGGCTTGATGCCGGCCGCGGCCAGGTCGGCGGTCGCCTGGGCGGTGGTGTCCTTGCCGACGTAGGCGTCGATGCTCTTGCCGCCGACGAGCAGCCCGCCCTTGACGGCGTCATAACCCGCGGCGCGCGGGCCGACGTCGGTGGCGCCGCTCAGGTCGATCTCGTACAGCTTCTTGAACGCACCCGGCTCCGGCTTGCCGTCGCGCTCGTCCACCAGGAACCGCGTCGCCGACAGCGCCGTGATCTCGCTGACGGCGGTGCCCGTCGCGTCCGGGTCGTCGAGCAGGTAAAGGTACTCGTGCGTGGCGCGGGTCCGCAGGTCGACGGTGACGATCCGCAACGTCGTCACGTTGCCCGGCTTCTTCGTCAGGTCCGGCTGCTGCAGCGCCGACTGCATGACGCCGACCAGCGTCCGGCCGTCCGGGGTGAGCGCGAGGCCTTCCATGCCCTTGTTGGGGACGCGGTACTTCAGCTCGCCCGGCAGCGAGCCGTCGTACGGCGAGAGGCGCTCGAGCGCGCGGCCGTCGCGGCCGAAGTGCGTGATGAAGGGGCCGTACTCGTCGGACACCCAGAACGTGCCGTCGCGCTGGGCGACCAGGCCTTCGGAGTCGTAGCCGTTCGCGGACTTCGGGAGGGTGTTCCCGTTCAGGTCGACGATGGTCTCGCCGGTGTCGGCGACCGGGCTGACCTGGCCGTTGTACGGCGTGCCGTCCGCCGCGCGCAGCGGGACCACCTTCTCCAGCACGGCCTTCCCGTCCCGCAGCCGGAACTTGCCGATCGCCGGGGTGAACGCGGGCAGCGGCTCGATCTTGCCGCCACCGGGCGCGTCGACGTTCGGGCCGCGGTCGGTGAGGCCGTAGACCTCGTCACGGGAGAGGGGCACCGGGGTCAGCGCCGAACCGTAGGCGCCGCCCTTGACCTCGACGCCGCCGATCGTCGCCAGCGGCGGGAGGGCCGTCGGGTAGAGCTTCACCGCGTCGGAAACGGTGTAGGTGAAGGAATCCCGGCCGGTGAAGCCGGGCGCCGGGGTGTAGTGGAACGTCCCGTCGGCGCCGATCGCCACCGTGCCGTGCGCGGCCGCGGTGTGCCGGACGACCGCGGTGGCCGACCGGTCGTTGCCGAGCACCCCGCCCCGCAGCGGCTGCCCCGCGCGCACGCGGTAGTGGTCGTCCTTCGCCCGCGGGCCGTGGTCGTGGGCCGCCGCCGGTCCCGCCGCCACCAGCGGCAGCGCCAGCACCCCGGCCACCAGGGCGATTCGTACCCGCTTCATCCGGTTCTCCTCCTCCGGCGCGCCGATCGCGCCGGAGGAGGAGTCTGAGCGGCCGAAGTGGACAACGGACGTCTTCGAGAAGGCGCCGGCCTTAACGGTGCCGCCGTCCGTGCGCGGCCGCGGCTCCGCCGCCGAGCACCAGGATCAGCGCGGTGAGCCCCCAGCGGCGTTGCTGCCGGGTCCGGTGCGCGGTGTCGTCGGCCGCCGGCTGCGGTTTCTCGGTCGGCCGCGCGCGCGGTGCGGACGTCGGCGGCGGCGCCGGTGCCGGGGTGACCTCCCGGGGGCGGACGACCGGCGCCGGCGTGGGTGCCGGCGCCGGCACCGGGGCGGCCGGCTGTTCGACCGGCGGCGGCCGCGGCGGTGGCGGGGGTTCCGGCGCCGGGGTGGTCGGGGTCGGCGTCGGTGCCGGGGTCGTCGTCTGCGGCGGGGCCGGTGTCGTGGTCGGCGGCGGAGATGGCTCAGGCGACGACGTCGTGGGCGGCGGGGGCGGGGGTGGCGGCGGGGGCGGCGGTGTTTCGGTGAGGCAGCCGGCCGCGTCACCGCTCACCAGCACCGGCCCGGTCGCGACCTCGACCGCCGGGCCCGAGCCGTCACGCGGCAGCCGGTAGGTGACGCTGCGGTGCCCGTCGCGGTTGGCCGTGGCGTAGATCGCGCCGGGGCCGAGCACGACCGAGCCGTACGCGCCGCCGTCGGGGAACCTCAGCCCGGGCACCGGCACGACCTTCCCGGTCGCCGGGTCGAGCGTGACGACGGCACCGCCGCCGCGCGAAGTCGTCGAGACGCCGTAGAGCAGCCCGTCCACCGGGTCGTAGGCGAAGTCGTCGACGCCGACGGCCAGCGACACCGGCCGCAGCGGCGTCCGGTGCACGACCCGCAGGTAGTCCTGGGTCGCCGGGCTGATGTCCACCGTGTACAGATCGCTGTCCTGCCGGACGTACCAGCGGTTCCCGGCGACCGCGCCGGCGGTCGCGCCGGTGACCAGGCTCCACAGTGGACGCGTCGCGCCCGCGCGGCCGATCACGCCCAGGTCGGTGACGGTGCCTTGGCCGTCGATCCGGACGGCGTGCGCGCCGTGGGCGTACCGGCCGCCGCGGGTGCCGTCGGCGACGCCGTAGACGAGGCCCTGAGCGGCGGAGTACCCCATCGCGTTGATCCAGTACCCGGCCTGCGTCAGGCGTTTCGTGGCACCGCTGGGCAGGTCGAGCAGCCGCAACGTCGTCGGCGCGCCGCTGCGTTCGTTTTCCGCCTGCAGGATGGTGCAGCGGTCCGGCGCCTGGGCCGCCGGCTGCCGGGACGGCGTGAGCCAGCCGGTCGCCGCGAGCAGCGCCGAGACCGCCGCGGCGACGCCGAGCATCGCCGCCCAGCGGGCCCGCGTGCCGGTCAAGCCAGCCGGTCCAGCGCCGTCGTGAACGCCTCCGGCGGCACCTTCGCCCCGCCGCTGAACGGGTTCTGCAGTTCGTGGATCGCGAAGAGGAGCAACGTGATCGTGCCGGCCAGCGTGGACACGATGATGATGTGCGCGGCCAGCCGGGTGCCGCCGAACAGGTTGGGCAGCAGGATCGCGGTGATGATGCTGCCGAGGATCAGCGCGAACCAGACGACCGCGCCGACCCCGCCGCCGCCGGAGTTGGCCAGCCGCTGCTGGCGGGCCTGGTAGACCGACCAGAGCTGGTTGGTGGCCTCGGTCTTGCGGTCGATCTGCCAGTCGCCGTCGACGTCGGCGGCCGCGACCGCCTGGCGCATCTGGTCGAGCTGCGTCCAGCCGGTCGCGGGGATCGCGCCGCCGTCGGCCAGGCGCGGCCACTCCTGGTCCTCGACCGTGCGCGCGTAGGCGACGGCGAGCTCGCGCACCCGGTCCTTCGTGTCGGCGGGCAGCGCGTCGGCCGCCCAGGTGGCCGCGACCAGGCTGTCGGCCTCGGTCTGCGCGTCCTGGCTCGCGGAGCCGACGGAGTCGAACAGGGAGATGAGCACGAACGCGACCAGCACCGCGTGCAGCCCGCCGACGATGGTGAACACCTGGCCCGCCGCGTCGTTGTTGTCGGGCCGGCCTTCGTCCCAGCCGAACCGGCGGACCAGGTAGGCGATCAGGCCCCCCACCAAGGCCGCGCCGGCCACCCAGAGCGCACCGGTCACGAAGATGTTCATCCACGTCCTTTCCCCGCCGGGGGTTTCCACCACCGGGATCACCCAAGTCACCAATCCGGCCGAAAGCAGGCGGACGCGGTCCGCGGCCGATCCACACGACGTGCCGGTTTCCGCCGTGACTGCCGCCGGATTGGTAACCAGCGAGACAGTAGTCACCGGTTTCCGGCCGGACAACCGTACATTGTTCGATTCATCCGGGTGGCCGCACCCCGGTCCAGGATTTCGCCGGTTCGGCCCAGTTCCCGGCGGCCGGACGGCGGTCATCGCTCCGGCCGGCGACCGGCTGTTCCCCTTATGAGCTGGGCACTTCCCGACCGGGTGACGCTCGCACACCGGGGGTGACCGAGCCTCCGGCGGCGGGTGTCCGAAATGGCGGCGCGGCTCCCGTCAATCGAACTCGGTGACCCGATCGTGGCATTGTGCGGTGGCGCGCCGTTGCTATGTTGATTTCGCGACTTCGCTGGACCACGCGAATTTCGCTCCGACGCGATTGATGAGGGGTTTTCGCTGTGACTGTCACCGACCCGGTGGAATCCGAACAGACACCACTGAGCCTCGGCCGCGCCGCCGCCCGGACACTGGCCACCACGACCA